>JAZOTA010000046.1:0-41797 GCA_045657425.1 Eubacteriales bacterium
AGGATCGCGTAGTTTACGACGTTCTTAACAAGACCGACGTAAAGGTTGATTCCGCAAAGAAGGAAGAAGCTTGCGATTGCTGTGCAAGCATCGACGAAACCATTCTTTTCGCAACCAAGACCTGCCCCAACTGCCGTATTGCCGCATCGCTTCTCGACAAGGCAAACGTAAGCTACCGCAAGGTATACGTTGAGGACGAACCCGAGCTCGCAAAGCAGCTTGGTCTTAAGCAGGCACCTACGCTTGTAGTCGGCAACGAAAAGATCGTTAACGTTTCCAACATTAAAAAGTACCTCGGAAACTGATAACCCCTAAAAAATCCCCCCCAACAGAAAGTCCCAAAAACTTTAGCAAAACAAAAACTGTCGCGAGTATCCCTTGCGACAGTTTTTATACCGTTTGCTGTTTTATAAACTATTCTTACATAAAGGGCGCGCGTTTTTGGAGATAAAATCGGGATTTTTGGCTTGGAGCTGTAGAAACCTACTGCCCAAGGCAAAAAGCACGATAGATATTTCAGTTTAGCCCAAAAACGAAGCCCGAAAGGAAACAAATAATGCATGATATAATTATAATCGGTGCAGGACCTGCCGGTCTGACCGCCGCAATTTACGCGCTCCGCGCTAACAAAAGCGTTCTTATTCTCGAAAAAACAAGCTTCGGCGGACAGATGACATTCTCACCGAAGATTGAAAACTACCCCGGATTCATCTCTGTTTCGGGCACCGAGCTTGCCGACAGTCTTGTTGAGCAGGCGCTCGCACAGGGTGCAGAGGTCGAGCTTGAAGAGGTTGAAGCTATAACCGTCAACCCCGACGGCACAAAAACCGTTAAAACCGATTGCGGAGAGCATTCTGCAAAGGCAATCGTCATCGCAACGGGCGCAAAGCACAGACTGCTTGGCGTTAAGGGCGAAACCGACCTTATCGGCAACGGCATTTCCTTCTGCGCGGTTTGCGACGGCGCATTCCACGCAGGCAAAAAGGTTGCGGTTATTGGCGGCGGCAATTCGGCGCTTCAGGAAGCTATCCTTCTTTCCGACCTTTGCGAAAGCGTAACCGTTATTCAAAACCTCGACAGCTTCACGGGTGAAAGCCGTCTTGCAGAAGCGCTTATGGCAAAGCCCAACGTCAACGCAATTTTCGGCACCGTTGTAACCGAATTTCTTTCGGAAAACGGCGAGCTTACGGGTATTATGACAAAGCGTGTTTCCGACGGACTTGAAACTAAGCTCGATTTCGAGGGCGTTTTCGTTGCAATCGGCCTCGCGCCCGACACCGCTATTGCCGAAGGCATTGCAGAGCGCGACAAATGGGGCTATATCGTTTCCGACGAAAAATGCCTTACCGCAACCGAGGGTGTTTTTGTCGCAGGTGACTGCCGAACTAAAGGCGTCCGCCAAATTGCGACCGCTATCGCAGACGGCGCAACCGCAGCACTCGCGGCAAACGCTTATTTGGATAAGTAAGTTTTGTTTGAAAGATATTACGAGGGAGGGGATTTTGTAAAATCCCCTCCCTCCTGCTCCCTCACCAAAACTTTTCATAATAAACAAAAAACAACAAACATTTATGTGAAACGTTACAAATTTAACGTTTATCGTTAATTTATTGTTGACAAATGTATATTATCATATTATTATGAAAGTATAAAGGAGGTATAAATATGAACAACTACGCAAAAAAGCTCTCTACCACAATAAAAGTCATTGATAGAGTCACTTTATTCGCAATAGCCATAGTTATATTCGTTCTATTGCTGTGGTTAATTTCCTTGTGTATTCCCGAACTTCGCGAGTCTGCACTTGATAATATGGTCAACACGCTTGATTACGGCGATGTTGAATTTGAATTCTATAACGAGGCCTTACTACCCGATGGTCAAGTTCTTAATTATAGATTGATTTCTTGCTTCGGCATTGGTTTTTTCTCGATTATCGCGTTTTTAGCAAGCTGTTTTATAATCCGAAATACCATTAAATCCTTGAAAAAAGATACGGTTTCTTTTTCCTTACAATTGTCCAAAGGGTTCCGACGTTTGGCGGTTCTTGTTCTTGTACTAAGCATCGTTTCTTTTATTGCCGATATTTGCAACTATTACTTTTTCGAAGCGTATGATCTTCAATATTATTTAAGCGATTATGAACAAATCGGAAACGGTTCAACTCTTTTGATTTCCGCACATCACAATGGAATTTCAATTCCTTTAGACAGCATTGTCGGCACATCGTTTCTGTTTTTGATTTCAATACTGTTCAAGCACGGCGAAGTCTTACAAAAAGAATCCGACGAAACGCTTTAACGGGGTGCAAAATGGCAATTATATTAAGACTTGACCGTGTTATGGCAGATAGAAAAATATCGCTTAACCAGCTCGCCGCAAAAGTCGGTGTCGCAAACGTCAACCTTTCAAAGCTGAAAACCGGCAAGGTCAGCGCGATAAGATTTTCGACGCTCGAAGCCATTTGTGATGTGCTTGACTGTCAACCCGGCGATATACTTGAATTCAAACGCGAGAATAAAAACAAATAGAATTACACTCACAAGAGGGGCTTTAAAAAAGCCCCTCTCTTTTTTGGTTGAACGAACCCGTTGCGCAAACGGGCGATTCGTGAATCGCCCCTACGGTTTTAAATTAAACGTCAATTCTAAACACGAAGTGTTTTTACAATCAATTACCATAAAAATCCGCGACATGTGCGTTAATTGCCGACCAAAATGCTTGCGTTTTTGTGTCGAGAGCGGAGCGAAGCAAAAACTCTCTACCCACGGTTGCAAAATTTGCAACCGTTTTTTTGCGTTTTCAAACACAAGTTTATTGATTTTTCGTTGTATTTCGGTTAAACTTATCACAAGGAAAGGCCTTCCGCACGCTATATTGGAGGTTAATTTAATGTTCAAAATGGAAAAATTTGCGAATCTTCTGTCGCAGAAGCGCAAAAACAAAGGCTTGACACAGGATCAGCTTGCCGACCTTGTGGGCGTTTCGCACCAAGCGGTAAGCAAATGGGAACGCGCAGAAGCGTTGCCGGAAATCAGCAAGATCGGCGACATCGCCCTTGCTATCGAAACTCCTGCCGAGGAGCTTATTAATACCCTATACGAAAGCCAACCGAGCACTGCTCCCACGACAAACAGCTCTGCCGACGAGGCGTATTTTGCGCTTATCGACAAGACGCGCGTCGGAGAGATTTATGCGCTGGCGCCCAATATGTCGAAGGAAACGCTTGCTATTGCGATCGACGCGGTCATCGCTGAAAAGGGTACCGAAGCGGCAACAATGCTTTTCCGCTTTGCAAACGAAGAATATCTCGGTCATATAGGCAAGAAAATGCTCGCAAACGGCAATATTTCACTCGCAAAATACGTCGACGAGCCGACGCTTAAAAGCACGGTTGTTGAATATATCTCAAACGCAGATATGACCGCAGATTGGCGGCAGAAGAACGAAAAATATTTAAGAGCGGGCAAGCTATTGGTTCTTTGCAAGGATATCGAATTTATCAACGATATGTTTACACACATGGTCGCAAATTACGACAGCTGGAACGTTTGGAAGAGCATTATCGCCGATTTTCCCTCGGAGGTTTTGGCACGCCAAGGTGCAGAATTCGCCGCACGCAAGGGAACGGGCTCGTTTAACGGATGGTGGGGCGTGCTCGGCAGACGGAACGTTTCGAAGATTTTCCTCGGCTATGCCGACTATTTTAAAAACAACGCGCAGGCGTGGCGCGACATTATGATTTATTACGGAAACTGCGATTCATCGATTCTCGAAAGCGGAATTAAGGAACGCGCCGACAGAAGTGAGCTTGATTTGTACGTATTGCAGGATTTTCTTATGAAATTCACGCCCGAAATGTCGAATTATTTGGCAGATAACGGACTTATTTACAAGGGTAATAACCAAATGGGCGCTTGCCCCGAAATTCCGCAGAACGCAAGCGGTGTTTGGAACAAAATCGATTCTGCAATCAACAATTCAACCGAAAATCCATCGCTTTTGCGTGCGAGATTAAGATTCGAGGAAGAATTCGATATAAAGCTTCAGGAATCCGACGTTCGCGACTGGCCCGAAATTATAAAATGGGCAGACCTCGCGCGCAAGGAACTTTATCCCGAATACGACACCCCCGACAACGCTATCCTTAAAGAAATACTCAACCGCTTAAAAAACATCGAAGAACAGCTTGACGACGTCGAATCGATGACCGACGACCTCGAAGGCATGATATCAGACCTTGAATGTAGAATCGACGAGCTTGAGGAATAACCCCGCAACAAGCAAAAGAGCAGACTTTTTTAACTAAAAGTCTGCTTTTTTGTTTGTTAACGGTCGTAAAACGGGCGATTCGTGAATCGCCCCTACGGCGTTTATCACTTTTTCGCTTCGACGACGGTTATGTTCGCAACGGGGATGCCTGCTTGCTCGAATACGATGTCGGTAATTTGGGTAAGCTCGTCGGGAAGAAGATTCTTTTGATTGACGATTACCGAGCAATTATCACCGCTGATAACGGCAACGCAGTCGCCGATACCCTTTGCCTTGACAAGCGTTTCGATATTCGCTTCGGCAGACATATCGTCGGCGATTTCGGCAATAGATTCAAGCGCATCTTCTTTTGCATCGGGCAGGCTGTCGGGGTTTTCGGCAATCTCGCGCAGAACCTCAAGCGCGGAATCGCGAACCTGCGTGCGGTTGATTATCGCCATTGCAAAGAAATCCTCGGCGGTTTCGGGGTTTGCGTTTACGTTGGAATCGGTCGGAGAGCTTGTGTCAAGCGTGGCATCGGCATTTACGCTTGTATCAACAAGCAATGCGTTGCCGAGCAAACGGTCGCCGCCCTCGTTTTGAGTGTTTGCATCTGCAGAACCTGCAAGCGAGCTTACTAGCACCGCAACACCGATAAGCATAATACACGAAACCGTAATAAACGATTTTGTGCCGATCATCTTTTTCCAATCGATCTGCTTTGCCTTTTCTTTAATACGCGAAAACTGTTGTTTGATATCCATTTCGGTCCTCCATATATGACATTAATTTTATGTTTGTATACTTATACGGTTACTTTTTATATCGAAAAGCGCACACATAAGCTCGATTATTCGGTATTGAGTTTGATAATTTGCGCCCTTACACACCACGGCAACACCTGCAACGCAGGGCATCGTTTCTTCGATAAGTATCGGCTCTTCTCTGCCGTCGCCTTGGGCAAGAACTATGGTTTTGTCGGTTTCCTTATGGTCGCCCGATTCCTTTACGTGCTGGTCGGTGGCATAGATATAGCGATAACCCTTTTCAAGCGTTATAAAAACCTCGCAACCGTCAATTTCGGGCAATTCGCAGATAAGATTTTTCGCTTTTTGCTCGAGCAGAGTGCAATATTCAAACGAGGTGACCGTTTTGTTTTCTTCAATCGGTGCCGTTTCTTGACCGCTTGACGGGATTATCATCAGGGCTATACCTGCAATCAAGGCGAGAAAAACAAATCCGAAGCCCTTTTTATCGAACAGCTTTTTTATTTTTTCAAGGATTTCATTGTTCTTCAATTACCCTCACCTCGCCTCCTAATACCGAAAAGAGGTATTTTTTTATACCGTCAGCCATATTCATATCGTTTTTTGTTAAAACCAAATCGATATCGGTTATTACCGCCTCGGTTTTTCCCCACTCTATCTTTATGTCGGCAGACACCGCATTTATTCCGAATTCCGAAAAAACAATATCGCGTATATATTTCTCGGCTGTCTGCTCGGTCATCTGCTCGGAAATTGCATATAGGTCGGTCATTGACGAATCGGTTTCGGCTTGTGAATAATCAAGAGAATCGGAAACAACCGAGCTTATATCGATTTCACGCAGAGGCGAAATAAGCAGAGCAACGCAAATCAACGATGCGATATATTTTATGTATTTTTCAAAACCGCCCCAGGCGAGCATCATACACACCGCACCGCAGACCGATGCGACGAGAAGCGTGTAAAAATATCCGCTCATCCGCTGACCCCCGATTTTACAAACGCTGCCATGGCAATAATACAAACCGCGCCTGCGCCTGCAACAAGCGCCAAAAGCACGTTGATTATTCCGCACATATCATAAAGGAATGCACTTTCACGCTCTACCGACAAGGTTTTTGCGATTATGGCACAGGATAAGAGCAACAGCTTATGAAGGATGACGATTATCAACGGCGGCAGAACTACGGAAAGGATCATTACTATACCCGAAGCGCCGACAGTCCCCTTGACCACCGAAGCCGATGCGATGACCGTGCGCGAGGCGTCGCCCAGCATCGAGCCAATGACCGGCACGAAAACGCCCGAGGCGAAACGGATGCTTCGGGTTATATAGTTGTCGCTTGCCGCCGCAACCGTGCTTTGCAGATATAGCGCAAACCCCAAAAGCCCGAACACGAACGCCATAAGCGTTGTGGCGGTGTTTTTTACAAGATTGGTAACGGCACTTAAATTTATGCTCCCCGGTATTGCACCCACAATGCAGAGCGCAAACGCGATCCTGACCAACGGAAGCAATACCTTGCCGCATATTATCGAGATGACCGACAAAAACATTGTAAGCCCTGCCCCCGTTGCCGCGCCCGTACCCGCCGTACCGCCTGCCGCGTGCAAAGCCGCCATTATCGGCATAAGCGTGCTCATCGCAAGCGTCAAGGATTCCATCGAAGCGATAACCACAACGAAAAGGTTATAAAGCACCCCATAGGTCACGCCCGTAAGCACAAGAATTGAAATATACGCAGTTGCCGTTTCGAGTGTTTGACTCTCTCCGAATTTTAACGAATGCATTGCGGCAGACAAAACGATCACGGCAAGCACCGCACCAAACGATTTTATAACCGTATTGCCGTTTTTTTGAAAGGACGAGATGATTATCGAAAACGCTTTTTCAAAGATATTTATGTTTTTGTCGCCGTTAAGCTCGTCCGCACTTAAAAACTCGTTTTCCAATTCATCTGCTCCCGCCTCCTCTGCAATCGATTGTGCAGTATCATCGGAATAGGCAAGCGAGCTGACCGAAAGGAGAGTCAACGATATTATTACCGCGGCGAGCGCAACGAGCGTTTTTTTCATCCCATCATATCCTTTGCGATATCTAATAATTGTTGAACGACAGGCAAGCTTATCAGCACTATCGATACCTTGCCGGCAAGCTCGATACGTGAAGCAAGCGAATTTTCACCGCAATCGCGGCATATTTCCGATGACATCTTACAGCAAAATGATATTGCAAGTGATTTGAGCATCAGCACGAAATAATTTTGGGCTCCGCATTCTGCCGCAACACCATTTATGAACGAAACAAAGGGTGCGGCCGCCGAAATAACGTAGGTCAAAACCACCACCCCTGCAACCGCCGCCGCAAGGGATGCAAGCTCGGGACGTAAAACGCGCACCACCCCAACAATACAAGCCGAAACGATGCCGAAAGCGCAAACCGTGATGATGTTCACAGTCCAAAAACGCTCCTGAGCGTCGAAAACAGTCCGCTTATTTCGCTTGCAAGCAAAAGCATAACAACAACCACGCCTGCAACGGTTACAAAGGTCGCTTGCTCGTCGCGTCCGCTTTTTTGCAATATCTGGCAAGCGACGCTTGCAACGATTCCTATTCCTGCTATTTTAAGTATCAAGGATATTCCCAAATTTTTTCGCCCTTTCTATAAAAGGATTATCGCAATTGCGATTCCCATAAGCAGACAAACGCTTTTAATGCTTTTGCGTTTTTGGTAAAGCGTACCGTTTAACGCCGCCTTTTTTTCGGTCAAAAAAGTGTTTACTGTGTCGATACGTTTTATTTGTTCGTCCAACGGCAAGGCACCAAGACTTTCGCCGAAATGCGATAATTCATCGACAGCTTCCTTATCTATCGGCACACGCTTAACTGCGTTTTGCCAAAGCGTTTCCAAGCCGTGACGGCTTGACCGCAAACATTCCAAAAAGCCGACGCTTTCCAGAAAACCGTCCTCGAATTCCGTAAAAATGCGGTAAAGCGGCAACCTTTCGGTTAATATCCGCCGCCGCATATAGGTTAAAAGTCGTATTAACGAATCAAACGCCCGTAATTTTTCGGTTTCGCCGTTTGCAAGCATTGCTCCGCAAATATACGAGGAGATAACGGTCAATAACGCGCCTAACCAATTCATAAAAGCTCCTCCGTTTTATGCACCGAGCAATTATGCTCGCCGTCAAACCCAAGAGTTACGCACAACGGAAAAACGTTCGGGTTTACAAGTGTTTTCATCCTGCCGCGCAGTAATAGCTCTTGCATATTTACGCAATGCGCCGATGCTATAAGCGAAACGCCGCAATTTTGCGCTTCGGTAACGGCATCGACCTCGCTTGCGCTTATTTCGTCACAAATAATAACCTCGGGTGACATCACGCGCGTTAAAAGCTCAATACCCTGTGCCTTGGGCAAAAACACACAAGGATCGATCAAGCCGTTGTCGTTTATCCCCGAAAAAAGCTCGCCGCGCTCGTCGGCAATGCCTACACGTGTCGGAGATATGCCAATTCCGTTTGCAAGCAGATACGCAACGCTTTTCAAAAAGGTCGTCTTGCCCAGCGCAGGCGGCGCGCAAACCAAGGTGCTTTTTATGCCCTCTCCTGCAAAAAGCTTTATCAAGCCGTCAGCTGCTTTCGGAATAAAACGGCAAATTCGCAAATTTATACTGTATATCCCCGACCATCCGCCCGACGGCGAGGCATTGCCGCAGACACCTGCCCTGCCGCCGTTTGCAAGCGGAATAAATCCTTTTTTGAGATATTCGTCATAGGTATAGACAGAGCCGTCTGTCAACCTTTCGACACATTCAAAAAGCTCGGACTCGGTAATTCGCATTGCGTTTTTGATATCGCAAATTCTGCCGAGCGAATCAAAGGTTAGATTTCTTGTTCCGACCGTAAGCGAAATGGGCGCATTCCTGCGAAGCCGCACCTCATTTGCCGACGATAGAACCTCAAACGGCAGAGCGTTTAACGCGCGGTTTATTCTTAGCGGAAGATAGCGGAAAAGCGAATCGATTGCGTGTTCGTTCATCCGCGTAACCTGTGATATGTATTTTTGATACGCTCGAACGCGAAAAGCATTAAGCACAGTGCAAAAACGCCGATGTAAATTACCGTGCCTGCCGATGCAGATGCGGTTTTCGATTCGAGCGCAAGAAGGTTGAGAATAAATCTTGCCGAAAGTCCCCCCACAACAGCACAAATCAAGGGAAAAACCACGTCGGACAGAAATCTCGGAGCAACGCCCGTTGCCTTGTAAAGCCGTCTTCGGCAGAGGAAATAGGTAAAAGTGTTTGATGCGACGAGTAAAAGCAAATAGCCCTTATCACCCATTCGCGATACCAGCAAAAGAATAAGAATTACACGAAATGCCGAATTCAATATCTGATATTTAAGCGTTTGCATCTGCTCGCCGATAGCCTTTAAAAGTCCGTCGCAGACCGTTTCGACGTACATAAAAGGCGTTACAAGTGAAAGTATCCTTATTGCGTATTCGGTGTTTTCGTTTGGATAAAATGCCTCGCCAAGCTCATTTGGCAGGAAGAAAAAGAGTCCACCCACAGCAACCGAAAGAATCGAAACAAATGACATTAACGAAGATATTCGCGCGTTTAACGGCTTGCGGTCGGACAGCATATTAAGACGGCTTATTTCGGGGGTGAAGACCGCCACCAAGCTTGATAAAAATGCGAACGGGAAAAACAGAATAGGAATGACCATTCCGCGTATCATACCGAATTTAGAAAGCGCTTCACCTCTGTCGCCGGAATAGCTCTCGAAAACGTAGGGGATGAGCAGAGTTTCGGCGGTGTGCAAAATGCTTGTAAGATATACCGAAAGCGATATCGGTATGGTTACCGACATAAGAGAACGCATACTGTCGCGCTTCGTTTCGGTAGGCGCGCTTTGAATTTTCCTCCTGCGCCTCGGAAATACGTAAAAAAGCAGTAGATAAGTAAACGATGCGATTTCCGAAAGGGTAACACCGATAACGATACCCGTGCAAAGCGAACCGATGTCGCTTGTGCCTGCCATAACCACGTTTAAGAAAAAGGCAATGACCGCAAATTTTATCACCTGCTCGAAAAGCGTTGACGAGCTTCTTATCCCGACTCTCTGTTTGGCGATAAACCAACCCTTCAGACAGCCCGAAAACGCCATAAAAGGCATACTCAACGCAAGAATACGAAGCGGTGCGGCGCAACGCTCATCGCTTAAAAATGTTTTTGCAATAAAATCGGCACCGAAAAGCATCAATGCGGTTGCAAAAACGCTTATCACCGCGCAAGCGAAAAGACCGTTTTTCATAAGAAGCTTTGCATCGTTTTCGCTCCTTTGTTCCTTTTCGGCAACAAGACGCGACACCGAAAGCGTAAAGCCTCCCGTTGCAAAGGTCGAAAACATAACGTAGACGCTCATTACAAGCTGATACAGACCCATGCCCTCACTACCGATGCGCGACGAAAGAAACAACCGCAAGAACACGCCCAAAAGCTTTGCGATAAGCGAAAAGACGGTCATTGCCGCCGCGCCCTTTATTAAAACACCCGCCCTGTTTTTTATTCCAACCATCTCCGTTTTTGTTTTGATTCTATGCACAGCCCGTCCAAAATATGAAAAGGAGCAGTCCGAAACAGACTGCTCCTTTCAGACCGAAGACAAATGGTCTGTTTACACCCTTGAAAGGAAAAACAACAAAAAGAGTTCTTTCTTTTGCTTTCGGAAGAACTCTTTTTTTATAAGGAATTTTAAATTTTTATTGTATTTTCAAGGATTTTAACGAAAAGCTCGACTACCTTACCTTTGTAAGTCTACGCTCGCTTTTCGTTAAAAACAGCCTCATTTCTCTCAGTCTGCTTCAGCTTGCAGACTTTGTCTGCAAGCTGAAAGGAGCAGTCCGAAACAGACTGCTCCTTTTTTATTACAGAAAGTTATGAGAGTGTTTTTTTATTCAGCATCCTTGGGATTACGATATGCGCCCGTTACGGGATCGATATATCCGTTGCTGATAAGATAACCGTAATCGGGAGTTTCCTCAGGCGCGATTATATCGTATTCGATAAACGCTCCGCCAAGCTTAACCTTTACGTCATAGCCCTCGAAGGATACCATAGAATCGGGAACGGTCATTTCTCTTTCAAAGTGCTTATATTGCACGTCAAGAGGATTTATCCAACAGCCTGCGCGGTAATAGATATCGTATATCTCGCCGTTTTCGTCAAATACAACTACAACGAAATCGTCAACTACAAGCGATTCTTCGCTGTGGGAGGTGACCAAAACGTGCTGACGAACTCTGGTATCTCTGCCGTCACCGTATACCCAAACGTAGGTATAACCAAACTCGGCATCTACCTTAGTTTTCCAGCAATCGCCCTCGTAAACCGTCTTTTCGATGTCGATAAGATAATCTACGAAATCAAAACCGGGACGGAAAACGAAATTCTTGTCGTATCCGTTTCGCAACTGCTCAAAGCTCTTCGCCTCTGTCTTAAGCGTTTCGCCGTTCGCACCGTAATAAGTAACGGTTATAACGATGCTGTAATTAACGGAATCGTTATTATTGTTAGCGGTCACAAGCAAAACTCTTTCCTCGCCGAAAAGCTTACTTTCGACGTTTACGGAAATGTCCTCGTCAGCTTCGATGCCTACGTCGCTCGTTTCGGGTGTTTGCTCTGCTTCGGCTTCGACTTGTTCATCAGCTTCAGCTTCTGCTTCAACGGATACAGCTTCGGATGCTTGAGGCTCAACCGCAACGTTGTCGTCTTCCTCTGCCAACGCGGCAAAGGCGGCGGTAAACGATAACGAAAGCAAAAGCGCCAACGCAAAGGCAAGCCAAATTTTCATGTGTTTCATAAATGATTCTCCTTTTTTATTTTTTCGAAAACCTTCGTCTTCATAAAGTAAATACCCATTTGTTTTGATTTGAAGAAAATAATTGTAAAATTTAACAGATTCAAAATATTTTTCTTCAAAACTTTTATAAAAGGTATTTATCTAATAAGGAGGGGTGTAATATGCAGATAAGCAAAAATGACAAGCCGCTTGATCCGACGCAGAAAAAATTTGCCGAAACGCTTTTCTGCGAAAATTACGACGTGCTCGCAAAACGGATTTTCGATTTGCTTCGTAACATTGACCCTTCTGCCGCCGACGACTGTTTGGGCAACTTGTTTCTTACCCTTTGCTTATGCATTGATAAAGTTATCGAGCATGAAAATCCAAAAGCGTGGCTTTTAAAAACGGCTAAATACATTTGTTTAAAGCATATACGCAGTGTCGCCTGCGATTCCAAACGTCAAGTTCCCCTAAACGACGATATATCCTATCCGTTTGATACCGAAGAGCACATTATTGACGATATTCTTTTTTGCCAATGGAAAAAAGAGGGCTTAAAGGAAAAGCTTATCGGTATGCTCAACGAAAATGAGCGAACCATACTTCGAATGAGCGTCGAATGCAAAATGAGCAACGGCGAAATCGCAAAAAAGCTTAACAAATCCGAGGATGCGATTCGTTTTACGCTGTATTACATAAGAAAAAAGATAAGCGATATGCTTTATTCGAGAAATTTTTAGAAAGGAAGCGTGCATATTTATGAATGATATTACCTTGCTGTACAAGGCGGTGCTTAACGAAAAAATGCCGCTTGATTCATTGACCGACAGTGAAAAAAACAAGCTTTTTCACTATATGTGCGACGAACTGGAAAAAGGCAACGCCATAGACGACGAGCTTTTGCGCTTTTTGGCAAGCTCGCCGAACGTTTCTGACCAATCAAAATATGAAGATGCCGTTAAAAAGGGCTATGAAAAATTGAATTGCCTGCTCCTTCTGAACAAAAAAGTGTTTTGCAAACGCATTATACAGCGTATTCTCGCGGCAACCGTCGCGATTTTCAGTTTCATTGTTTTTTCGCTTGTTACCGCTTCGGCATTCGGTGCGAATTTTGTTGAGCATATCAAGACGATGTTTTATGAAGAAGAAAGCGCCGCTCAACCAATCGCAACGATATTTTTCGAATCCCCCGATAAACCGATAAAAGCTTATGAAACGGTCAAATCACTTTTTGAAAACGAGCTGTCCGAATACCACTATCCCTCATATTTACCCGAAGGGGTAAAGCCGTTTTCGGTAACCGTCGGTCATAACGAAAAATCGCACTTCATTTATAAGCTAAAGGACGGCAACGGTAAGATATGGAGCATTACCGCTTCAAGTGCCGAAGGAAGCTATATGCCCATGGGATATTGCTTTGAAACCTCTACCACCGACGGCATCGGTTTATCGTTTGTATATACCATGTCAAGAAACAGCTCCGACATAACCAATTACACAGTCTATACAACGCTCAACGGCGTAATGTATACGCTTGTGCTCCCCACGGGCGATTGGAATTCTGTTATGATAATGCTTAATTCGTTTACACCTGCAAAATAGTATAAAAAAATCCTCGGTTTTTCCGAGGATTTTTTCATTTCATATCGTAAACTTCTTCGTAACGTGGCGCTTGATAAGAATATAGTCGTATTTATCAATGCCTCCGTTTTTATCTACGTCTGCGGAAAGCTTTTGGGTTTTATCAAGTATATATGTACCCATAACAGCACGTTTTATGATAACGTAATCGTATTTACCAATCGTTCCGTCGTTATCTACATCACCGATAGTGACCGAATTTTCATCACGGTAGGATGCAAATTTTGCGTTTTGCATATCGAGCATAAGACGGTTTTTGAGTTCTGTTTCGCTTACCGTTTTCAGTTCGTTTTCGATTTCCTTAAGCGTTTCAAGTGCGTCAAACGCATTGTCGCTTCCCTTTGAAATCGCATCGTTTGCAAGACCGATCAGCTTATCTGCGTTGCTTTTTGTAACAAAACCTTTGCCTTGTGCAAGAGTTACACGTTCGATAAAACGGTCAAGGACTGCTTTAAGCGTTTTTACGTTATCAAAAGCGGGAGCTAAAGCCGAATTCGTGTAAAGCGTTTCGGAAAGCACCTTGTTTGCGCCCTTGCCGAAGTATTGCGCGGTTTGGAAATATACAACGCCGTTACAGCCGACCAACGCCATTTCGTCGGCTTGGAAAACCATATCGTCGCCGTCAAATTCGTCCATATAAATGCCAAGTCCGGGGACAACGGCGCATTTTTCACCTGCGGCTTCGATATAACGCTCTGCAAAATACGAATATCCCGAGCCGTAAGCCATGGGGTGTATCATATCAAGCAAGCCGTCCTCAAGCCAAGAAATACTGTCTTGATAAATCGTTGTATAGGATTGCTCGATAGCAACGCCAACGTCTGCCGTTAGCGCAACGTCAGGCGCGACCGTATCGACGATATCACGCATACGATAAACAAATTTAGTTACCTGAGAAACACGGAAATTGACCCAATCGTTCCAATAATTTGCCTTCGTGTCGAAGGTTATCTTGCTATTAGCGTATTTGGGATATTCCTTTTTGAACTTTTCGATGGTTACGCTGTCATATCCGTAATCGTCAACGTCATATCGGTCACGATAGCGAATATAGTCGAGCTGGAAGCCGTCGATATCATAGGTTTCGAGAATATAAGTGAAGCTTTCGGCAAGGAAATCCTGAACCTCATCGTTTGCAGGGTTAAGGAATACGGCGCCCGAGCTTTCATAGGTGTAAATCGGCGAGCCGTTGTTCGTGATAAGACGCCATGCCGGCTTTTTATATACGGGAGAACGGGAATAGTTTTCGGAAGAGGTGTTACAGCCGTAAAAAACGGGCATCCAGCAGTGAAGCTCGATTCCGTATTCTTGGCAGACCTCGGTAAATGCCTTCAGCACGTCAAAGCCGTTAAAAATCGGATTCTGCTCGAAAAGACTGCCCTTCGGTACATTATAAATCACGGTACCGTTGTACATCGTTTCGATAGAAATCATATTTATACCTGCGTCGTAGCATTGCTTAACATAGCTTCGCACCTGCGACATATTTTTTTGGGTGGGACGAAGCCAAACTCCGCGGTATTCGGCAACCTCGCGTTCTCGGAAAAGATATGCGATATTTGTAAATTCATCAACAAGCTTATTCTTTTCGGTTTCGCTTAAATTTTGGGCAGTTTTCAATTTTTCTTCGGCGAGGTTCAATTTTTCATCTGCCAATGAATCATATACAAGACAAGCGTCAATTGCATATTGCTTTGCAGATCTTGCCTTTTCCGCCGCAACGTTCAATGCGTAAAGCATTGTCGAGGAATCCTTTGTAAAGGTTATTGTTTTTGCATTTTTATTAAAGGTCACCTTCATGCCGGGGATAACCGTTTCGACAAGCCAATCTCTCATCGTTCCGTGGCCCGAAACGACAAAGCTGTTATTTCCGACGGGAATGTTACTGCTGTTACCGCCGACCGAAGTAACCACTCCGTTTTCGACGGTGACCTCGTAACCGTAGATATTCGTTTTTGTATTGCTCCCGTATGCCGAGGTGTAAACTACCAAGTAATCGGTATACCTTGTCCCATTAACCGAAGACACATCCTGTGTGTAGGATGTGTCTGCAGATACTGTGAAAGTTGGGAAACACAAGGTCGTTGCTATACAAAGCAACAGGCAAAGTGTTTTCTTTAACATATTATCGGTTACCCTTCTTTTTAAGCAAGAATATTGCCGCAACTGCGATTGCGATTACAACAACGACAGAAACGATAATGATTACGGTATAATCGCCGTCCTCGGTTTCGGTGGTGTCGGCATCGCTTTCAACGGTATCGGTCGATTCATCAGCCTTCGATTCATCAGCCTTCGAGTCATCCACGCTTGCTGAGTTGTTTTCGTTGGGTGTGCTTTCATCGGGTGTGCTTTCGTCGGGTGTGCTTTCATCAACGCTGTAATCGGGCTCATTGGGAAGCTCGGGAACGGCGGAAAGGTCAAGCTCTTTATTAAGAACGGTGTAGCTCTTGATTGCAATCGCAAGGTCGGAAAGCATTCTGTTAACAGCCGCTTTTTTAGCGCCCGAATTTTGGATTTCGGTCTTGACTGCGTTGTATTTTTCAACGTTGAAATCCTTATCGGTGCAGGTTGCCGCAAAATCGTTAAGCAAACCTACGATTTTGGTTCCGCTTGCGGAAGAAAGCGCGCCCTGCTTAACAAGCACGTTTTCGATTCTGCTTACTGCATATTCGATCTGCGCACGCGCCGCCTTATCA
Source organism: Eubacteriales bacterium (assembly GCA_045657425.1). Classification (GTDB taxonomy): domain Bacteria; phylum Bacillota; class Clostridia; order Oscillospirales; family CAG-382; genus Coliplasma. Next base: position 16,210 of record JAZOTA010000046.1, read on the forward strand.
ACGTCAAAGGTGGGGGTGATCGCTTTGTTACGGTAGATACCCTTCATAAGATACTCACCGGTGAGCTTCTTTTGGAAGGAGCTTGCCTCGAAATAAACCGAACCGTCTGTACCGATCGAATCGTTATAGACCGCTTGATCGTGCATATCCGCAGGCTCAAGCTCTGTCATAAAGATGCCGAGACCGACCGCAATAAACGAGGTTTCGCCGCAACGGTTAGTTTGGTCCTTGATATCAGCCTCGTGTCCATAGCCGTATGACATCGGGAAAAGAACGTCGATCCATTTGTTTTCAAGCCAGTTATAGTAATTCTGATAGTTGACCGAAACACTTTCGGACGGATCGGGTACAACGTCTGCACCGAGAAGAACGCCGGGACGGGTTTCGTCGATAAGCTTTCTTACTCTTGCAACAAAATTATTGATGTATTCACAGCGGAAGTTTACCCAATTCTTCCAATAGCTTGCGTTTACGTCGTATTGAGGACGCACACCGTATTTTGCCTCGAAAGCGTCGAGCGCTTCCTTGGTGTAGCCCATATCAAAATCGGACGTGCGGTTGAAATAACGGATATAGTCAAGCTGGAAGCCATCTACGTCGTAGGTTTCGAGAATATATTTGTAGGTATTGAGCAAATAGTTGCTTGCTTCTTCATTGGAGGGGTCGAGCATCATCAAGCCTGATCCTTCAACGCCATGGTCAAGAAGCTGATGCGAATACTTACCGGTGTTAGAAACGGTGAGCCATTCAGGCTTTTTCTTACCAACCGAGTAACGAAGGTTTTGCGAGCCCGAATCGCCCACATAGTAAATGGGCATCCAAAGGTGAAGCTCCATTTCACGCTTATGGCACGCATCGATATATGCCTTCAAAAGGTCAAAGCTGCGGAATTTGGGGTTGGTTTCAAAAAGACTGCCCTTAGGCATCGGCATTATCATCGTGCAATCGTAAAGCGTTTCGATGCAGATCATATTAATGCCCTTGTCGTAAAGCTTCTGAACGGTTTCTTCAACCTGCGCGACAGAGGTATCGGTCGGTCTTATCCAAACGCCGCGATAGCCTACGGTGCGGCTTTCGGAAATAAGGAGCGAAATATCGTCTGCCTTCGATTCAGCCTCGGTACGCGCGTTTGAAAATTTTTGCGCATCCTTGTCCTTTTTATACGCCTTTACTGCGGAGGTAACAAAGCTTTCTAACTCGTTGATCGCTTTTTCAACCTTTTCGTAATCGATATAATCGTATCTTGCCTTTGCAGCCTTAAACTTTTCCTCAAGCACAGGGACAAGCATTTCCATACCCTTTGTAATTGCCGAGTCGTCATATGCAAAGGTAACGATTTTTTTCGCTTCGTCATAGGAAACGGACATACCGAGTCTAACGTTTTGCTGCAACCAGGTAACGGCGTCGCCGTGTCCCGAAACAACAAAGCTGCCTTTTGCATGGGGAACCTGATTGTTGTTGCCGCCCATAGCTGTTACAACACCGCCGGTACAAACGACCTCATAGCCCCAATCGTTGGTGCCGGTTTTTGTGCCGATCTTGTTGTATATAATGAGATTGTTGGTGCTTCGAATGGTATTAACGCCGTGGATAGTTTGGGTAAGCTCATAAAAAACGGTTTCCGAAATGGGCTGATCCGAAACGGTTACCACACCGTCGGAAGAGTAATAAACATAATCGCCGATTGCAATGTTTTCCTTGATCCAAGTGCCCATGTTCTTTTGTGTGCCTTCGTTGGACTCGTCGTGTCCAGAAAGAACAAAGCCGTTTTTGGGAATTGCACTGTTGCCTTTATTGTATTTAACCGCAACGTTATTTTCGATAATGACCTCATAGCCCCATTCGTTGGTGCCGGTCGTATCGCCCATACTCGGGGTATAGATTATAAGATTGCCGCCGTTACGGACCGAATCGATGCCGTCGGCCTTGATTGTCGTATGCTTAGCCGATACAGGTATCGAAAGCGCTGTGACAAGCATTGCAACCGCAAGAAACAGGGTCAAAAGTTGTGAAAATCTCTTCATATATTTATTCCTTTCAAGAATTATTTACAGGAATATGCGTAGTTACCGGGATTTCTCAAAAAATCGGGAACGTGTTTTATGTATCACGTTCCCGAGGTTAAGGTTTAAAGCTAAAGGATTATTTTTCGTCGTTCATCTTTTCGACAAAGCTTTCCATTGCGAGCTCAGACGCAGAAAGCATAGAGTCGAAACGGGATGCGATGTCGCTTTGACTCATCGATACGTACTGTTCGCGGATACCGCCCCAGTTGTAAGCATCGGCAACGTCAAAGGTACGGGATGCAAAAATAAGGTCAAGCATTTCGCCCGATTCATCATCACGGGAATCACGGTACTTAAGCTGTACGTCGTAATAAGCGGGAGTAACGAGACGCTTGGATTCTTTTGCAAGTGCAGAAATTACAAGACCGAGGTCTTCCACGTTGGGAGTGGTAGTGGGGATGTGCATAACGGTGTTATGACCCGACTGTACGGTGTGGTAATATCTGTCTTGTACTTCGTTATATTTAGGAATGGGAAGAATACCAAATTCATCTTCCATTACGCGGAAGGATGCAGCATTGAAAAGACCGCACATATAGAACAGTTCTCTGCCTTCAATGAATGCCTTGTGAACGGTTGCTTCCCAAACGTTGGAATAGCCCTTGTTTTCATATTTGGGGGTGTTTGCTACCATAACGGTTTGTTCGTCGTTATAGAATTCAAGGATGTCCTGAAGAACTTTGTAGGTAGCTTCGGTGCTTTCGGAAAGCACGAGGTAAGGCATATCGTTGTCGTTCTTGCCGGAAATACGCTGACCTGCGCCGATAAGCTGAATGAAAATGTTGTATCTTTCGGTACCGAGTGCCCAGGTGTCATTTTCATCAAGGACACCGTCACCGGTGGAATCGAAGGTTACTCTGTTCTTGCAGATTTCCTCGAACTTATCCATAGTCCACTTGTTGTCGCGAACGAGCTGATAAAAATCTTCTTCAATACCGAGCTTTTTCTTCAAGGTCTTGTTGAAAAGCACGCAGAAGGTACCCTGGTCGTCATAGGTGTTGATATCGCCGCAAACAAAATAAAGCTTGTTGCCGATCGAAAGGTCCTTAACAGCGTTCTGGTCCCACCAGGGGTGAGAAAGATCGAGGGTCGAGATGGTGGTAAGGTCGATCTGAAGATCTTCGGTCGCCATTGCCGCCGCAGAGTTGAGCGAGTCAAATACAATGTCGTAATAGTGAAGACCGGAGGTTACCTGATTTTTGATGATGCCATTGGTGTATTGATCCATCTGAGTCAATTCACCTTTGATTTTAACGTTGTACTGGGATTCGATCTTTTCTACAACAAGTTTTTTTGCTTCATCAACCGAACTGGGGTTTTCTTCGTCATACATAACCTCGCCGGTGTAGCCGAGAATCGATGCGGAGCCTGCGCCGAAGTTGTAGCAAAGAATGTTGATTTCTCTGCCGCCAAGGTCCTTGACCTCAAGCGCAATATCGTTAAAGCTGCCGCTTGATTCCGATTTGCTGATATCGGTAGAAGCAGCGTCGGAGTTTGCGTCGGTCGATGTATCTTCACATGCCGCGAAGCAAAATGTAAGCATAGCGACCAATAACAGGGCCGCGATTATCTTTTTCATTGTAGTGCCTTTCTGTGGAGTATGGTGATTATTTTACACAACGGTGCAACCCGAGGTTACACCGTTGTGTTATGTCTATGGTTTTATTGCTTGGATTGCAAGTTTTGAATGAATGCTTCCATTTCCATTTGAGCAACGGGAATCATCGCCTCAAAGCGAGATGCGATATCATTGCTGCTCGTTGACATATACTGATTGCGAATGCTACCCCAGTTATAGTAACAGCCAAGGTCAAAGGTACGCGATGCAAAGATGATATCAAGCATTTCGCCCGATTCATCATCGCGGGAATCACGGTATTTGAGCTGGATGTCGTAGTATGCAGGGGTTACGTAACGCTTGGACTGTTCCGCAATAGCAGAGATTGCAAGACCAAGGTCAGCAAGCTCGGGAGTTCCTTCGGGAATCATAAGAACGGTAGAGTTGTAGGAGGAGATGGTGTGATAGTATCTATCCTGACTCTCATAGTACTTAGGAATGGGAAGAATACCGAACTCATCTTCCATCATACGGTAACTGGGTCCGTTCATAAGACCGCACATATAGAAGAGCTCTCTGCCTTCCAGGAACGCCTTGTGAACTGTTCCTTCGTAAACGTTGGGATAGTTCTTGTATCTGTAGTTTTCGGCAACCATAACGGTATCGCCACGGTTGTACAGATCAAGAATGTTTCCGAGAATAGCATAGGTTTCTTCGGGAATCTCTTCAACCGTAAGATAGGGAAGGTCGTTATCATCCTTTTCCGCTATCTTCAAGCCTGCGCCTACAAGTTGAATATAAATGTTGTAGCATTCGGTGCCGAATGCCCAAGTATCCAAATCGTCGAGAACACCGTCACCGGAGGTATCGGAGGTAATTCCGCTCTTGCAGATTTCGGCAAACTTATCGTAAGTCCACTTGTTGTCGCGTACTAACTGGTAGAAATCCTCTTCAATGCCGAGTTTGGTCTTCAAGGTCTTGTTGAACATTATGACCCAAGTGCCTTGGTCATCGTAGGTGTTGATATCGCCGTTTACGAAATAAACCTTACCGTCGACCGAAAGATCTCTTACGGCATTCTGATCCCACCAAGGATCGCTAAGATTAATGTTGGGAACCGAATTAAGATCAATGACCATATCCTCTGCAGCGAGAGTCGGAGCGACACCGAGAGTATCGAAAACTATATCATAGTAATGGATACCAGCCGTCACCTGACTTTTCACCTTGTCAGCAACCGATTGACCGCCGCCCACGACGGTTGTCATTTCGCCTGTAATAGTACAGTTGTATGTAGTTTCAATATAGTCTACAACGCGTTTTTTTGCTTCATCAACCGCAGAAGGATTTTCTTCGTCATACATAATTTCGCCGGTGTAACCGAAGAGATATTGAAGACCGGAGGAAAAATTGTGACAAAGCACGTTGATTTCTCTGCCGTTTAAATCCTTGATTGCGGTTTTGGCTTCGTTGCTTTCGGAAACGTTTTCCGAGGCAACCGAATCGGATTCAACCGAGCCATCCGAGCTGTCGCACGCCGCAAGACAAAGCACAAGCATAGTAAACAGCAGTATAATTGCAACTGATTTTTTCATTTATAATACCTGCGTTTCTTTCATTGAATGCGTTTACCGATTATTCTTCGGTAATCTTTTCTACAAAGCTTTCCATTGCGAGCTCCGCAGTGGAAACGATTCTCTCGAAACGGGATGCGATATCGCTTTGGCTCATCGATACGTACTGTTCGCGGATGCCGCCCCAGTTGTAAGCGTTTGCAATATCAAAGGTACGGGTGGAGAAGATGAGGTCAAGCATTTCGCCGGATTCGTCGTCGCGGGAATCGCGGTATTTAAGCTGAACGTCATAGTATGCGGGGGTAACGAGAAGCTTGGATTCTCTTGCGATTGCAGAAACGATAAGACCAACGTCAGCAACGTCGGTGGTGCCTTCGGGGATAGACATACAGGAAGCGTTACCAACCGAAACGGTGTGATAGAATCTGTCCTGAGTATCATAGTACTTAGGAATGGGAAGGATACCGAATTCGTCTTCCATTACGCGGAAGGATGCCGAGTTGATAAGGCCGCACATATAGAACAATTCTCTGCCCTCGATAAACGCAGGGTGTACGGTTGCTTCCCAAACGTTAGGAAAGCCCTTGTTGGTATAGGGAGGTGCATTTGCTACCATAACAGTCTGCTGATCGTTGTAGAATTCAAGGATATCAGCGAGGATGGTATAGGTTGCTTCGGGTTCTTCGCTAACGGTAAGATAGGGAAGGTCGTTTTCGTCCTTCTTGGAGATCTTCTGACCTGCAGCGAGAACGTGAACGTAGATGTTGTAGCATTCGGTACCGAACGCCCAGGTGTCTTTTTCGTCGAGAACGCCGTCGCCGCTGGTATCAGAGGTGTAGCCTCTCTTACAAATTTCCTTAAACTTGTCAAAGGTCCATTGATTGTCGCGTACGAGCTGATAGAAATCTTCTTCAATACCGAGCTTGGTCTTCAAGGTCTTGTTGAAGAGCATGCACCAGGTACCCTGGTCGTCATAGGTATTGATATCGCCGCAAGTGAAATATACCTTATTCGCAATAGAAAGATCCTTAACTGCGTTCTGGTCCCACCAAGGATCGGAAAGGTTAATGTTGGGAATGGTGTTAAGGTCAAGGAGGATTCCTTCGGGAACCATAGCAGCAGCGGTGCTGATGGAGTCGAAGATGATATCGTAGTAGTGAAGACCGGAGGTTACCTGATTCTTGATAGTGGTAGTAATCGAAATGGTATTGGTCTTTTCACCGTTGATGGTGCAGTTGTATTCGGATTCAATCTTATCTACAACGAGCTTTTTAGCTTCATCAACTGCGGTGGGGTTTTCTTCGTCATACATAATTTCGCCGGTGTAACCGAGAATGGATGCAGAGCCGGCGCTCCAGTCCCAGCAAAGAACGTTGAATTCTCTACCGCCCATATCCTTAACGTCAACGTCAGGGAGCGAAACGTCATCGGAAGTGTTACCGGATACTGCATTGGAAACAGCGTCGGAAGTGTTGGAGGTATCGCCCGCATCTTCGCACGCAGCCAAAAGCGGAACGAGCATAAGAAGCGCTATGATACACGCAAAAAGTTTTTTCATAGTAGTTTCCTTTCTGATTTTGAATCTATTAAATATTTCTATTTAATCAAACGTTAAAGCGGAACAATACGACGTCGCCGTCGTTCATAACGTATTCCTTGCCCTCGCTTCGCACAAGACCGGCATCCTTACAAGCAGTAAGCGAGCCCTTCTCGATAAGTGCTTCGTACGGCACGACCTCGGCACGGATAAATCCGCGTTCAAAATCGGTGTGTATCTTACCTGCCGCACCGGGTGCTTTGGTTCCCTTTTTAATAGTCCAAGCGCGAACCTCGGGTTCGCCCGCGGTAAGAAATGAAATAAGTCCGAGCAAGGCATAAGATGCTTTAATGAGCTTATCCAAGCCGGTTTCGCTAACACCGAGATCCTCAAGATATGCTTGCTGTTCTTCCTCATCAAGATCGCCAAGCGCCGCTTCGGTTTCGGCACATACCGAAATAATCTCGGCATCTTCGCCCTCGATCGCCTTTTTCAGTGCGTTGAAATATTCATTTTCCTCGTCAGGACGTGCAAGATCGTCCTCCGAAACGTTTGCACAGTAGATTACCGGCTTACCCGAAAGAAGAGGAACTGTTTTAAGCAGCTCTGCTTCGCTTTCGCTGAGGCTTACGTTTCTTGCACAAACACCCTTTGTCAGCTCCGCACAAACCTTTTTAAGCACCTCCGCATCGGCAAGCGCACTTTTGTCGCCCTTACCCTGCTTTGTAAGCTTATCGATCTGTCTTTCGAGCATTTCTATATCCGAAAGGATAAGCTCGGTATTTATCGTTTCGACGTCACGCGCAGGATTGACCGAATCCTCAACGTGGATTATCTTACTTCCGCCGAAGCAACGGACAACGTGAACGATAGCATCGACCTCGCGGATATGCGAAAGAAATTTGTTGCCGAGACCTTCGCCGTTTGCCGCACCCTTAACAAGTCCCGCGATGTCAACGAATTCAACCGTAGCATAGGTTACCTTTTTGGGATTGTAAAGGTCAGCAAGGCGGTCGATACGTTCATCGGGCACCGGAACAACACCGACGTTAGGATCGATAGTACAAAACGCATAGTTCGCACTTTCGGCGCCTGCCTTTGTCAACGCATTGAAAAGCGTGCTTTTGCCAACGTTGGGCAGGCCGACTATTCCAAGTTTCATAAGTAACTGTTTCTCCTCTGAATAACGCTTTTAAGGCATTATTTATACACGATAGTATACTACATTTTTTCCGGATATGCAAGATGTAATTTTATGTAATATTTTTAAACGCAAATAATTTAACAAAAATTTATAATTCGTTTTCCAAAAGCCCTTGACATTCAATGGTTTTTGTGGTATATTTTAGGCGAAAAAGATATTTTTGTTTAAAATACATTTGTTAATTATAAGGGGAATTTGATATGGCAACCAAGATTTTGGTCATTGACGACGATATAAACATATGCGATCTGCTTCGTATGTACCTTGAAAAAGAGGGTTATGAGGTTCGCACCGCAAACGACGGTGTGGAGGCAATGACGGTCTTCCGCATGTACGAGCCCGATATGGTTCTGCTCGACATTATGCTTCCCAAAAAGGACGGTTGGCAGATCTGCCGCGAAATCCGCGAGCAATCCTCCAAGCCGATAATTATGATTTCCGCAAAGGGTGAAACCATCGACAAGGTTTTGGGACTCGAGCTCGGCGCAGACGACTACATTGTTAAGCCGTTGGATATGAAAGAGGTTTTCGCACGTATCAAAGCGGTGCTTCGCCGTTACGCAAAGCACGATACCGCAGACGGCGAGCTTATCAAGTTTGACAACCTTGAAATTTCGCTTCGTAAATACGAACTCAAGATTTGCGGCAAGTCTATCGACCTTCCGCCCAGAGAATTAGAGCTTCTTTACTTCCTCGCATCCAACTACAACCGCGTTTTCACCCGTGACCAGCTGCTTGACAAGGTTTGGGGCTTCGACTATCTCGGCGACAGCCGTACCGTTGACGTCCACATCAAGCGTCTTCGCGAAAAGCTTGAAAACGCATCCGACGCTTGGAGTCTTAAAACCATTTGGGGTGTCGGATATAAATTCGAAGTCAACAACGAAAACTAATCTTCTTCATTTTAATAAATTTCCTTTCATGACAAAAGAGCTTATACGGATTTTCCGTATAAGCTCTTTTTCTATCGTAGGTCGGTCGGACGGTACATCTTTTCAGGTCTGTTTTCGTTGTCATAGACCTCAAACGGATCGTAATATTCCATCATTCTGTCATAGAATTTATAACTGCCGTCATCGGATCGGCGCGTCGCATAAAGAAGCGTTTGACCGGTTACGTTGAAGCGGTCCATAAAGATATTTCCAACCTTTTCGCCCTTTTGAGGGAAGCCGTTGATGAGGTAATTCATCGTCGAGGTTCCGTTGAATATCTTAAATCCCGCATCGAGAAGCGCCTTGTGGTTTGCGGTGTCGTACTTGGGCCAATCGCCGTACGGATAAACAAAAATGTTCGTATCGCCTACAAGCGAAGCAACCTCTTCCTGCCATTTTTGACAGTCGCGGACGGTTTTTTCCTTGCTGAAATTGCTCATGCTTCCGTGAGCATAGCTGTGGGACGCGAAGGTATAGCCGTGGGTTTTAAGCCAATCCACAACGACCTTTGCCTCTTCTCTTTCCTTTTCAACGTCGTATCCCTGCTTGGCAAAGCTTGAATCGGTTCGGTATCCGAGGATGCCGGCAAAGCCCGTCAACGCAAGAGTTATTTTAGCGCCGTTATAGGAAAAATCGGGATACTTTTCAATGAAGCTTTCCAAAATTACAAAGATTTCGTTATCCTGCGAATATTCTTCTCTGCCGTCCTTGAAAAGCGTATAGGTCCAAAGCTCGTCATCTCTTATCACCAGCTTATCTATCATACCCTGATTCGTCTTTTTAGGGTCATAGACAACGTCATCGATAGAGATCACAAGCGGCTTTTTCCCCTTGGGAACGGTTATTTGGTTTTTAAGCCGTGCCTTTTCGACTCCGTTTTCCTCGTATATTTCATAAATATAATCAAAGTCGACAAGCACGAAATCGTTGTTATAAAGCGATTGAAGCACCTTTTCCCACTCGGATGCCGTCAAGCAATCGGTAAACGCCGCTTTTGAAGCAAGCTCGGGATATGCAATAAGGCAATGGGTGAAAAGGTGACGAACCGAAAGACCACTTACCTGCCAGGTTTCTCCCGTGTAAACGGGACGGGTATAGGGCGGCTTGCTCGTTTCGGTGTCGGGGTCGGAGGTTTCGTTGCTTTCATCGCCTGCGCTTACGTCCGAAGCCTCGGCACTGACATCCGAAATTTCGGTCGAAGCGTCAACACTGTCGCTAAGGATATCGTCGATATCTATGGACGTGACGGACTCTGCGGGAACGCTTGCATCATCGGTTTCTCCGAGCAGACCGCTTACGAACAGCACGCCGAAGATAAGCGCAACGAGAACCAACACACTGACAATGGCTATTAGACAATTCTTTTTCATAACTTTTCTCTTTTTTGCGCAAATGCGCAACCAACGGCAACATATTGCGTTGCCTTGTCTGTTAAATCAATAAAAATTGACACATAGATATAATATGCCGCCCCGTTTTGCACGGAAAGTACAAAACAGGGCAGCGCATTCTTTAATTTCAGCCGATTACGTAGGTGCCCATTACGTGACGCTTGATAAGGATATAGTCTAACTTATCGATCGTTTTATCCTCGTTTACGTCAGCAGCATCTTTTTGAAGCTCGGTAAGTGTAACAGTATTCATAACCGAACGCTTAATAAGGATATAGTCGAATTTATCAACGTCTCCGTCTTCGTTTACGTCACCGAGGACAAACTGAACTTCAGAAGCAAGGGTTGCTTCAACCTCATCGATCCAAACGAAGTTACCGGTACGAGCTATCGTATACTTGATGTAACGAACGTTCTTGATATCCTCGGTAACGATCGTATGCTCAAGAAGATTTACGGTAGCACTGTCAGCAGTGCCGTTGGTTCCCTTTTCATACCTGGTTGCCGCACCGAGGTTGGTGTAGCTCTTGCCGTCTGCAGAGATCTGGATGTTTACAGACTTAAGCGCTTGGATTCCCCAGAATCCGTATGCGGAATATACGGTAAAGGTATTAACGTCCTTCAATTCGCCAAGGTCAACGATAACCTCAACGTCAATGTTGTTCCAGCCTGCATAAGCCTGGCCGTTGATCGAGCCCTTCGAGCCGTCGGTAAGACGTTTGCCTTCATCATCGTAAACGTCACCGCGGTTGGGTTTGGTTGCAGTGTAGTCTGCGCCGAGCGATGCTGCAGTCTTGCTTATAACAGAGTTTACGAGCTCGGAAAGGATAGCGCAAGCATTGGCAATATCGTTCGCGGTAGCGGAATTATCTGCATAAACTGCTTCTGCATCGTCAAGTGCCGCAAGAAGCTTTTCGTATGTTTCGGAAACATAGTCGATGCGTTTTGCCGCCTTTGCAGCGTCGATAACGTTCTTAAGTGCCGCCTTATCGTTCTTAACGGTAACTTCAAAGGGTTCGGTGTAAACGTAGTATACGCCACCGGTAGGAGTGGTCGCACGGTAACCGAGAATTACGGTCGCCTTGCCTTCCTTAAGGCCTACAAGTTTGCCGTCGACGACAGTTGCAACGTCTTCGCCTTCGATAACGCTTGCAACGGTATCTGCGCCGTTGGCAATATATTCGCTGTTGCCGTATTCAACAACCGTTGCGCCTGCAACGAGCTGCTGACCGACTGCGATAGATACGTTTTCGGGAGCCTTTACGTATTTAGCCATATTACGGGCCCATTGAGCGTCATCGGTGGTAACGCCGTCGCAGCCCGAGAAGAAGCCGACGCTGTTGGAGCCGTAGTTATAGGTCCAGGGCCAGATGGTGATACCGCGGTCGGTAACTACCTTAGCCGCATAATTACCCTTGGAGCTCATAATGCCGCTTGCAGGGTTAATGGTACTGTTTGCACCCTGTGCGGATACGAGGTAAGTATAAATAGATGCAAGCGCATCTTCGGGGGTCTTGCCGTTATCATGACCGGAAACGAGATAACCGGTAGACATACCGGGATATTCCTTTTGGGTTTGAGTAAGGAAGCCGCCGTTGAACGAAATAACGTCAACGAGATATGCCATATCGTATTCTTGGAGAAGCTTGAGCGTTGCAGGAACGTTTCCTGCGTTACTGCCCTTAAATTCTACAAAGATCTTGCAATCCTTGTCTGCGAAATAGTCGCAAACCTCTTTAAGAGTAGGAACCTTTTCGGTGGTTGCGGAGCTCTTATCGCCGGACTTTGCAAGAATAAATTCCTTCTTGATCTCTGCGAGAGTCATTTGGTTAACGGTCTTGTTGCCGGTATAGGTGGTAGTACGGTTGATGGTGCTGTCGTGCATAATGATAACGTGGCCGTCTTTGGTGATTTCAACGTCAACCTCAAAAACGTCTGCGCCGTTTTCATATGCCTTGATAAAGCCCGAAAGGGTGTTTTCGGGTGCTTGGCTGGGGTTACCGCGGTGACCGATGATGATAGGAGTTCTGGTCATAGTGCCTTCAACGAAGTGCTTGTTAATGAGCGCCGCGGTGCCTTCAGCGCTTTCGGTAACGATACCGTTTACGCCATAGGTGATGATTTTAACGATGTCAGCATCGGATACGTCTTCATCGCAAATTACCCAAACCGCAACAGCGTACTCTTGGATTTCCATAACGTCTTCCTTGGAAAGAGCGTCGAGTGCGCTTTCGCCGTCAAACGCAACGAAGGTTGCGGGTGCGGAACGAACCGCCTTACGGATATCGTGATAGCTCATATCCGAATCGATAAACAAACCGGTTCTTACGGTAACGATTTCCTTACGGAGGTAAGAAAGAATCTCGCTGTCGGTGGAAACGACGTTTGCGTCCTTGCACTTGTTCGCATTCATTGCGGCAACAAACTTTTCGGCAGCGTCCATAGAGTCGATATAATAGGTTGCAAGTTTTTTGTTTTCAACGCAAGCCTTGACAAAGGAAGCGAAATCAAATTTGCTGTCGGTAAAAACAAACACACTGCCTGCGGCAGAATTTGCAAGATCGGTAACGGTGCTTGCGAATTCAACGTTTGCAACAGGGTTGACGAGATTGATTTCTTCGCGTGAGTTATTGATAAGGTCGAGCTTTCTTTCCGCCTTTGCGGGAACGGTTTCCTGAACGGTAACCTTAATGTTCTTGAACGCTGCGGTACCGTAGTTCATGGTAAGACCGATCTGACCCTTTTCATAGTGAGCCGCGCTTACATTGGTTTTGGAGATGCCGATAACGTCTTCTGTAAGGTAAGCGACCTGAGCTCCGTCGATTTCGTGGCTGATCTTCTTGCCCATTGCTCTGACGGTAAAGTTTTGATACTTGTTCTTAAGGGAGGTTATTTCACCGGTGCTCTTAAGCACAACGTTCCAACCGTCGCTGGTGGTTCTTTCGGTAAATTCAATACCGCCGTTAGTGGTGTTTTCACGCGCGCAGAGGTGATAGTAAGGATAATATTTGCCGTTTGCGTTCTGGATACGGTAAACGAGACCGACCCATCTGCCGTCATTCTGGGTAGTGAGCATCTTAAGGTCGGTGCTTATAGCGTAATCGCCGAAGTCACCGAGCCATTTGGGAAGAATCACTCTTGCGTAGCCGTCATCATAATTACCGAGAACGAACGCGCCATCCTTGATTGCATAACGATTGTCGCTGTTAAGGAACGTCCAGCCTTCGTTCTTAAGCTGAGAGATGCTTGAATATTTGGAAAAGTCAGTTTCAAAAAGAACGTACTCGGTTTCGTCCTTTTCCTTGGAAACAACGTAAATGGTCTTGCTCTTGCTTCCGCTTGTTGCGGTTACCTTAACAACACCTTTTTTGTTGATTTTAAGCGAGGTGATTTTAGTGCCTGCTTCATTTTTCCACGTGAGGTCGGTAGTAGCAGAGCTGTCGCCGTCAAAAACAACGGAATAATCGGAAAAATCAACGGTATCGCCAACGTCTGCGGTGATCGCAGGCGATGTGTTGGAGATAGCTTTGATTTCCGCGGCAACGTTCATAACGCCCAAAAACGTAAAGAGCGACAAAACCATTGCCAACGAAAGAATTGCACTTAATGTTCTTCTCATGATCTTTTCTCCTTGTTTGATTTTTTATTGTTGTCGAAAAATATTGCGTTTTCCTGCTTGCGTTTTTAAATCAATATGCCTTTGCCCAAACTACGTTGTGAATTGCATCCTTGCCGCAGCAAACGCACTTTTTGCCTTCGACCGAAACAACGTCATAGATACAACGCGAGCCGACGCCTGCTTTTGCCTTAACCTCGTCCTCGCATTCTTCACATCCGCACCAGGGAGCATAAACAAAGCCGTCGCCGTTTTCCTCGAGCGCACGCGCGATTTCCTCGATAGATTCACAGCGGTAGGTATGCGCTTCGCGGTTTGCAATCGCTCTGTCGAACATACCTTGGCGCACGGTTTCCAAAGCTTCCTTAACGGTTTCACCGATGTTTTCAAGCGAAACAACGGTTTTTTCGCCGTTGTGACGGGTTGCGATAACGCAGTTGCCTGCTTCGATATCTCTCGGGCCGAGCTCGATACGAACGGGCACGCCCTTCATTTCGTATTCCGAGAATTTCCATCCTGCGCTCATATCGCTTTCATCAAGCTTAACGCGAACGCCTGCCTTCAAAAGCTCTTCCTTAAGCTCGCGGCAACGGTCGAGAACGCCTTCCTTATGCTGTGCGATAGGAATAATAACCGCTTGAATGGGTGCAACGTCGGGAGGAAGAACAAGACCGCGGTTGTCACCGTGAGTCATAATGATTGCACCGATAAGACGGGTTGTTACACCCCAAGAGGTTTGGAAGGGGTGAACCTTTTTATTTTCTTTGTTGGTATAGGTAATATCAAACGCCTTTGCAAAGCCGTCGCCGAAATAGTGGCTGGTGCCTGCCTGAAGCGCTTTACCGTCGTGCATAAGCGCTTCGATAGCATAGGTTGCTTCAGCGCCTGCAAACTTGTCGCTGTCGGTCTTTCTGCCGCGGATTACGGGCATTGCGAGTTCCTTTTCGCAGAAATCCGCATAGATGTTAAGCATCTGTTCGGTTTCGGCAATTGCCTCCTCTGCGGTTGCGTGGATGGTATGACCCTCCTGCCACAAAAATTCACGTGTGCGGAGGAAGGGACGTGTTGTCTTTTCCCATCTTACAACGCTTACCCATTGGTTGTAAAGCTTGGGAAGGTCGCGGTAGGAGTGGATAATATTCGAATAATGCTCGCAAAACAGAGTTTCGCTGGTAGGACGTACGCAAAGGCGATCCTCCAACTGCTCGCTTCCGCCGTGGGTTACCCAGGCAACCTCGGGTGCGAAGCCCTCAACGTGGTCCTTTTCCTTTTGAAGCAAGCTTTCGGGAATAAACATCGGCATACAAACGTTTTCGTGTCCGGTTTCCTTAAACTTGGTATCGAGTATGCGCTGAATGTTTTCCCACACCGCATAAGCATAAGGACGGATAACAAGACAGCCCTTGACCGAGGTGTATTCGATCATTTCGGCTTTTTTAACGATATCGGTATACCATTGAGCAAAATCCTCCTCCATAGGAGTGATTTCCTCGACAAATTTCTTTTCCGCCATTTGATATATGTCCTTTCGATGAAAAATTTCTTTCCAATAGTTTAATATTGTTCTTTAACTCTTGCATTCTTGCAAAATATAGTTATAATATAGTATTGATAAAGTATAGCAGATTGACAGTCGCTTGTCAATCGCAAAAAACATTTTACTCGGAGGAACTATGAAAAAAACTCTCAGATTCACCGCAATGCTTGTTGCATTGCTCATAACCATAACCTCCTTCGCCTTTTTAGCGCTTGCGGAGGGCGAAAGCAATACACCCGTTGACGGCGAAAGCTCTTCGGCCGCGACCGAAAGTTCAACGCCCGAAACCGACAATACCGAATCGAGCGAGCCTGAAACGAGCGAGCCCGAAACAAGCGAACCCGAAACAAGTGAGCCCGAAACGAGCGAGCCCGATCTCAATGCTTACACGGTCAGCGTGGTTGTTCAAGGCGGAGATTCAAACTCGGTTAACGTTTCATTCAACGGAGAAGTAAAGACCGAGGGTTATTCCGGCTCTGCCGAAAGTCTTAACATAACCGTCGAACCGAAATACGGCTTCAAGGTTACAGGCGCCAGTTTCGGCGTTGAGCAATTTATGCAATCGCTTACCGAAGCTGACGGTAAATTCAGCGGCACATACAATACGCTTACCGCAGGAGCTACCTACATCCTCACCATTTCGGTTGAGCTCGTTCCCATCCCTGCAAATCTTAACGTTACAGCATTCGGCGCTACCGGTTATACCGTATCCGTCGGCGGCGAGGTCGTTGACCTTAACACCAAGCAATTGATGACAGGCGATGAGGTTAAGATTGATTTCGCAGTTGACGGGGATTTCACTCCCGCCTCTGCCACCCTCTCGATTAACGGCGCCGCGCAGACGGTTACCGAACCCTCGATAACCTTCGTTATCACCTGCAACACCGACGTCATTTTCCTTTACGGCGTGGTTCCCGTTACCGTTACCATCAACGGCCCCGGCACTATTACGATACAAAAAACTGCGGACAGCAGTCCTGTTGACGAAATATTCAACTCCAACCCCAACGAGCCGTTGGTTAAGACGATTTATCTTTCCAAGGACGTAAACTATAAGCTTTTCGGCACCCCTGCTTCGGGATACGAAGCGAACGGTGCGATTGAAATTTCCGAGCTTCGCCGTGATATCGTCGGCAACGTATATTTCTTTATCCCCGGCGGTCCCACCACGGTTAACGCATCCTTTAAGGCATCCGACAAGCCCCCCGTTTCCGACTGCGTAGTTCAGATCAACGCAAGCATGGGCGGTAAAGTCGTTGCAGGCTCTACTACCGTTTTCGGCGGAATGAGCGGAAGCATCATTCTTAAGTCGGGCGAAAGCCTTACCATCACGGTTATCCCCGATGAGGATTACGCAGTTGACGTTTTCCGTGTCGGCGGTGTTGTAACACAGCTTGTAAACGACCAATATACCTTAAGCAACGTTATGGCATCCACCACGACCGTTTCGGTAGTATTCAAAAACGTTGCGCCGCCTCCTCCCGATGAAGAAACCATCGGCGTTGACGATATCGATTGGACCGCGCCCGACATTGTAGTCGATATAACCGACGGCAAATCGGTCCGCCGCGAGGTATTCGATAAGATTGCAACCCTTAAGGGCGCAGGCAAGTACGTTGAATTTGTCAGTGCAAACGGCAGCTTCTTTATTCCCTACGGTGCAAACGCAGAGGGCAGTGCCACCCACGTAAATCTCACGGTAATGCCCCTTGTAAGCGGCGAAACCTTTAACACAATCAATGCGGCGATCAACGCGGCCAGCGGCGGCGCCGAATATAAAGCGTTTTATTTCAACACCGGCGTTGTGCTTCCCGAAGGAACTCTTGTTTCCTTTAATTTAGGAAACGGATTTGCAAACGGAAACGCAGTAATGCTTCTTTACAACAGCGCAAACTCGGGCTTCTTTACCAAAGAAAATGCCCAGACTCCGCTTCCCGTTTCCGCAAACGGTATTTCGGGCAAATATGCATACGATAACGAAGGCATACTTATCTGCACCAAGGACATTATCGGCGGACATTCGATCACCTCATCGGTAGTAAACGAGGGCGGTAGCATCAATCCCGAAGGAAAGGTCAGCGTTAACAAGGGACTTTCCAAGACCTTCTACATAACCGCACAGGAAGGATACGTTATCAAGCAGGTTCTGATCGACGGCATTTCGGTAGAAGCGGCAATCGGTCAGCGAATTTTCAACCACACCTTTGAAAACGTCAGCTCGGACCACACGATAAGCGTTGAATTCGAGGCAACCGAAGCACCGACCGACGACCAAGAAGATAACAGCGGCTTTGCAACTGTTATCGTCATCCTTATCGTTGCTCTCGTTGCAGTTGCAGGTGCGGCGGCGCTCTTCATCGTAAAATGGCGTCAAGAAAAATTCTAAACCGAGAGAATTTTCGAAATGAAAGATAAATTAAGCAGATTTTTCTCTGCATTAAAAAGAAACATAACGCTTACCGCTTGCGTATGTTTGGTTTTCCTTATTATTGTTATTTTCGTCGCCGTCTTTTCGAAATCAAACGAAACGGCAACATCCGATTTCCGTTGGGGTGACGGAATAACCGAGGGCATCCCCGCTTTTTCGGGAGAAAACGAAACCTTTGATATCGGCGAAAACGGCGAATATGCGGTTGCATATTACACAAACGTAACCGGCGAGCAGGCAAGCGTTTACATCGACACGCTTGAAAAAGAGCTGAACGTGGAATTCAGCAAAAACGGCTATCCCCGCGTGGGTAAACACGGCGACAAATTGATCGCGGTTCATTACAGCGTAACCGAAATGACCTTTTCGGTCACCGTCACCGCAAAAAGCAACGGTGAAGCATCAACAGAAAACACACAAAGCGGAGTACATGAGCAATGAAATTAACAAATTCTATTAAAGCAATAATCATCGACGGCGCAAAGATTCTTTGCAACAAGCTCGTCGACGAGGACGGAACGGTATTTTACACCCTTCCCGGCGGAAAGCAGGAGCCCGACGAGCTTATGCTCGACGCATTGATTCGCGAAACCAAGGAGGAAACGGGTTATACCGTTTCACCCAAGAGTCTTTTGTTTATCCGTGAGGGCTTTAAAGACGAATCTCACAGAATCGAATTTATGTTTGTTTGCGATATCGTGAGCGAATACGAAGAGGATAAGCTTGTGCGTGACGATTATCAAGTCGGCACAAAATGGCTTTCTATCGATAATATTCTTCACGAAGACCTTCGCCCTGCCGAAATGCGCAACGTTATAAAACGCCATTTCCTGGGCAAGGCAAACGAAATTTATCTTGGTAAAATGGAATAGGATAACGATATGGCACTTTATCTTGCAAACGGCGTAAACGCAAACGCGGTACATAACTACATTAAAGAAAGTAGCGAAAACGGCATCTTCATTCGTGCGATGCAGATTATAAAGGGCAAAGAGCCGATGCTTCGCATGGCATTTGAGCCCTACGATTTTGAAACGCCGATGCATCTTTATTCGCTTTCAAAATCCTTTACCTCAACGGCGGTCGGCATTTGTGTTGACGAAGGCTTGCTTTCCCCCGACACGAAAATGTGCGAGCTTTTCGCCGATAAAATGCCCGAGGAAATGACCGACGCTCTGCGTGAGGTCAGATTGCACGACCTTCTTTCGATGCAAAGCGGACATACCGCTTGCGTGCTCGACCAAATACGTTGGTTGGATGACCCGATAAAGGGATTTTTCGCAATCCCCACGGTTCACAAGCCCGGCACGGTATTCGCTTACAGCACGGCGGCAACCTGTATGTGTGCGGCGGCGGTCGAAAGAGTTACCGGCAAAAAGCTCGTTGACTTTCTTGACGAGCGACTTTTCCAAAAGTTAGGTATCGAAAAACCGGTTTGGCGCGAAACAACGAGCGGTCAGACGCTCGGCGGCACGGGACTTGAGCTTTCAAGCGATTCGATCACCAAGTTTGGCGTTATGCTTAAGAACAAGGGCACTTACAACGGAGAACGTATCGTAAGCGAAGAATATCTTGCCTTGGCAACCAAACACCATTCGATCGACCTGAATAACGGCTCGCCCGACTGGACTGCAGGCTACGGCTATCAATTCTGGATTAATGACCGCGAGGGCTACCGCGGAGACGGTGCGTTCGGTCAGCTTTGTATGGTCTTCCCCTCGATAGATACGGTTGTAACCGTTTTGGGCGAAGTCGGCAATATGGCGCTTGAGGTTCAACTGATCTATAAGCTTCTTGACAATATGTACGGCGAAAGCGGCGATGCAAGCGAGCTTGAAGCACTCATCAAGACCGCTTATTCCGCTAAAAAGAGCGAGGATTTCAACAACGATATATCCTTTACCGTTGCGGAAAACCGTGCTCAGGTAAAGGGCTTGCGACTTTTCGGCGAAAAGCTGCTTCACGTTGTGCTTGATACCGAATACGGAATAAAGGAATTTGTTTGCGGCAACGGCGAATATATTCTTAACCATTATAATATAATGAACCTTGTCCCCTCGATAACCTTCCTTGACCCTGCGGTAAACAGCGTTGAAAGATTAAGCGTTTATGCCGCTTACGAAATTGCAGAGGACGGCAAGATTCTTGTAACGCTCCGCCACTACAACACCTGCCACGTTCAGCATTGGGTGATTGATATTAACGAAAACAAGGTAGACATCCGCTTGCACGCAGGCGATATGATCTGCAATCATTTCGATCTTTCTCCCGTAACGGTTGAAGAATAAGCAAAAGCAAACCCGTTTCGTAACAGAAACGGGTTTTTGTTGTTGACAAACAAAAAAATATATTTTATAATGTTTTGAAAATTTATATATAAAGGAAGAAAACTTATGATCAACTTCAGATACAAGCAGGCGGAAAGCATTAAGGAATGCGATTTTTCCGCATTTGACGGTCTTCTTGCTCAAGCGGACAGATATTTCCGCGAAAAGAGCGGCAAGGGCAACGATTTTCTCGGTTGGCGTGACCTTGGTGTGCGCGTTGACAGCGAGGAATATGCACGCATAAAGGCGTGTGCGGAAAGAATCCGCAAAAACAGCGACGTGCTTTTGGTCGTTGGCATCGGCGGCTCCTACCTCGGCGCACGTGCAGTTATCGAATACCTCAAAACACCCTATCATAACCAGCTTAACGACGGCAACCCCGAGGTATATTTCCTCGGCAATTCCTTCTCGGGCTGTGAGCTTAACACCGTGCTTAAGCTTTGCGAGGGCAAGCGTGTAAGCGTTAACGTTATCAGCAAATCGGGCACCACCACCGAAAGTGCGGTTGCTTTCCGTATTCTCCGCGAATATATGGAATCGCGTTACGGCAAAAAGGAAGCGGCAGAAAGAACCGTTGCAACCACCGATGCAAACCGTGGCGCACTTCTTTCACTTGCAAAGCAGGAGGGTTACGAATGCTTCGTTATTCCCGATGACGTCGGCGGCAGATTCTCGGTTCTTACCGCAGTAGGCTTGCTTCCTGCGGCAGTTGCAGGCGTTGACACCGATGCACTTCTCAACGGTGCTTGCGATATGCGTGATTCGATATTTGCATCGGGACTTGACAATGCGGCATACAAATATGCAGTGCTTCGCAACATTATGCTTAAAATGGGCAAGACCAACGAGCTTTTAGTCAGCTACGATCCCGATTTCCGCTTTATGGGCGAATGGTTCAAGCAGCTGTTCGGCGAAAGCGAGGGCAAGGACAAGAAGGGCCTTTTCCCTGCATCGGTTACTTATAGCTCCGACCTTCACTCGCTCGGTCAGTTCGTTCAGGACGGCTCTCCCATTCTTTTCGAAACCATCGTGCGCGCGGTTAATCCCGATCCCGATTCTCCCAAGATTCCCTTCGACGAGCAAAACGGCGACGGACTTAATTTCTTAACCGGTATGTCTATGGACGACATTAACGAAAAGGCAATGCTCGGCACGCTTCTTGCACACCGCGACGGCGGCACCGAAAGCGTTATTATCGATTTCGGCGGCAAGGACGCTTACTCCTTGGGCGAATTGATTTACTTCTTCTTCGCATCCTGCGCGGTTTCGGGTTATATTCTCGAGGTAAATCCCTTCGACCAGCCCGGCGTTGAAGCATACAAGAAGAATATGTTTGCATTGCTCGGTAAGCCCGGCTACGAGGCAGGCAAGGAAGAGCTTTTGGAAAAAATCGCATCGATATAGACGAATTTTGCCCGAGTTGACGCTTTAAATTGTTAAAAAGTTGAAAATTTTATATCAATTACGGGAAAATACTATTGATTTTTTTATCCAAATAAAGTAAAATATATGCAAGAGCTCGGACAAACGCTCCGGCGCGTTGCCGACTTACAAAATCTACCAGCCGGAAGAACGGAGTTTTATTATGCAACTTTTAGTAGGCTTAAAGGGCACCGGTAAGACCAAAAACCTTATCGAAGCAGTAAACCAGGCGGCTATGGAAACCAACGGTGTTGTTATCTGCATCGAATGCGGCAGAAAACTCACTTTCGATATTAAACCCCACGCACGTCTTGTTGACGTTGAAGAATACGGCGTTAAAACCGCTGATGAGCTTTACGGTTTCGTTTGCGGCTTGCTCGCAGGTAACTACGACATCACCGAAATTTTCATCGACAGCGCACTCAAAATGTGCGGCGATAACGTTGGCGCGTTTGAAGAATTTGTTTGCAAGGTTGACAAGATCGTTTCCGAGCACAAGATCGAATGCGTTATGGTCGCTTCCGTCGCTCCCGAAGCACTTACCGAAAAAACTACCTGCTTCGTTAAATAATAATGGAAGAAAAGAAAATCTCCCTGCTTAAATGCGGCTTACGTGCTTTCGGGGCATATACGGTTATCAGCTTTCTTTGGACCGCCATTCTTTCTCTCGGTACCGCCGCCGCATCGGAGGGAACCGCTTCAAGCGTCAGTATGAACGGCATAAGCGAATTTGCAGAGCGTTTGATTATGGCGAATGCCGCTATTGCGCTGTTTTCCGCCGTTTACGGCTTTTCGTTCCTCTTTTTCAGAATCAAGAGCATTTCCTCGACTGCGAAACGAGCGTTGCACGTCATCGTTAACTATATTTTTGCGATGATTGCTGTGTTCGTTATCCATTCGACCGCACCCAATGCAAACGCATCGACTTGGGTGGTATTGCTCTTCTTCGCAACCTTTTTGTTCTTTGCCGTTTACGGCATCGCATCGCTCGTTGCGTTCCTTACCAGAAAAAAAAAGGCAAATTAACAAGCAAAAGCTTCCCGATTTTCGGGAAGCTTTTCAGACCGAAGACAAATGGTCTGTTTACACCCTTGAAAGATAAAAACAACAAAAAAGAGTTCTTTCGTTTGCATCGGAAGAACTCTTGTTTTATTATAAGGAATTTTAATTTTTATTGTATTTTCAAGGGTTTTAACGAAAAGCTCGACTACCGTAGTTTTCTACGCCTACGCTCGCTTTTCGTTAAAAACAGCCTCATTTCTCTCAGTCTGATTCAGCTTGCAGACTTTGTCTGCAAGCTGAGCTTCCCTGAAAACGGGAAGCTTTTTTGTTAACCTATTAATTATAATCGGTTTAAAGATATATCGGTCTTTTTTCTTCTGCCGATTTGTAAATTGCCAAAATAACGTCGACCGCACGTCTGCCGTCAGCAAGTCCCGACAGAGGTGCAACGCCCTCGCGGATACAGCGTATTGTGTCGGATATCTGGCGGATATGTCCGTCGTTGGAGATAGCGGTAGGTGTTGAAGCACCGTTTGCAAACGAGGGCATGAGCACAACGTCATCGTGACCGCCGCCGTTTTGAATATCCCAACGCACGATTGAGGTTTCGTCAAGAACGATCGAGCCTTTTTCACCGTTTATATCGAGTCGGCGCGGATAGCCGGGATAGACCGACGTGGTTGCCTGAATAACGCCCGTCGCACCGCTTTCATATTCAACGACCGCCGAAAGAGTATCCTCAACCTCGATATTGCGAACCAGAGTTTTTGAAAGAGCATAAACGCTTTTTATGGGTCCTGCAAGATAAAGCAGCAAATCCACGCCGTGAATACCTTGATTCATCAAAGCACCGCCGCCGTCAATGCGCTTTGTGCCACGCCACGAGCCGCTATCGTAATACTCCTGCGAGCGATAATATTTCATATAAATATCAGCGCAAACGATTTTGCCGAGAAGCCCCTCGTCTATTGCGCTTTTAACACGGTTAACGCTTTTCGCATAACGGTTTTGCGAAATTACCGAAACGGTAATGCCCGATTTTTTGCACTCTTCCTCACAGGCATCAAGTTGTTCCTTGTTTATCGCAAGCGGCTTTTCGCATATAATGTGTTTGCCGGCTCTTGCGGCGGCAATTACCGAAGTGTGGTGATATCCGCTTGGGGTGCAGATGCAAACAACGTCGATATCCTTGCAGGATAAAAGCTCGGCTTCATTCTTAAAAGCCTTCGTTCTGTGGCGAGTCGCAAATTTTTCTGCGGCATCGAAAACAACGTCACAAACACCGACCAAATCGGCATCTGCAATACATTCGTGTATTGCGTTTGCATGAAAATCCGCAATTATTCCGCATCCGATGATGCCAAATCCCAATTTTTTCTGCATAAACCGCTACCTCTTATAATTTCTTATCTGCATTTTACCAAACGTATAATCCGCTGTCAACAAAAAGTTAAAATTAACCTTTTTCTTTTTGCAACCCTATTGACTTTAATGCGATAGTGTGATATTATAATCATTAAGATATAAATTGGGAAATTTTTTCTTTATATAAAAGGAGATATACATAATGCAACGTATTTATAACTTTTCTGCAGGTCCTTCCATGCTCCCCGAATCGGTGCTTGAACAAGCTGCAAAAGAAATGCTTAACTACAACGACAGCGGCATGTCGGTTATGGAAATGAGCCACCGTTCGCCCGTTTACCAAGCGATTATCGACACTGCCGAAGCAGACCTTCGCCAATTAATGAACATCCCCGACAACTATAAGGTTCTTTTCCTCCAGGGCGGCGCTACCCAGCAGTTCGCGGCTGTTCCCCTTAACCTTATGAATAAAAACGGCAAAGCCGATTATATCGTTTCCGGTCAGTTTTCGAAGAAAGCGGCTGAAGAAGCCGCTAAATTCGGCGAAGTAAATATTATTGCATCCTCCAAGGACAGAAACTTTGCTTACATCCCCAAGGTCGAAAGCTTCTCGCCCGATGCAGATTACGTTCACATCTGCTATAACAACACGATTTTCGGCACCTGCTTCGACTATATCCCCGACACCGGCGATATTCCTCTTGTTGCCGATATGTCATCGGGCATCCTTTCCCGTCCCATTGACGTTTCGAAGTTCGGTCTTATCTATGCAGGCGCACAGAAGAATATGGGTCCCTCCGGTCTTACCGTTGTTATCGTACGCGAAGACCTTTTGGGCAACGCAAGAGAAAACATTCCCGTTATGCTTAACTACACCGTTCAGGCAGAAAACGGCTCGATGTACAACACTCCTCCCTGCTATTCGATCTACGTTGCAGGCCTTGTATTCAAGTGGCTCCTTGCAACCGGCGGTCTTGAAGAACGCGAAAAGATCAACGTAAAGAAAGCAAGCATTCTTTACGATTACCTCGACAACTCCAAGCTTTTCAAGGCGACTGCAGATAAAGAAGTTCGTTCGCTTATGAACGTTTGCTTCGTTACCGGCGATGCCGACAAGGATAAGGCGTTTGTTTCCGCCGCATCCAAGGCAGGCTTTGTAAACCTCAAGGGTCACCGCGTTGTCGGCGGTATGCGTGCATCTATCTACAACGCAATGCCCGTTGAAGGCGTTGAAAAGCTTGTTCAGTTTATGGCTGATTACGAAAAGGAGAACGCATAATGTATAATATTAAGTTATATAACAAGATCAGCAAGGTTGGTCTTGACGTATTTAACGAAAACTATAACGTTTCCGAAACTGCCGAAAAGGCAGAAGGTATTCTCGTCCGCTCTGCGGCATTGCACGATGAACCTTTTGAAAAGGAGCTTCTTGCTATCGCACGTGCAGGCGCAGGCGTTAACAACATTCCGATAGACCGTTGCAGTGAAAACGGTATCGTTGTATTTAATACACCGGGCGCAAACGCAAATGCCGTAAAGGAACTGACAATTGCAGGTCTTTTTCTTGCATCCCGTGATATCATCGGCGGTATTGAGTGGGCAAAAACACTCACAGAAGCTGACGGCGAT
>JAZOTA010000047.1:0-45200 GCA_045657425.1 Eubacteriales bacterium
ATATTGCCGAAAGCATCGTAGGTAAGCGAATAATCGGTCGTAGCCGTATCGATGCCAGACAATCTTCCGCTTGCATAGAGGTAAGATACCTGCGCTTCTGCGGTATCGGCAATGCCGTCCTCATCGGAATCGAGA
This sequence comes from Eubacteriales bacterium, assembly GCA_045657425.1. Lineage (GTDB taxonomy): Bacteria > Bacillota > Clostridia > Oscillospirales > CAG-382 > Coliplasma. The sequence goes on from JAZOTA010000047.1 coordinate 136, forward strand.
TATACCGTTTCGGTACGTTCGAATTCGTCATAGATATATGCCGTACGGACAGAATTTGCGTTTTCGACGTATTTAAAAGGGGTTGTCCCACGGCGGACGGTTTAGATCCGCCGTGGAGAGTTGTTCAAAATAGTTTTATTGCGACTCTATTTACCAATGGCTCTTGTTTGGGCTAAATAGTCTCCAATGCGCGTATGTTTGCAATCGCATAAAGACTACAATGTTTTATATAAGACCAAAGCACGTTGTACATAATACGCAACAAGAAAACATAGCAAAACGCAAACGAGTGTTATCCAATACCAACTATCAAAACCGTAAAACGCCATCCATACCATCAGAAATACTATTGATGAATCAATGCATTCCGAAATAACTGTAACTAACATTTTACGCTTTATACAACGCTCATAAAACTTAAAAACAAACCGAAATATCAAACAATGTATGCCCACTATAAATAATAAAAATAACGAAACAAATATGTTATCGAACAAATCAAAGTACTTACCTTGGTCTCTAATTACAGCTAAGCAAAAACACAAAAACACAGATGAAAAAAGTCCCGAAAACCATAAAAGCGTTATCTCAATAAAATAAAATAATTTTTCCATTCTACACACTCCAAAATCATTTAATTAAAGCTAGTCTATTGTTGTTATTTTTGCATATTGAAGATGTCTTCCTATTGTTAGAATTCGAAGATTCTATCGCAGTATTAACAATGGAATTTGCAAAATTGTGTCCAGTAAGACTTTCTTCTATATGTTCAAATGCACCACTAATTGTCATCCGTTCACTCGCATCAAGAAGCGTTTTTGAATGGTTATTATTTGAAACAGCTAAAATTTTTAAAGTTTTATGCATACAATTGTCAGAATATAAGTGATAATATTCTCCAGGCGCTTGTGCATATTGTAGGCTTTCTGAAAAATCTCCGGTCAAATACTCGATGCTATCATATGATTCATATTGTTTCGAATCATTAATTGCCTCAAGGCTTAATTCGCCCTCGTATGGTTGGCACCATGTTGTAACAGGAACAGGGGCGCCAAAAAAAGTGCCAATACAATACCAGAAACCAGAGACTCCCCAATAGAAGTGCCACCAATTGCCGTCTTCATCCTGAATCAAAGCACCCATATGAGGCGGAATACCAGCCGTTTTCGCCAATACAATCGCATCATAACCGTTAGGGTCGGTAAGCATTGTCGGGTTATTAAGCGCGTAAGTGAATAGGTTATTACTTGCCAATTTGCCGTTTGCGCCAATCATCGTTGCAGAATCGGCATTTATGAATCTGCCTACAACCGGGTCATAGTATCTTGATTTGAGATAATAAAATCCTGTCTCGACATCGTAGTAATACGACCTATATCTGAACGGATTATATTGACCTAACGTATTAGCCATTGTACCGCTGACCGATAGCACCTTGCCCCATACATCGTAGGTATATTCGGTTACAACAGTACCGGAAGAATTTACTATACGAATAACGTCGCCTTGTAAATTCTTTTGGAAGTAGTAGTAACTATTGTTATAGATAAACCCTTGAACAGAACCGGACGTGTCATAGAGATAGTAAAGCGTATAGTTGTTTCCGTCGCCGGTAACCGTTTCGCGAATTATCTTCGTGCCGTCCAACACATAATCGTGCGTTGTGCCGTACATTTCAGCATCGTTGAAATAATACTTTTGTGTACGGATTCCGCTACTATTATATGTATAAGTCAGCCAATCGGAATTGTTCAGCCTTTGGTTAGTTAGCCGCCTCGCATCCCAAGACATTGACGAAGAATTACGCCAATTGGTAGGATTACCTATTGCATCGTAGGAAATAGACGTTCCATCATACTTAGTGAGCAAGTCGCCCCACGAAGAGTTGCCGTAGGTGAGCTTTAATAATTTGCCGTTGTTTGCGGCATATTCGTAAGTCGCAAGGGTGTTATATCCTGCTTTTATTGTAAGAATATTGCCAAAAGCATCGTAGGTAAGCGAATAATCGGTCGTAGCCGTATCGATGCCCGAAAGACGTCCGCTTGCGTACAGATAAGATACCTGGTATTTGCGTTGTGATCGTAGCGCAACGACAAAATCCACCCTGCAAAAGCAGAGTGGATTCACGCTACGTTATGTTATAGATCTTCTGTCTGCTTTTGACTAGAGAGATATTTTATTAAGGGTTTTCTACAAGAGTATTTTAGCATAATAGGCATAATTTGTCAACACTTTTATTCGCCGGATAACGGAATAAGGTTAAAAGGCCCGAAGGAACTAACAGAGAACGTCAAAGAATATTATTCGCATACGGCGAATGTTTTAACCGATTCGAGAAAAGGGTATTTGCTTTTGAATAAAACACAATAAGATAATAAAAAACGTGGCAACCTATAAAACGGTGCCACGTTTTTTTGAAGCAATATATCAAACGTTTGCATTAACTTAGTAATATAGTACAAACAAAGTAGCGAATTAATACAAAACAACCCCGTAATTCGGGATTGTTTTGTATGTGCAAACCTATTGATTTTTAGTGACTCAAAATAATATTAAGGCAAATATAGCTGTCTGCCCGATTTTTCTTTAATGCATTTAATTACTTGTTCGATATTTTGCATTTTGCCCAAATAAACATCATAGTTGTAGTCTTTTTCGCTATCTTGAACAGTTTTGCCCCAATAGACATTATCATTATCGGGTATAAACAAGTCGAAATATTCTAATTCAGTATAAAGCACTTTTTCTCTTATAACAATCGTACCGATATTAATGCCATCGTCCTCGAAATCGATGATGTTTATACTTAAAAATGACAACACTACAAAAACAAGACTGATGGCACACAAGCAAACCTTTACTTTAAATTTCTTTATATCTTTCGCTATGGACAAATTAATGTTTTTGTGTTTATATACTCGGGTCATTATTTCAACAAAAAATATACGTACATTAAAAAATAATAAGCAAACTACAGATATAATAAAACGCCTTATTCCGTGCAAATATACAAATTCACTAACAAAGCAACCATCAACTGTGTTTGGTAAATACAGAAACAAGACTGTAACAACTATAACCATAAATGCGGTTGTAATCAATTTTGTAGAGTGCACAAAAGACTGTTTCATGTTATTATGGTTCATATTAGTTCCTCATCTCAGGAGAAAATCGATGTGTTAGGGTAAATTCGTAATTAATTATATCAATTTCAAACCACGGAAAATGTTGTAGCGCTTTAAAATCTAATCCAGTTGAAAAAACAGTTTGAATCAAAAACTTCATCTCAAGTGCGCCATCAACTGTATTGAAAGAATCTACAATACGCACATCTTCATCCACTATCTGAGCCCATGACATTAATGGTGCAGATAAAATACGGCAAGCACTTATCGATGCGTTCAATATCTTTGAACCATCAGTTTGATACAAGTAAGTCACTTCAATTTCATAAGCTCCAACTTTAATAACTTCAGTTTCGTTGTAAAAGAAATATATTATTGTTTCATTCTCTGATATGTTTTCACTTGCAGAACTTCCATCGTTTATGACTTTTGTATTAGGGCGCAAAGCAAAACCAGATTCATCGCTAAACACAATCGGATTATTATTACAATACGCAAATAAATTGTATCCAACGATACCACCGTTTGCGCCGATGATGCCGTCGGCATTAAGGAATCTACCGACAGTTGGGTCATAATAACGGGATTGTAAGTAATAGAATCCTGTTTCGGTATCGTAATAGTAGGAACGGTATCTAAACGGGTTGTATTGTCCTATTGTACTTGCGAGAGAACCAGTTACAGACAGCACTTTACCCCATGCGTCATAGGTGTATTCTACAACGACAGTTCCCGAAGAATTGAGGATTCGAACAACGTCGCCCTGAAGATTCTTCTGGAAATAGTAGTAACTATTGTTATAGATAAACCCTTGAACCGAACCGGACGTGTCATAGAGATAGTAAAGCGTATAGTTATTTCCGCCGCCGGTAACAGTTTCGCGAATTATCTTCGTACCGTCAAGAACATAGTCATGGATTATTGAACCGCCAACAGTCTTTTGGGTGCGAATACCGTCGGAATTATACTCAAACGCAACGGAAGGTCCGCCGGTTACTGTTAATGACTGCAGTTCTCTTGCTTTCCAAGTGAGGTTGCTTGCATTCCTCCAATTAGTCGGATTGCCTATTGCATCGTAGGAAATAGACGTTCCACCATAGGACGTAAGCAAATCGCCCCATTCGGAAGTCGAATAGCCATACGGCAATATCGCTCCTTCGGCAAATGCTATGTTCGCCGATGATGTTGACTTATACGGCATTATAGACGTATAACGAATATTGCCTGCTTTGTCGTATTCGTATAGCTTTGTATAATCTTCAAATACGTTGTTTTCGCGGATAAGCTGTCCTAACGAATCATATTCATACGATTCAATAAGGATACCGTATATAAATACGTTAGTTATATTACCCAAACTATCGTATACATAGGAATATACTGCAGAAGGAGCATTCGCATTACCGACGAACATTACGGTAGAAACGAGTGAGGTTATGTATCACCAAACATCTTTCAACTTTTAGAACACACTTGCTGTAAAAGCAATGGCAGTGCAACAAGCAAAAATAAAACTCATTATGCAGTACCAGCGAAAAGTCTTTGTATGTTCTTGCAGAAAATACTCGAATTTATAATCGTGAATGTTTGCTTCATCCATTTCTTGCCACTTGCATACAGAAAATATAGCGCATCTAATCAATTTCATGATGATAAAAGACATAAATATTTCACATATTATTGAAATAATAAAATCAAAATATTGGATATGTGGTATATTGAATAACCTAACAAAAAGACGCAATACATGAATAGACGTGACAAAAACAGGCCAAGGAAATATCAACATCGAAACATAATAAAAATTAGGAAACCTTAATCTTCCAGTAGTAATGTTTATATCCTTAGAAGTATTGGTGTTAAAATCGAGAATTTTCTTTTCGTGTAGAAAATATTCAACAAATCTCTTATACCATTTATCCTTTAACACAGGATTTAATATTTGTTTGTCCTTCATAAGCTGTTACTCCTAATGTTCATGATCGTCTACAAAGTATGAAGTTTCAGAAGTTGCCAAATACCACGTGGGTATTTCCGCGACCGGATTCCACATATATACACTTACAGATACATACGTAGTTACCTTATGTATCGAACCATCTATCTCGATGGTACTCCACTCCTGCGTTACCAAGTAACTATCATACACACTGCCATCTCCTAGCGTTGATTTGGGGTCATCCCACACATTAATTAAACTTTTCACTTTACTGATGATACTCTGTATGAAGTCAAAAGGATTGTATTTCGAACATACTTCCTCTGCGAGCATTTTGCCAGTTTGTACTAATTTCGAAAATATATGAGAGTTGCTGATATAATCGTATGATTCATAGAAACTGCGATATTTCAACCTCCCAAGACTTTGCACTTCAACATTATGATAAAATTTAGATGACATGTTATTAATTGGAATATGCCGCGCTAAGTCGTCGCTTTCTTCACAGTCCGTGATAAATTTAATAGCAATAGGAGCCGCCTCAGAACCGCCATCATTAATAATTTCTGTATTGGAGCGCAAAGCAAAACCCGATTCATCGCTAAACACAATCGGATTATTATTACAATATGCAAACATATTGTAACCCTCAATACCGCCGTTTGCACCAACTATGCCGTCTGCATTAAGGAAACGTCCTACTGTTGGGTCGTAGTATCTGCTTTGCAGGTAATAGAACCCTGTTTCGGCATCGTAGTAGTAGGAACGGTATCTAAACGGGTTGCGTTGACCTAACGTATTAGCCATTGAGCCGCTAACCGACAACACCTTGCCCCATGCATCATAGGTATATTCAACGACAACATTACCGCTGTAATCAAGAATCCTTATTACGTCACCTTGTAGGTTCTTTTGGAAGTAATAAGGTTGGTTGTTGTAATGCAAGCCGACAACGTTGCCGCTTTCGTCATAGACGTAGTGCAAATCGTAAATCGTACCGCCGCCTATTGCAACTATTGCTACCGTTTCATTTAATATCTTGGTTCCGTCAAGAAGATAATTGTGTATATACGACGTGCTGTTTGCTGAATCGTTATATACCTTTCTTGTGCGGATTCCGGAAGAATTATAGGTATACGTTAACGTTGTGCCGTCGGATAGCGTTTGCGAGGCCAACTCGCGAGCGCTCCAAGACATTACCGAAGAATTACGCCAATTGGTAGGATTGCCTATCGCATCGTAATTGACTGTTGTGCCGTTATATCCGAAACGAGTGAGCATATCACCCCACGCGCCGACGGTGTACTGATAGGAAATGATATTGTTTGCTAAAGCAAGAGCGATACTCGACGTAGATTCGCTTGTATATTCAAATACAAAGCTATAACGTATATTGCCCGCTTTGTCGTATTCATAGAACACTGTGCTATCTGCCGCGACGTTATCTGCACGGGTCAACTGACCTAACGAATCATATTCATACGATTCTGCAAGGACACCGTTTTTGTATACGGCGGTTATGTTGCCGAGGTTATCGTAGGTATAGTCATAAACAACATCGGCAGTACCGGAGTTGTTACTGCTAAAGGTTATTTGCGATACAAGCGAAGTTGTATGGTTTATACCCTTGGAATCGGTATAGGTATAATACTCGTATTCCTCGGAATAATTCATTGTCGTTGAGTGTGCAATAAATTTTTCAATTACGCGGTCAAATTCGTCATAATAATAACGAATCATCGATTGCGTTCCTACCGTGGGCATCGAAATATAGTCCACAAGGTTGGAATCCTGCTTATAATTAAGCGTATATTCCATTTCTTTATCGCCGAGGACGTAGCTCGAGCCCTTTGCGCGACCTAACTCGTCATAGGTATTCTCAACCGCTACAATAATGCCGTTTGCGTCTTTTTGGTATGCACGGATAAGGCGGTCAAGCGAATCGTATTCATAGACGTGGGTTATCGAACCCTCGGTCATAGAATACAATCTGCCGTTTGCATCGTATATTAAAGTATATTCAACTACACCGTTGAACTTCACACTAACGAGGCGGTCGAGGTTATCATAGATATATTCCTCGTAATCACCGTTACCGTAGGTGAGCTTTAATAGCTTGCCGTTAAAGCTGGCATATTCGTAAGTCGCAAGAGTGTTGTTTCCTGCTTTTATTGTAAGAATATTGCCGAAAGCATCATAGGTAAGCGAATAATCGGTCGTTTGGGTGTCGATGCCAGACAATCTTCCGCTTGCATAGAGGTAAGATACCTGCGCTTCTGCGGTATCGGCAATGCCGTCCTCGTCGGAATCGAGATATACCTTTTCGGCACGTTCAAATTCGTCGTAAATATACGCTGTTCTTATCGAGTTTGCGTTTTCGACGTATTTAAGCAGCTTGGTAACGGTATCGTAATTATAGTTCGTTACCTTGCCGAGCTGGTTGGTCGAGGATGCAAGATAGTTGCCGTCGTCGGTATAGGTTGCCGACGAGGTTATTTTATCGTTCGTGCCGTTTGCCGAAAGTACGGTTGAGGTAACGTGACCGAAGCTATCATAGCCGTAATCAATCGTTTGGGTTATATCGCCGGATGTTCTTGTTACACTCTTTACATCGTGGGTACCGTCAACGTAGGTATAATCGTATTTTTCGTTGGTGGGTGTGGTATAGTTATCGAGGTCGATTCCGTTTTCCGCATAGGTAAGAAGCGATTCGTTACCCTCTGCATCCTTTACGGATTTAAGATTGCCCTCGATATTACTGTCATTTTCTTCATCCTCGTCATCATAAACGTAGGTCTGTGCCGGCTCAACAGTAAGGGCAATATCGTCAAAGATTGCCGTATTTGCGTTATGGTCGTAGCATACAGAGATAGTTATGCTGTTGACCGTTGCGGCAGTATTTTCGGGGTTGGGTACGATTGCGAGCGTTGCATACTGCCAATTTACGTTATCCGGATTGAAGGAAACGTATTGCTCGTTCGACGTGCCATCGGAATAATTAAGGGTTGCGAGCAAGCCGAATTTACGGCCATCTTTCGAAACGTCGACCGAGGTTGCCTTTGCCCAGCCCGAGAGCATAAACGTTGTGTTGAGCGGTGCGTTGACGTTTATTGTCTGGCTTAATCGGTTTTGCGCTGCGGGGTTGCCGTCAAGCTTCGCGCCGTAGGAGCCGATTTTGCCGCTTGCGAGCGTATAGCTTCCCGACCATTTACGTATAGCTTCAAAGCCGCCGTTATCAACAAAGTTGAAGTCCGAAGGGGTTTCGCTCTTTTCGAGCTGGATGCAATCTGCATAAGCGGTGCCGCTTACGTTATCAAGACTGACAGCAACAAGATTACTGCCTGCGGACGTAAAGGTTTTGGTTACGCTTATCCTGCGCCAGCCGTTATTGTTCGCGGTGTTTGTAGTGCCGGTGAGAATTTCGCTCTTTGCACCGCCAAGATACAAACTTGCCCCTTCTTCGCCCGAAATATCTACCGTTTTGACGTATGCGGAAAGGGTGTAGGTGCCCGGTTCGGGTATATAGAAGAAGCGGTAATACATTGCGTAGCTGTAGGTACCTGTTGCGGTGAGCTTCATCGCTTTACTGCCGAACAGGGTGCTTTCGCTTGTATAAGATGCAGTTCCGCCGTTCTGCGTATCATTCGACCAGCCGCTTGCACTTTCAAGATTGCCGTCGATAAAATAGTTTTGGCGCGTGATGCCCTTAACGGCACTTGTTTTTATCTTGTTGTTGGTTTCCTTGCCCGGGTCGGTTGTGGTATATTCGGCATAGGATGCGCCGAACACCTCGTTACCCGAAAGGTCGGTACTGTAGGCACATATCGCTTTGCCGTGATCGTCAAACACATAAACAGTCAAAAGGTCGTCGGTAGTGCCATATGCGTCGTCTTTGCCGCTTGTGCGGACGGTGAAGGTTTTATCGCCATACTCAAAGCCGACGGTTTGACCGTTGGTGTTGTTTACCGATTCGGTTACCGAGGTAACTCTTTGGTTGCCGTGGTAGGCAGAATAGGTGTAGTTAAGCTTATATCCCGTTACGCTGTCATAGGTATCGGTCAACAAGCCGTTCTCGTTGTAATTATACAAGCTGTAGCCGAGCGATTGACCGTCGTTCAAATATTCAATCTTTCTCAAATATCCGGTATATCCGTTTGAATACAAACCCGATACGGTGCTTGAATAATAGTACGCTATATACTTATTCGTATCGTATCCGTCGGTTATACGGGAAAGTGCGCCGTTGGTGTTATAGGTAAAGGTTAATTGCGTTTCGGTGGTTTGGCCTTTGGTGGTTGAGGTAATTGACGTGAGTTGGTTCGAGGAGTTATAGATATATTCCTTTTTGTTGCCGTGTACGTCTAATATCTTTGTGATAAGGCCATCGGTATTGAAATACTTATTATTACCGAGCTCGTCGGTTATAGTGTATTTCGTGTTTCCGTTCGAACTGACCGTTAATTCCCAACCGTTGCCTGATTCGGCAATATATTTGTTTTGCTCGGTATCAAGGAAATAATAATGCTCGGTTCCGTCACCGTCATTATACACGAAATAGTCTGTTCCGTCAATATCTTTGCTTACAAGCGTCTCCTGCAGACTGAGCTTGAAGCCCTTGCCCATTTTCATATTTGTGTACGATGCGGTTATGGGCGCGTTGACATCGGAACCGTTTGACGTGAATTCCATTCCCGAAAGGAAGCTGTTATAAACGTGACTAACGGATATGGGAAGTATTCCGCCCTTTGTCGTTATATCGCCGTGTGCGAGCACGAGATTGCCGTTAAAGCCGTTCACGTATCCCGTTCCGGCACTTCCTCCGCCTTGTGTCGAATATGTCCAGAGCCCTTCGATGCCTTTCGTGTCCATATAGGTGATGTAAAACACAGGTTTTTCTACATAGTCCGAGCTGTAAAATTCAACAAATCCGGTATTGCCGCCCGAAACAGGTTTAAGCACGATTCCGTAATGAGTATCCGGGTTATCGTACCAGCCTTGTGCAGCGCGGGTAACGTCCCAATATACGTAGTTATCTTCGGGCTTTACATTTATTACATTGTAATCAACCGCTATTCCGCTATCTATTGGTCTGGTATTCCATGTTACCTCACCCGATATCCATTCATCCACAATCGGGTATGCACAAATTGTTGCACCGCCGGAAACAACGTTTCTTGCATACATTCTTATGGTTGCGGAAACCACTACTGCAGAGTTCGGAAGTTCCGGCAAGCTCTGCGCACCAATGAGGATATGGTCTTGCTTTGTGTTATCCGTCGAATCATAGCCTACTATTATATGTGATGCTTTATAGTAGTTATCATCAGGATTGGCTTGGGATACTTGGGTATCATAGGTATCTCTTCCGCTTTCAAAGCCTTTTACTGTCGGGTCAATGGTAACAGGAAATGCCCTTTCCTCTGCGTTAATCCAATCGCTGTCTGCAGTAACGGTAAGAGTGTATTTATTTCCGTTCTTGTGAACGATTGAATAATTCACATCGGTGGAGCTTTCGTCATTAGCATCGTACATATATCCCTTAGGGATTACAAGCACGGTTTCTTCGGTTTCTTCATCGTTCAGGGCGATAGAGCCGTCGCTTTGAAGCACGGGAACAATCCCGTTAAGCTTCAGCTCGAAGGTATATACATAGGAATCGCCCTTTTCCTTGACGATAATATTTTCCTTTACCGAATTGCCGTAGATAATATACTCAAGGTCGGTCGAAGGAAGAATATCTTTATATATCGCTCCCGAGGAAAAGCTGTGTAAAGTCGTTGCGGAATCCAAATCATTACCAACAGGCTCTTCCTTTGCGGGATAAACCTCCAGCGCTTTGGATTTATCTACATCAACCAAATGCAGGCTTATTTTGTAATCGCCTTTGGTTATTTTAAGCAGGTTGTTCGAGTTCGAATTATTCGCAAGCTTCACGGATATATCCGAATCCGAGGTTATATACCCTGCGAAATCATCTGTGTCATAGGTAACTGTATCTGTAAAGGCAAGTGTATTGTCATAATCCTGCCATATACCATTTTCGTCTTCGAAGTGAATAGGTTTGCCGTAATCTGCGGCAATATAGCTGCCGTCGGACATACGGAAGGTCTTTGAGGTTTCGGTACGGTTTTCGGTCACTTCACCGAGCACGTATATCTCGGTAGCCGAACCGGACAAATCGGTCAAAGCGGTGTCTTCCTCACTTGTGAACGCTTCTCCAATCTGTGCCAAAACCGAATGAGGCAAGAAACAAAGAAGCATCACGAAGCTGAGAATAAAAGAGAATGTTGTTTTGATTCTTTTCATTGTAAATTTCCTCCGTTGTTGTTTCTTCAAATCTCAAAAAGGCTTTTTAATTTTACCGCATATTTTCTACCCCCCCCTTTTAGTTGTCGAATTTTTGTTTTTCAAGCATATTTTTACTTTTTTGCCCTTTCATTATATACATGTCGTTACCTGCCGTTTTGTCTATTAATATTTTTAATATTTTTTGAGAATATTGTTAATTTTATTTCATTAATGTGTTGTGTACGCGGCTTGCTCGTTGCGTTTTTGCGTGATTTCTGTTGTTTTCTTCTCTTCGCTTATTCGAAAATGTAAAAAGGCCCAAACCTACCCCTTATTTTTTTTGGGGGGAGTCCGGACCTTTAAAATGCTGTATATTAACTTCGTTTGACGTCGCTTTCCTTCTGACCATCTTTCCTTTTGAAAATTACGTTCTCAATAGAAACAATATTCCTGTATCTTTTTCATTAATAACTGTCTTTGTTGTTATACTAACATACAAAAAAGTCTTTTTCAATTATTGTCATATATGGAAACACCCGTTTTATTGCAATTGTTTACAATTCGTTAATACTTCCCGGCTGCAGAAAAAGAAAAAACCTCTGCTCAACTGTGAACAGAGGCTTCAATAGTATTTTTGTTACACTCGTTTAAAAGTTAATCGGGTAGCTGAAATCTCAAGGTCGAGATTGTATATATCAGTCACAAAAATTGAAAACATATCGTCGCCATACGCACATGTTCCCGAAAGAAAAGTTTCGGTTCCATCGGCATTGGTTATTGAAACCTTACCTTCACGCATATCCGAGAAAACAAAAGATATGGAAACAGTTTCCCCATTTTTGTCAACCATGGTTGCTTTGGTAATTTTACAGTCATTAGACACCGAAAAAGAAATCTTCTCAACGTCACAAGACCATTCGCTATTGGGATAATCAATAGGACGCTGCGCATCCCCACTACAAGCGGTTAAAGTAAAACAAAACAAGACAGCAAAAAATAATAAAACAGTTTTAATATTCATAAATCCTCCAACTGTGAGAACGTGTGTCCCTATATGATAACACTATAACATATTAAAAAACAAAAGGCAATAATAATTTTCAAATATCATTTGAAAATATAATAATAGCATTTAAGAATTAATACTCAAACACAAATGCAGTTCGATTGAATATATGTTGCTTTTTTACATTCGCTGAATATAATTAAAATATAAAGTTTTCGTTCCTAAATTTGCTATTCACCAAAAGTGCCGATTTTATCAGAATGATGCGAAATTGTGAAAACGATGGCGATAAAAATCGATCGGAACCAGACTCAACTAATGTTCTCTATATTATCATATCGACAATTCCATATACAAGTCTAAACAAGAAGGTGTTTATTTGAATAACAAAAAAGAAAAGTTTCATCTTACATACGAAGAAGCCGAATACATAAAAGATTTGATAATCAGAAACGAGCATATAATACGAACTGTAGTGAAGTCCATACTGCGCGAAAAGTTCGACCAAATCGGTGATGACTGCATCAGTGAAATATATTTCCTTGCTTGTAAAAAGATTGCGGTGCTAAAGAATCATGAAAAACCCGATGCATGGATAACTGTCGCATCTAAAAAAGTTGCTCAAAATACGGCTCGGAAACACAACACGGTTTTGAAGCACTCAACCGACGATGATATAACCAACATTGGAACAGAAGACGATATTTTTGAAGATGTATTGTATAATATTTGGATGGAAGACGGTTCTGTTGACAAACTACTTAACACCTTAACTCCGCACGAACGCGAAATATACAATCTGATTTATAAAAAGCGTTTGCCATCGAAGGAAGTTGCAATATTGATGGGTACCAGCGACAGTACAATACGAAATACTGTGGCAAAAATCAAACAAAAAATCAAAAATGCAATTGAAACAAAACTTTTTTGAAAAAATTTCAATTTTAGAATAGACATTTGCCGACATGACAACATGTTTATAATGAGGGGGTAAGATAGTGGATAAAATTTTACTTGATAATATGTCCGGTCAAGAACTCAAGGAGATGATTGATGATGAGATAATCACTTTAGAAGATCTTGATAATACGGCTTTGGAAAAAATATTGGATTTCGAAACAGATATGCTTTGTTTTGGAACCGGTGATATGACAATAATACACCGTTGTTCTGAGCTTTTGAATGAAAGAAAAAATGCAGACACATTAACAAAAGAAAGTATTATTTCGATAATTTGTAAAGCAGAAAAAGAACGTGTAATTATTATCGATGAAGAAAAAACACAAAAATCCGAAGCAAAGGTTATCAAAAGAAAAAATATTACATTACGCAAAATCGGCTTGGTTGCAGCTATATTAACCTTAATGATAGCAACAACCACCTTAGTTGCGGCAGCGTTTGGCGTTAATATACTTGAATATATCGGCAAAATTGCACGCCAAGAGGAAGGTTCACAAATTGTTGTTGATGATTTTACTTTCTATCATAATGGTGAATCAAAACAGTATTCATCTATTGAAGAAATGATAGAAGAGGAAAAGTTCAACATAATGTATCCAACCAAATGGCCTAAAAGCATTAGTATTGAAAGCATTAAAATCAACGATAATGAACATGAAAATCAACAAGTACATGTTGTTACAAATGATATATATGTAACGTTTTTTATTGAATTTAATGCAAAAGAACCCGATGCATTTGACAGCGATACTGTATATAAAAAGAATGGAATGCTTTTTTATATCTATCAAGATGATGTGTGTTTTGCGACAAGTTATTATGATGGCAACTACTACTATGTTAAGGCTAAAAATTACGATGAAGTTATTTTAATTATTGACAATTTGAAAGGATAAAAATGAAAAAAATAATATCTGTTTTAACAAGCTTATTTATTTTAGCGATGGTTCTTTGCATGTCCGTAAGCGCAGAAAGCACAGTTAATAATACTTATACGTTTGAAACTGTAGATGCACACTATACCGTGGAGTTCTTAGATAATAATCTTACAAAAGAACAGCAAAAAGCCGTTGCCGAAAAATTGGTTTCGGATGAATATGATTTGACTCAAACATACGGCTTAGGCTGTACATTATTTGGTCATGATTATAAGTATACTACAGTATCTGTTATTAGACATAAAGTTAGAACTTCAGCACCAAAATGCATAAAAGATATGTATGATGTGACATATTGCGAAGACTGCGATTATACCGAACAAACATTGACTGGTTCTATAAACATATATTGCTGCGACTGATAAAGAGAGGGTAATATGCTTGACGAAATGAAGTTCGGAGAGTTTATTACCGTTAAGCGTCAGCAAGCAAATCTTTCGATGAGAGAATTGTGCCGAATGACATCACTCTCGCCATCATTCTTTTGTAAAATGGAAAGCGGAAAGCGCCCTGCGCCCTCCGGAGAAACGCAAATAATAATATCACGTGCATTAAACATGAACGAAGCTGAATGTATAAAGCTGTTTGATCTTGCGGCGGAAACTAAGCGTGACGGCACCCTTCCGTATGATATATCCAATTACATAAATAATGATAATGATATTAAACTGTTCCTTCGAAAAGCCATAAAATGTGGCATAAAGGGTGCAGACTTGCTGAAACTCATTTAAACGGTATATAAATAAATCATAGAAAGGGTGCAGTTGAAATCTCTGCACCCGCCGAACCGGTCAAGCAATTTTCCAAAATATATTTTTTACCTCTGTTGTTCCCTAGTAGGACAACATTGTAAATAATAAAAGTAAATATGCTGCATCAACAGAGTTATGCGAGCAAACCTCCTGGCAACGATAGGTAGTTATAATACTACGGATCGAGATTACATGCCGACAAATATAGGTTAACCGCTATATTTGTCGGCATTTTTATTGCCTTTTCGGTTAAGCAGAAGCAGCGCATTTTTTCCACAAAAAGCCTTTTATAAATTCGACATATACGCTAATAATATCTGCGAGGAAAGAACCTCGATGCGATTAAACCCGTACGAACTTTGAGTTTTGATAGGAATTATCGCTGGGTTAATGGGCATAAAATTACTGTTGAATATGCGTTTAGTCTTACGGTGTATACATAAAAAAGATATTTGCTTGAATTACGAGTTACAAAACGGCAAAAACAACCTCGGCGAACTGCTTAATCCAGTGCCGAGGTTGTTTGTTTTTTTAAATATCAATGTCGAATGTCGAACAATCTTCCGCTTGCTTAGAGGTAGGATACCTGCGCTTCGGCTGTATCGGCAATGCCGTCCTTGTCGGAATCGAGATATACCTTTTCGGTGCGTTCAAATTCGTCGTAAACATATGCCGTTTGAACAGAGTTTGCGTTTTAGACAAAGGTTTAAGGGCTTGCCCACGGCGGACGGTTTAGATCCGCCGTGGGGTTATTAGAAAGCTAGAACAGCAACTTAATGTTTAAGTATAATAACAATTCATAAATTATAACAGCTCTGTACGATAGCCAAGTAGCGTTTCCTCATTCTTCAAAAAGCATGGGTTCCACAACTTTCGGTAGTATGCAGCTTCGTTAATCCAAAATTTTTCTGGAAACAGAAATTTATTGTCGGCTATATCTATCGGAAGATTATGCAAGCAATCCGCTAAATCAACAGCTTGTCTCCATTGTTTATTTTCTATTAATTGTAAAAGTTCTTTTATTGCAACAACTAAAACCCTATAAATTCGTTCGTCCTTTAAAAAACCGGGAGTGTAACTGTATACATTGAGAGTTTTCACAAAGAAGTATAAAGAATTATCAAGATTCTCAACTTTTTTAAGCGAAGCTCTGATTTGATTGTGAGAATGGCATTGACTTCTATTTGCAAACACTTCAAGAATTTGTTTTAATACAATTGCATTCTCTTGATATTTGATATTTCCTCTTATAATCGTAAAGACTGCAGAAATATCATGCAAATCAAAAACAGAAAACATAAATTCCCCCTTATGACAACATATGAACTATTGTATCTACACATATACCAAGTTCACGTGCGATAATAACTCTGTGATTTCCGTTGTACACACGCCCATCACTATATACCTCAATAACGCCATACATTCCATCTTGTAAAATTTTCGCTTTAGCAGCTGCATATTTTTCGGGATGGATGGTCATGGTCGTCGTTAGTGTGTTTGGATCTACTCCAATTTGGGAGTGTCCAACTCTTTGTCCGCTTTTAAAAGCCGTTCCTATTTTTTCTGATTTAGGAGCTGGATTGTCGGCGATGAATCCTCCACATATAGCTGTACCGGCAAGAGCAATATTACTCATTGTGTTAGCATATTGCGCGTATTCAGCCTCACTGCCTTGGAAGATATCATCTCGTATAACATTATGCCCTGTTGCAGCTTCTCCGATTTCCGAAGCACCATTAACCATTGTCAGAGTACCTGCAGATGCAGTTACTGATGCTACTGCGACCATTAAAGGAGTGGCTACGCCACAAGTTAATACCGATACCCCTACGCAAACAGCCGTTAGCCCAATCGCAAGCCAAGTTGAACCGGAGAAAAAACTTCCCCAATCCCATTCGCCTAATGGGTCGTAACCCATTATAGGATTATTACAGTATGCAAACAAGTTATATCCCTGCACACCACCGTTTGCGCCGACTAATTCGGGATGGTCCGCATTAAGGAAGCGACCAACAGTGGGGTCATAATATCTGCTTTGCAGGTAATAGAAACCTGTTTCGGTATCGTAATAGTAGGAACGATAACGGAACGGGTTGCGTTGACCTAACGTGTTTGCGAGCGAGCCTGTTACGGACAGCACTTTACCCCATGCGTCGTAGGTATATTCTACAACAATGTTTCCCGAAGAATTTATTATACGAACGACGTCGCGTTGCAAATTCTTTTGGAAGTAATATGGAGCATTGTTATAATACAACCCCTTTTAACATCATAAAAACAATTTATTATAATTCGTCAAGAAAATTCAAAGGATTCTTAGCAAAACGACACGCTTTGCTGTTTTTTATTATACACAACAGATTTTTCATGGTCGGTTTATATACTATACCGTCATACTGCATGCTAAGCGCACTATTTTGAACAAACTTGCATATTTCATTAAGTTCGAACATATTTAATGTTCTTAAGTCTATACGCAAAGAAACTTCATCAGCAATTTTTTCGTCCGCTTTATAAATCTCTAAACAAGTTGAGTCAAGATTACCAAACTGCAAATTTCGTTCAGACCAACTATCTACTTGCGGAAATGTTTTTGAAAAGTCCGTCAACGCATTAAGAAAAACATCCTCGCAATAGTTTATTTCATTTTCTGAAAATAATAATATCGAGACTTGCCAAATTGCCATATTAGCACCGCTCACCAAAATAATTCTTCGTATGTGCTGTATCCTTTATAAGGATGATAGACTTGTATTGTGGGAACATTATCCCACGGCGGACCGGTTTAGATCCGCCGCGGGGATTTTTCTTGTTACTTATTCGGTTGGGGTTCTACACCCCAATTAAGCGTATAATTGGTACAGCCGTATAGCCATTCGGCATCCCAACCTTCCGGTTGCGACTCTGCTTCGCAGTTGATTACGATGCCGTCGATTGCTTGAAGAATCGAATCCTCGAGTTTTATAACACTCTTCGGAATATATATTTCTTTAAGATTGGCACATTTTGCGAAAGCAGCGCCTTGAATTTCAGTAACTGTTTCCGGAATGAAAACAGTGCAAAGCGAACTTTGGAAAAAGGCAAGCGGCTCAATTATTTCGACTCCATTTGGTATAATAACATCGGATAAATTGACGTTGGAAGCAAATGCAGAGATACCGATTATTTTAGTTCCGTAAGGAATATTTCCGGTGGACAACCTCAATCTATTTGTATCGCACTCGAGTATACATCCGTCTTTTTCATACAAATACGGATTTTCGGGAGAAAGTGAGATTCTTTTTAATTTAGGACAACTCGCAAACGCATCTTCCAAAATGATTTTAACGCTCTTTCCGATATGCACACTTTCAAGATTCGGACAATTATAAAATGCAAAATGTCCGATACTTTCATAAGTGTCCGGAATGGTAAGATTTACAATATTTTCATCTCCGGTGCATATATGGTCTCCAAGATAATTAATTTTAAGCCCGTCAGATGACTCTTCAGGATAAAACGTATCCGGCAACGTATAATCTTCAGAAGTGATTTCGCAAACCTTGAGAATAATCAATTCACCAAAATCACCTACTGCAATACCATTTTCCTCGTCGAGGTATACATTATCGTGGTATTTGACATTTGACTCGCTTACATCATTATCGCTGTCTGAACAAGAACAAAACACGAACAATAACGATAATGCAAGAAACAATACGGATAGTTTTTTAGAACATAACATTAACTACATACCCCCTATTTTGCGGCGCTCTCATTTCCGATTCATCAGAAATTTCACCCGCCGTGTAATATTTTGTGTATTGACCGCAGTTGCTTGCGGTATAAGGCAAATAAAATTTATCGTGGTCATGGTCGTTAACTTCTCCTACAACTAATACATATGAATCTCTTTGCCAATCTTTAGCAACACTAAGGTCTTTTGCAGAAAAAATATTTCCCTTCCCATGCGGATGTGTATGCACTTCAGCGACTACGTCTCTGTCTTTCGATACTTCAACTTTTTCCCATTCTTCGCTAGTTTGTACAGTATGCAAATAATAGCCGCCTTCATACTCATATATAGCACATATAAACTCCCAATTGTTGCCTTTTCTTGATTCCTCTTTGTATTTTGCTGCGACAGCAGCATAGGCGGCATCCACAGCTTTCTTTACGGTCTCGTATCGCGTAGTTTTCGGTGCAGGGTCTGCGGGTGTTCCGACTAAACTCTCGTTCGGGTCGCCGCAACTGGTAAACACAAGAGGACATATCACAGCCACGCAAGCTACTAAAAGCCAAAATTCTCCGCTGTCGTCTTTCCTGGTTACAGGATTATTTCCGCAATAGGCAAACATGTTGCTACCGGAGAAACCTTGACTTGTGGCAACAAACCTATCTTCATTGATAAACCTACCGACAACCGGGTCGTAATAACGAGATTGCAGGTAATAGAAACCTGTTTCGGTATCGTAATAGTAGGAACGATAACGGAACGGGTTATACTGTCCTATCGTACTTGCATTTATTTGAACAATTTGCCTTTTATATCATCTACCCATTTATTAAAAAGAGCTGATGTGTTATGCTTATAATTAAACCTATCAGCAGTGGAGTAATTGCTAACCACATTAACGTCTTTTTTTAATATTTTGCGCTCATAATTATTCCAACGACCATACAAATACTGATAATGATCAAACATATAATCTTAGCCATTTTTTGCCCACCCCTTTATACAACTTATTGTAGGTGTATTGAACAACTATATTTCCATTATGACAAAATCCACCCTGCAAAAGCAGAGTGGATTCACACTACGTTATGTTATAGATCTTCTGTCTGCTTTTGACCGGAGAGCTATTTTACCAAGGGTTTTACTGTGAGAATATTTTAGCACAATTGGTATAGTTTGTCAATAGTTTACACGATAACAGAGCTCGATTACAAAAAGGAACAAGCGCCGCATTTTTTCCACAAATTTCCTTTAATAAATTTCGCATATGCGCTAATAATATTTGCGAGGAAAGAACCTCGATGCGAATTAATGCAAATATAAAAAGGAGATTAATTAAAATGTCTAGAAACAAGATTTCTGTTCCTGAAGCTAAGGAAGCTATGAACAAGTTCAAGATGGAAGCCGCTAACGAAGTTGGCGTAAATCTTAAGAACGGTTATAACGGCGACCTCACCGCTAAGCAGGCAGGTTCTGTTGGCGGTCAAATGGTTAAGAAGATGATCGAAGACGCAGAAAAGAATATGAAATAAGAAGCTTTTGCTTCGGTGAAAAAGGCGCTTCATTTGAGGCGCCTTTTTTCTTTATTCTTAGGGTCAATCTTGGATCCAATAGTGGTTTACGCGCGGAAGCGATTTCGAGGCTAAATATTCGTTCAATTCGTCGATATCGATTGCGGGAACGAGAAATTCGCCGACGTATTGGGGCGAATCCTTATCGCGTATCAAAAAGTTATAGCAAGGGATATAATAGCCGATATCGAAGCACTCCTTGCAATCGCAGTCGGTAATCAGAAAGTAATCGAATTCTGCGCCCTCGATATTGCAGTTTTTGTGGTCAATTTCTGTCAAGCCGTACGGGATCTGAACGAAATTGCCTTTTCGAAGCTCTTTTACCGCTTCGTCATAGGAAAGAGCGTCGAGCGTATGTGTCGGGAAGATATTTTCATCGCTCATATCAATTGCGTGGATAGATGAAATAGTATAACAGTCGCTGAATACCTCTATTTTCTTTTGTGTCATCGAAAGCATAGTTTCGGCAACCGTATCCTTTTCATCAAAAATTGTGAACACCGCCCCGTCGCTATCGGATATCATTTTAAGATTTTCGGTGCTTGAAAAAATCATTTTGCAGAGGTTTTGGACATCGGGATCGGACATAGGGTCGGTCATCGGCTCGCGCGAATTAACAGAGGCATCATCAATCCGGTAAAGGTAATAATTGTAACCGGAAAGCACGTAGTTGTTATTGCCGAGCTTGAATCTTGCAAAGCAATCGCCTTCATCCTCGACGTAGGACAATTTCGATTCGTCAAAGGGGATGTCTGCCACGGTAAGATAATTAATAAGCTTTGCTTTTAAATAGCTTTTAAACTCGTCTGTAGCTTCAAACTGTCTGCCTGTGTTGCCTACAAGATAAGGGGTTTGCAGGACGGTTGCTTTTTCGGGGTTCAGGGAATATGCATTTTTATAGTCGGGCACCTCGACTTTGGGATATTCTATTCCGTCGATAAGATTTTTAAGATGAACGATTACTTCGTTGACTTTAACGTGGTATGGCATTATTTCGAGCGACCACTCACTTTGATATGCCAGACCAACAGTTACGCTGAGAGGCGCGACATAGAGCTTTTCAAGCGAATAATCGAGAATCATATGCAAACCTGTTTTGGGGTCGTGGTCGTAACGCTCGTACTCGATAATATAATCGAAATCCTTATGAGCGGTGAAATTGCCGTTCACTTTTTTTATAAGCTTGCCCGAATAATCATAGATATACCCTTCCGATCCAAGCTCATTCTGTTTGTTTTTATTGAAGATGATCTTTCCGTTCTTTATGATAGGTTCTTCATCAAATCGTGGTTTGATTATATATTCCCCGTCCTTCATCACGCCGAAAAGCCAAAAGTTTTTCCCGTATGCCTTTACGACGGTCAAGCCGTCGCACACAGTCACCGTTTCGGGAAAATTTTCATCAACCGATATTTCATCGCTGATTTCTTCGGAATCTGAAAAATCTGATGATTCTTCAATTGATATGCCTTCGGCGGTGCTTTTCTCGGGTTTTGAATTTTGCGAGATGACTTCACCGTTACACGCAGAAAGGGCAGCCATAAGAAATGCGATAAAAAGAACAAAGAGTTTTTTCATAATTACGTCTCCTTTCGGTTGTTTCACCTATTAAGACGAAGAAAAAACTCTTTTTGTCACATTTTTATTGAATTTTCAGAATTATTTTTTCTTTTTGCGTTTTTTGAACGCTTGGCGGTATTTCTTTGTTTTTTTGTTAACGAGCACGACCGAAATGACAGCCAAGATAACAAGCACGGCGGCTATGACGAACATAACCGTTTCATTACCGGTTGAAGAATTTTGCGTTTCTTCCCCGACGCTTTCCGCAAGCGCATTAAGCGAAAGCGAAAACGCAAGGACGGTTGCAAGCACAAGAACTGAAATTATTCTAATCTTTTTCATTGTTATCCTCGGTTCCTTCTTCGTTTTCGGATCCTTTTTTATCCTTTTTGGTGATACGGTCGCGCCATTCACGGACGGTGGTGCGAAGCTTTTTGTGCGGTGCCTGCTCGGGAACGGGAAGAAGCTCCATGCTTTCGGCATCGACCGAGCCGACGGTGCGGTAGGTCATACTGTTGACGGGCATACCCTTGCGGACAAGTGAACGCTCGACCGCGATACGAATGATATAGAACAAGACCGCAATGATCGGTACCGAGAATATCATTCCCGCAATGCCGAACACACCGCCGAAGAAAATAACGGCAGAGGTTATCCAGAATTTTGAAACGCCCGTGCGGTCCTCCATAATCATCGGTTCGATAATGTTGCCCTCGAGCTGTTGAAGCACAAGCAGGAAGATGACATAGATTATACCGTATTCAACGTCGGTAAGCAGGATAATGAATGCTGTCGGGATACCGCCGATGAACGGTCCGAAGAACGGAATTACGTTTGTAACGGCAATAACGCCTGCCGAAAGAAGCGCATAGGGCATACCGACGGCAGTCATAAACAAAAACGTTATAGTTCCGACGATTGTTGAGGAAATAAGCTTTCCGATGATAAATTTACCGAAAACGCTGTTGCCGTGACGCGCAACGCCGAGAATATCGTTTGCGCGCTTGGGCGAAAAGACCGCAAATATGATTTTTTTGATCTGACCGAGGAAGCGGTTCTTTTCAAGCAAGGCATAGACACAGACCACGAACGAAACGAGCAAATCGACAACGAACATTGCCGCTTCGGTCGCTCCCGAAATCAAGCCGCCGATTACCGACGAAAGAGTACCGCCGACCCAATCGGTCATCGTTTGCTGAAGTCCTTGAATTGCTTGACCGATATTTTGACCGAAGGTATTATCGGATTCCACCGTACCAGAAAGCCAAGCGCCTGCCTTTTCAATAAGTGACGGCGCGATATCGATAAGCTTTTTAAAGCTATCCAAAAATTCGGGGATAATCAAAAACAGCAAAAGCGCGATAACCGCAATCAAAAACAAAATCGAAAGCAATATACTCAAGCCGCGCGCAAGACGGTGTTTTGCCTTGGCGCTTATTTTTTTCGATTTGGAAAACAGCTTTTTAAAGCGCTTTTCGAAAAACATACAAAGCGGATTGATAACGTAGGCAAGAACAACGCCGATCAAAATGGGTGACAGCGTGTTGCCGAGCCACGAAAGGGTGCTTTTGACCGCATCGATTTGAGTGACAAGAAGCAATGCGGCGATGCATATTGCAAAAATTGTCACGGTTCGACGGGTAACTATTGCAGAATTATCGGTATTTTTTGTTTCCTTGCGATTTTCGTCCATTTTTAATCTGCTCCCTTCGTGATTTGCTATATTATACCATACATAAAAATATTTGTAAATACCTTATAGCACTTGAATTTGTTACGTTTTTGTTATATAATGATTAAAATATGCTTTTATCACTTTGGAGGTGTTCTTGTGAAGAAGCGCGAATTTTGTCGTATTTTCGGCAATTACAGACGTTTTACTGCATTTTTGATATGCATTTTTATACTTTCATTTTCTTTTGCTACTTCGGTCTGCTCCGAAAGCGGTTCGCAAAACGCATCCGACGAGAGAAACACCACGCTTACTGCAATTTACGCTATGGGCGGTTACACGGTAACGCTTAACAACGCGGTTTTTGTCGACTACGGAAAAGACGACGGAAAAATGCTTACCGACCGTTCATATTCATCGATTTCCAGCAATGCCTCGATCAGCTCTGTTTCGGGCTGGATGATGGTTAAAAGCAAGGACGGAAAAAACACCTTTTCGGCAACCGTTGACATTGATTTCGGATACGTTGCGCAGGACGTAAGAAAATTTTATCTCCGCGCATTCAGAAATCCAAAGCTTGAAGCCGAGATGCCGAGCAAGATACAATTTTATTATTCGCTCGACGGCAACGATTATATTAAGGTCGGCGATGCAAAAACGTTAAGTGACGTTACCGCATCAAACTGTGCCGCGATATATGACGTTACGCTTGACAGCGGAGTGACCGCAAAATATTTGCGTGCGGTGATTGAAAGCAAGAGCAGCCGCGCATTTTGGATAAACGAAATCGGTGCGGCGGCATATAAAGAGATACAGTACGCGGCAAAGAATTCAAACGGCAAAACAAGTGACGTCAACGGCATTTTGTATACCGTAAAGGACGGTGTTGCCGCAGTTACGGGATACGATGCAAAGGTAAGACGCACTATCGCAACGAAAAGCGAATACGACTTTAACGCAGACGGAAGCGAATACGTGCTCGGTATCGGAACAGGCAACGCAGTTAAGGTTATCAGTGATTTTATCGAAGAAGGCAGAATCAATTATTCGGGAGTGCCGAATAACATTAAGTACATAGTTATTCATAACACGGGCACGATTGAGGAAGAAACCGACGCGGATCAATACAACCGCAGAATGCACACCACACCCGAGGAAACAAGCTGGCATTACACGGTCGATAACAATTTGATTTATCATTCACTTGCCGATTCGGCAGTCGGCTGGCACGCCGGCTCGGGCGTTAATTATGAAAGCATCGGTATTGAGATTTGCGTTAACGGTGCGCCGAAAAAATCAAACGGAAGCTTTATCTTTACAGGCGAAAAATACGAAAAGTGGGTTAACGAGCGGTTTGACAAATCGCTTCGCAATGCCGCGGTTCTTGTTGCAGAGCTTTTGACGAGATACGGGCTTGATAAAAGCGCGATCATTCAGCATTACGATACGTCCGGAAAGAACTGTCCGCAATGGATGAGATATAAAAACGGTAAATACGTTCACGACGGCACGCTTTGGGTACGCTTTATGGGCTACGTGGACGAGTATTACGATAAGCTTAATACCGACAGTACAAACGGAATTGTGACCTACGATACCGAAATTAACGTACCCGATTATATTTCGGTTGACGGTGACGTCTTCCCTGTTACCGAAATTTCCGCATCGGCTTTTGCCGATATCGATTCGCCGATTGAAAGCATTATATTGGGCAACGAGGTTAAAACCGTTGCATACGGCTGCTTTGACGGAAATGAGGAATTGGAATCGGTCGGATTTAAGAGCGGAAACAAAAATTTCCGTGTTGATGCCGAGGGCGTAATATATACGTTGGGCGGAGCGCTTGTTTACGACCCGAATATGTATACCGGCATTGCTCCCAATCCGCAGGAGTCCTGCACGCTTGATATACGCAAGAGCGACGGAAAGTATTATATTTTCTGCAAGGACGAGGGCTATACCCTGTCACAGCTTGCCAATAATTACGGAGCAAACGAATTTTCGGCAAATCGGTTAGACGGCGAAGCTGTCGGTCCCGACGAAATTACAGGCACGGGCGCGGTGATTAATCTGGACGGCGCGCGGCTTTATTTGGTGCTTATGGGTGACGTAAACGGCGATGCGGCGGTCACCACTCAGGATTACCTGCTTATAAAGCGCACCTGCTTAAACACCTATTCCCCGCTTAACCGTCAGTTGATGGCAATGCGATTGGCTGACACAAACGATATTACGAAATACGATTACATTCTTTTGAAGCGTCACATTATGGGAACCTACAATATTTTTGAATAAGCGTGACATTTTAACGATTTTTTCGTCTTGTGTATCAGGGAGGATATTCGCTATGAAAAAAAGAGCACTTATACTTATTGCGGCTTTGCTGTTTTCACTCCTTCTTTCCGCTTGCGGCTACAATACGTACAGCATCGAAAAGATAGGCGACGTTATGGAAAGCTCGGCAGACGAGCAGACCTTTGATGAAGCAGTCAAGCTTTCGGCAGAAATTCCGACCGAGGAGTTTCTTGCACAGACCGATTACTATTACCTTTACGACGACGAAAGCGGCGAATATACAAAGGTATTGTTCAAGGTCGATTACACCGTTACCGATTTTAAGTTCTTTGCTGTTAAAAATATGTCGACCGTCGGTGAACAGTTGGTTAAGGATGAAATTATTTTCACCATGCGTTCTCTTACTCCCGACAAGCCGTTGGTGGTTGATGTTAGGACCCAAATCGGCTCTGCCGTGCGAGGTATTTCGTTTATCGATCCCGACGGAAAAGTGCAGTATTACGCAATAAAAGCCGATTCGGCAAACGGTGTTGCAATTGAACAAACCGTAATGCTTGACCATTCGGGAATCACGGCAGAATATGCAACTGCGGAATTTTTGGAGAATACCGAAAATTATACTTCCTACGAGGACAAAAAAGAGAATTACACCAAGGTAATTTATAAAACCTCAAAAAAGGTTACCAATTTCAGATTTTTGAGCATTGAGCCGACCGATACCAACAAGGAAGACGGAAGATTTAAGATATCAAAGGTTCTTCACACCATTGAAGAATTTGACAGTGAAAAGGCATTCGTTGCCGAAACAGCGTTTGCAGACGTTTACCCGTTGCGCGGTATTTCGTTTGTTGACGAGCACGGTATTACTCGCTATTTCACGGTAAGCGACGAGGCGGTCGGTGACAACGCTATCTATATTCAAGAAGTTCCGCCGATGATTGAAAAACAATAAAAATTCAAGGGTGTTGACCGACGGTCAACACCCTTTTTCTTTAGAATTTTTTGCTGTCCTTAAGCTCTACAACGCTGTTGAATACCGAGGTGTCCTTGGTATCAACGCAGAAATAGCCCTTGCGGACAAATTGGAATTTATCGCCGGCTTTGGCATCAAGAAGCGCGCGTTCGATTTTAACGCCCTTGCATACTACCTTCGATTCGGGATTGAGATATTCGCCGTAGCGCGCGGATTCAACTGCATTCATATCCGCCTCGGTGAAAAGACGGTCGTAACGGACAACGTCGGTTTCGGCGCATTCGGTAGCGGAAAGCCAATGGATAGTGCCCTTGATCTTTCTGCCGTCGGCAGGCATACCGTTGCCGGTTTCGAGATCAGCGGTACAGAGCACCTCGGTCACGTTACCGTTTTCGTCTGCCTTAATCTCGTCAACACGAACGATGTAACCGCCCATAAGGCGAACCTCGTTTCCGAGCTTCATACGGAAGTACTTGGGAGGAGGATCGAGCGAAACGTCTTCCCTTTCAACGAAAAGCTCACGGGTGAACGGAAGCTTGCGGGTGCCTGCTTCTTCATCGTTGGGGTTGTTGGGAAGCTCGAAATATTCAACCTTATCCTCGGGATAGTTGGTGACTACTACTTTTACGGGATCAAACACGGCAACACGGCGGAGAGCTTTTTTGTTGAGGTCCTCACGCACGCAATGCTCAAGAAGTGCGATATCAACGAGCGAATTGTTCTTTGCAACGCCTACACGGTCGATAAAATCGAGAATAGCTTCTGCGGTATAGCCGCGTCTGCGAAGTCCGCAAAGGGTGGGCATTCTCGGGTCGTCCCAACCGTCGACAAGCTTGTTTTCGACAAGCGAACGGAGGAAGCGCTTGCTCATTACGGTGTTGGTGATGTTAAGACGTGCAAATTCGATCTGACGGGGTGTGGAGGGAACGTCGCAATGCTCGATAACCCAGTTATAGAGAGGTCTGTGGTCCTCGTATTCGAGCGAGCAAAGCGAGTGGGTGATGCCTTCAAGCGCGTCCTGAATGGGGTGCGCAAAATCGTACATCGGGAAGATGCACCATTTGTTACCTTGACGGTGGTGATCGATATAACGGATGCGGTAAAGCACGGGGTCGCGCATATTGAAGTTACCGCTTGCAAGGTCAATCTTTGCACGGAGGGTATATTTTCCTTCGGGGAATTCGCCTGCTCTCATACGGCGGAAAAGGTCAAGGCTTTCATCGATAGGTCTGTCGCGGTAGGGCGAAACGGCAGGCTTTTGCAAATCTCCACGGTAGGAGGAGAATTCCTCGGCGGAGAGCTCGCAAACGTAAGCATCGCCGTTTAAAATAAGCTGTTCGGCAAGCTTATAGGTTTCTTCAAAGTAATCCGAGCCGTAGAAGAAGCGGTCGTCCCAATCGAAGCCGAGCCAATGGATGTCCTCCTTGATGGCATCGACAAATTCGGTATCCTCCTTTGCGGGGTTGGTATCGTCCATACGGAGGTTACAAAGTCCGCCGTAGCGCACTGCGGTGGAAAAGTCGATAACCATCGCCTTGCAGTGTCCGATATGGAGATAGCCGTTGGGCTCCGGCGGAAAACGGGTGTGAACCTTAAGACCGGGATTTGCCGCTATATCGGCATCGATAATTTCGTTAATAAAGTTTGTAGATTCCATTTTTTACTCCTTACTTTGATACTCTTGCAAGAACCTTATCCTTGCCGAGTATCTTCATTACCTCGTAGAGGTCGGGCGAGTTCATTCTGCCTGTAACGGCGATACGCAGGAACATACTTACGTCGGCAACCGAGCCCTTGAATGCTTCGGGATTTGCCTTGTATTGCTTCATATCGGGGCAGAAGCCGTTCTTTTCGGCAATTGCCTTGATGTTTGCGAACCAATCGTTTTGTTCGACCGTTTCGTCATAGCTTGCGGCAAAATCGTTATATATCGCCTTTACGTCATCTGCATTGAAGCTTTCGGGGATAGAATCGACCGATTCAAAAAGCTCATCGTAGAAGAAAGACATATAGTTTTTAACCTCGCTCCAAAGAGCCAAGTCCTTACGCGGCTTTTTGCCGCCTCTGCCGATAGAAAGGATAGCGACTGCATATTCACGGTCTGCTTCAAGAATGCGGGCAAATTCTTCGTCGTTTTCCTTTGCCCAAGTGAGGGTGTAATCGTAAACCTCGTCGGCAGTCATACGGGAAATAACGTTTTTCGAAATGTCGTTGAGCTTATCAAGGTCGAAGAGGAAGCCCGAA
The DNA here is from genome assembly GCA_045657425.1 of Eubacteriales bacterium. Classification (GTDB taxonomy): domain Bacteria; phylum Bacillota; class Clostridia; order Oscillospirales; family CAG-382; genus Coliplasma. Next base: position 29,177 of record JAZOTA010000047.1, read on the forward strand.
ACGCTCATCTTCTTGGTGGTGAATTTGAATTCCTCAAGAGGAGTATCGGGATTTGCAAGACGCCATTCCTCGAAATTGGAGTTGAGCATAGTTAAAAGATATTCGCGTACTGCCGAAACGGGATAGCCCTGCGCGTGGTAGAAGGCAAGACCGAATTCGGGGTCCTTACGCTTGGAAATCTTGCGCTTGTTGCCGTTATCAAGCTTTAATGCCTGTGCGGTGTGGCAGTATTTGGGCATCTTGAAGCCGAGTGCCTTGAAAAGCTGGATATGGAACGGAAGCGTCGAAAGCCAGCTTTCATCACGGACGACGTGGGTGGTGCCCATAAGGTGGTCGTCGACTGCGTGTGCGAAGTGGTAGGTGGGGATTCCGTCGCTCTTAAGGATTACGTGGTCGATATCGTTTTCGGTAACGTCGATTTCGCCCTTAATCTCATCGCGGAACTTATGCTTGTTGTTAAGATTGCCTTCACTGCGGAAGCGAAGCACGAAGGGAACGCCTTCGTCAAGCTTTGCCTGAATTTTTTCCATAGGTGCATCGCGCCAGATGGCGAATTCACCGTAATAACCGGGGTTTAATTTTTCGGCTTCCTGCTTTTCACGTTTGGCGGAAAGCTCCTCCTCGGTACAGAAGCAGGGGTATGCCTTTCCCTCTCGGATAAGCTGCTTTGCAAATGTTTGATAAATTTCGGCTCTGTCGCTTTGGCGGTAGGGACCGTAATCGCCCTTGTCGCCGTCGATAACTGCGCCTTCATCGAAATTAACACCGAGCTTTGCAAGTGTTTCAATAATTATTTGGATTCCGTTGGGAACGGTACGCTTTGCATCGGTATCCTCGATTCTTAAATAAAATACACCGCCCGAGGTGTGCGCAAGTCGTTCATCGGTAAGCGCACCGTAGAGGTTACCGATATGAAGAAAGCCGGTGGGGCTGGGTGCAAGACGGGTAACCTTTGCGCCTTCGGGAAGGTTACGCGCAGGGTAACGTGCCTCGATATCCTGCGGAAGCGTTTTTATATTGGGATAGAGAAGTTCGGCAAGAAGGTTTGTGTCCATTTTTTTAGACCTCCTGAATTTACATATATAATATCAAGATATTATATTACATTCAAAATATTTTGTCAATACGATTTAAAGCTATTGAAAAACGCTTTTTTATGGTGTATAATGTATTAAATGCAAAAATCGAAAGGAAAAACATCATGTTGAAAAAAGTTTTGACCGCATTGCTTGCTTTTTCGATGTGCTTTGCCTGTCTTGCATCCTGCTCGGATGAGAACGCAAGCGAAAGCTCAAATATTGAAAGCAACGGACAGGAAGAAAGTATGAACCAATCCAACGCAGAATCGAGCGTTAACGAGGATGCTTCCAAGGAAGAATCGGTTGAAGAAGGCTCGAAGGTTGAAGAAAGCTTGACTCCCGATGAAAGCTCTGAAGCAGACGAAAGCTCGACTCCCGACGAAAGTTCTAAAGACGACGAAACCTCCAAAGACGACGAAACCTCCAAGCCCGACGACGATAAGGAAATCAACAATAAGGATTATTGGGGTTTTGACGATTACAACACCGTTAACATCGTAGGCGCACCTGCTGAAGTGACCTCCTGCCCTACCGTTGTCAAGAAGGTATCCAACAGCAGATACAGCATGACGAGCGAAACCGATATGGGCACCGTTACCGTTACCCTTGAGGAACGTGACTGGGGTTGCTTTAACCTTTGGTCCTGGACTCTTAAGGACAAGAGCGGCAAAACCCACACCTTCGCACCCGGCGGCACCGATTTTGAATACGTACACCGCCCCACCACCCCCAACGGCACGGTCGTTTGGTCGGGCGGTAACCACGGTAACGAGGCGTTTATTTCGCTTGACATTTACAACGGCGAGACCGGCGAAAAGATCGACCTTGCAGTAGGTCAATCGGCAAAGGCAAATTCCATTCACGTTATCGAAAAGACCAAGCTTTTGTGGTTCCCCGATGCAAACAACGACTCTATCGGCGATTACAACAAAAAGAGCATGAGCTATACCGATGCAAACGTTTATGCCGAAATGACGAGAAAATACACCTTTACCGGCCCTCAAATCAAGCTCAACGTCGACTATAAATACGTTAAAGACGTTAAGATGCACCGCTCCTACACCTGTATGATGCCTATTGATAAGAAATACGGCTTGTGGTGCGAAATGTACAACGAAAAGGGCGAAATGCTTAAGAGAATCGAAACTCTTAAGGTTGGTGCGGCTGACTATTCCGGTCCTACCAACGGCGGTAACAAGGCTTGCCGTGCGCTCGTTTACGGCTATTCCGATCCGAGATATCAGTTTGACGTTCGCGTTAACACTGTCAAGGACTCGCTCAACAACTACGTTGGCGACTTCAACACCGCATTCTGGGATATGAACACCAGCCAGAACAAGCTTTACTTCACAAGATTCGCAAACGGCTCGCCTCAGAATATCAAGGCGGGTGACGAGCATCATACCGAAGCCGTTTGGCTGCTCAAGTTTGATCCCAACGCAAAGGCGCCCGAAATTACCGAGCCCGAAAAGCCTACTTACGATAAGTTTGAAGACGTTAAGCTTCAAGGCAAGGTCGTTTCGCTTAAAAAGTCCTATAAGCTTTCCGGTCTTATGCAGACCGGTGCGTTCCAATACACCGCACTTCTTACCGACGGCAAGGCACACGGTACGCTTTCTTACGACAATAACTGGTTTACCTTTGTAAACGGCCCTGCTTATACGGGTGATCAGTCCAACACCGAAAACGGAATCGGTTATGCGATCATCGACCTCGGTGCCAAGACCGATATAAGCGGTGTACGCGCTCACATCTGTAACGGCGGTACTGCGGGTATCCTTGCACCCAAGGGCGCAAAGGTATACGTTTCAGACGACGGCGTTACTTTCAAAGAGGCTGCAACGCTTAAGCTCGCCGAGGATCCGACTGCTATTTACTGGACGGGCACAGAGCTTAAGGACGTAAGCGCACGCTACGTTAAGTTTGAATTCCAATGCAACGGCTTGTTCTGCTTTGTTAACGAGCTTGAGGTTTACTCGAAATAATCAATTATGCGGATGCTCTTTAAAAGGGCGTCCGCTTTTTATTTACAAAAAATCTACAAATTTTGAATATCGCTATCCTTGACATAGCAAAATATTTATGATACACTATTGCCAATAAAAGGGAGTAGCTATACGGTTTCCCGTATACGTTTGTTCGACATCTCGGCAATTTTGCCCGGACGGACGTTTTGATTGCAAGACTTTTATGGCAATGCCATAAATGTGCTTGCTTATTTTTTAACTATTTTTATGTAAAGAAGGTATTGTATGAAACACTATCTTGAAACGCTCGAGGCGGTATTTTCGCATATCGGCTCGGGCAACGACGGTCTTTCCTCGCAGGAGGCGGCGAGCCGTTTGGAAAAGAACGGAGCAAACCGTTTGGCAGAGCCGCCCAAGGTTCCGCTTTGGAAGAAGTTTTTGATGCAGTTTGCAGACCCGATGATTATCGTGCTTCTTGTTGCAGCTGCAGTAAGCTTTGTTACGGCACTTGTTGAGGGCGAATCGCTTGCAGACGTATTTATTATCCTTTTTGTTGTTGTGCTTAACGCCGTGCTTGGTATTATTCAGGAAAACAAGGCGGAAAAGGCGATCGACGCATTAAAGGCGATGACAAAGGCGAAATGCAAGGTACTGCGCGACGGCAATTTGCAGATCCTTAACAGCGAAGACCTTGTTGTCGGCGACGTTATTTTGCTTGAAGCGGGCGACGCAGTCCCTGCCGATGCGCGACTTATCGAGGCGGCATCGCTTAAGGCAGAGGAATCGGCGCTTACGGGCGAATCGGTACCGAGCGATAAATTTGCAGACGTTATTGTTTCCGACAGCGGTGAGGTGCCGTTGGGCGACAGAAGCAATATGGTATATACCGGCACGACTATTGTTTACGGCCGCGGCAAGGCGGTTGTCGTTGCAACGGGTATGGACACCGAAATGGGTAAGATTGCAAAGGCGATTACCGATGCGACCGAGGAAAAAACTCCTTTGCAGGTCAAGCTCGGTCAGTTGAGCAAGATACTTACCGTTGCGGTTTTGGGTATTTGCGCAATCGTTTTTGCGGTGAATCTTTTGACTGCCGACACGCTTGACGGCGGTGTGCTTATCGACACGTTTATGGTAGCCGTTTCGCTTGCGGTTGCGGCAATTCCCGAGGGCTTGAGCGCCGTTGTTACCATTGTTCTTTCAATCGGCGTTTCCAAAATGGCGGCACAGAATGCGATAATCCGCAAGCTTACTGCGGTTGAAACGCTTGGCTGTACTCAGATAATCTGCAGTGACAAGACCGGCACGTTAACACAGAACAAGATGACCGTTGTTGAGCATTTCAGCGGTAATTTGGAGCTTTTATGCTCTTGTAACGCACTTTGTAACGACGCAGAGCTTGACGAAGCAGGCAACGTTACGGGCGAGCCGACGGAAGCGGCGCTTTTGAAATTTGCATTTGACAACGGCAACGATAAGCGTGTTCTTTTGGAAAAACAGCCGAGAATCGGCGAAGCGCCCTTTGATTCGGGCAGAAAGATGATGTCTACCCTTCACGCATTCGGCGGAAAGGTTATTCAGTACACCAAGGGTGCGCCCGACGTTATCCTTTCGAGATGCACCAAATATATATCGCCCGTTGACGGCAAGACCAAGGAAATGGACGATAAGGTGCGCGAGGCGATTCTTGCGCACAACAAGGCGATGGCAGACAAGGCGCTGCGCGTGCTTGCCGCCGCATTTACCGTATATAATGAAAAGCCCGAATTCGAATCCCCCGAGGATATCGAGAAAGAGCTTGTATTTATCGGTCTTTCGGGTATGATCGACCCCGTTCGTCCCGAGGTTGTCGATGCGGTTGCGAAATGCAAGACCGCAGGTATCCGTCCCGTAATGATTACGGGTGACCATATCGACACGGCGGTTGCTATCGGCAAGGAGCTTGGTATTATTACCGATTCGGTTCAGGCACTTACGGGTGCACAGCTTGACCTTATAAGCGACGAGGAGCTTGAGCGCGATATTGCAAATTATTCGGTTTATGCTCGTGTTCAGCCCGAGCACAAGGTAAGAATCGTTACCGCTTGGAAGAAGCTTGGATATATCACAGCGATGACCGGCGACGGTGTTAACGATGCGCCCTCGATAAAGAGCGCAGATATCGGTATCGGTATGGGTATTACCGGCACAGACGTTACAAAGGGTGTTGCCGATATGATTCTCGGCGACGATAACTTTGCGACAATCGTAAACGCGGTTGAAGAAGGCAGACGTATTTATTCAAACGTAAGAAAGACTATTCAATTCCTTCTTTCCTCGAATCTGAGCGAGGTTTTGACGGTATTTATCGCTTCCCTTTTCGGTATGACGGTATTCAAGCCGATTCACATTCTTTGGATTAACCTTATTACCGACAGCTTGCCTGCGCTCGGTCTTGGTGTTGAACAGGCCGAGGGCGACGTTATGACGCAGTCCCCGCGTGACAGCAAGGAAGGCATTTTCGCAGGCGGCTTGGGTGTTGACGTTATCTGGCAGGGCGCTTGTATTTCGCTTCTTACTCTCGTTTCGTTCTTTATCGGTAACGCAATGCAGGACGGCTTCGGCACGACGATGGCGTTTGTTACCATGTCAATGGCGGAAATCACACACTCGTTCAACCTGCGCTCACGCGAGAAGAGCGTTTTCTCGATCACGGGACACAACAAGGTGCTTTGGCTGACGATGGCGGCAAGCTTTGTTTTGACTGCGTTGGTGGTGTTCGTTCCCTTCTTGCAAAATATGTTCTCGTTTATGCCCATCAACCTTTGGGAATATGTGATTGCTTTGGTAATCGGCGCATTAATACTTCCCATCTCCGAAATTGTAAAGCTTGTTAAGAGAAAGATAAACGAAAGCAAATAATTTCACCTTCAAAAACACAAAAAGACAGAGAATTTTCGTTCTCTGTCTTTTTCTTTTGTTATTCAACAGTTATTTCGACTGTGCAAAGCTCGGATTCGCCAAGATATTCGTTGTAGGTATAGGTGAATGAATCGGTACCGGTATAGCCCTTATCGGGATAATAACGGAACGAGCCGTCGGAATCAAAGGCGATATAGCCGTGCTTGGGTGCGGTAACGAGCGTGAAGAGCTGTAATTCGTCCGCTTCGTTAAGGTCGTAATCGATTGCGTTATCCTTCTTTGCGGTGAGCTTAACGTCATCACGCTTGTCGGGTGTGATATCGAGCTTTTCCTTGATGAAATCATAGGTCGCATCGTACTGCATACGGCAAAGCGCATTCTTGCTTACAGCCATTTTCGAGAAGTTATCGACGTCGTCATAGTAAATATGTATTGCGTCCATATATCCCGTCGTGACACCGTAAAGGAGATACATCATATAGGTTCTCGCAAACGCAGGGTCGGCGATCGCCTGATAGCTGTGCTCGATCTCGACACACATCTTGCGCGCCTTTGTCATTGCGGCGGTGGAATCGAATCTCCAAAGCGGAGCATCGGTTGTGAACACTACGTTGGGCTGCATACAAACGATATCAAAGCCGAGCTCGTGGCCGGTATAGAAGCGGTTTGCTTTGTAATAAGGAATCCAGAGGAAGTTATGTCCCTTTGCATGGGTAACATCGGCAACCTCGGTTATGATTTGAGAGTCGTCCTTTTCCCAGACAACCGATTCGTTTACCCAATAGAAGCCGTTGAATTCAAGGTTTTTGTAGCCCTTTTCCTCGAAACGGCGCATTGTTTCATCGATAAACCAATCGATTATCTTCTTGCGGTCCTCGGGATTTGCGGTGTTTTCCGAGATGCCGTCGCCGTCGACGTCGCCAAATTCGGCATTGCCGTCACGGAGGGTGAGATAGGTAACATAAACCTGAACCTTATAATCGGGGATGTTGAGAGCGTCCTTTACCTGCTGTACGGTTTCGTCAAGCTTGTCAAAGCCTGCCTGACCGTTAAAGGTATGGTTAAGCACGTATTCCCAGTCCTGCTTGTAATTGATAAGGTGAGGAAGCGAGCCCGAGGGAAGATTGTGGTGCGAGCAATAGATAAAGCCGTCCATTAAGGTGTCCTTAATATTGCCATCCTTATCGAGATAAGCAACCAAGGGAAGAAGGTTTTCGGGCTTGCTTCTGTCGCCGTAAACAAGCGCGATATCCTTTGCCTTGATGGGTGTGTTTTCGGGGGTAGCGAATGCTTCGCTTTCGGGGTTGGTGTAATAGGGTACTGCTTTAATTCCGCTGTCGGCAAGGCGCACGGCATTCGATTTAACCTGCTTGGTGCCGAATGCTTCAAGCTCATCGATGAAGATAAAGCCGTTTTCAATACGGAAATAGATAAATCTTGCCGCATACGCTTTATCGAATTCAAAGCTTTGCTCCATGTGGGTAGCAGCCTGATTATAGGTGTTGAGCTTATCGTCGCCGCGTGTCCAATCGGCAACCTCATACCAATTTTCGCCGTCATCGGACAAGAATACCGATAAGAATTTGGGACGTCTTATTCCCCATTCGTCCTGCTCGAGGAAGGATACGTTAACGCTTTCAATCGTCGAAAGCTTGCCGAGGTCGTAGAAGATTTCGATACCGTCGCCACCACGTGAGAAGAACCAAGAATCGCTGTAGCAATACATTTCAGCGGGAGTGGATGCCTTTTTGCCGTCGGTAAGGCAGGGGGTGTCGGCACGCGATTCATCGCCGTGGGTGTCCGCATCGGCATAAAAGAGCGCTTGAACCTGTTGGGGCAAGCCGAGAAGAAGGTTTTGCTTCTTTTTGTAATCGGGCTCGGATGCATCCCAGAAGATATCCTCGGTTACCTTGGGGAAATTAAGCGGCTCGAAGATAACGTCTTGCTGTTTATCGTTATAGCCGGCGATTACCTGAATTTCCTCGATCCAGAAATGCTTATCGGATTTCGGGAATTCAAATCTAATATTCTTTGCTTCTATATATTCGGGAAGAATGAGCGAATAGGTGAAGTTGTAATTTTCCTTGCCGGTGTTGTACATTCTGCCGACGAAGGTGTAATCGTTTGCCTTTGCGGCAAATACGTCGATATATGCAGGAAGCTCGACATCGACACCTACACCGAGCGCATACACGTTGAACATATAGACGTTGTTGTGCGCTTTGTCGAGGTTAACGGTAAGGGTTGCATTTTTATCACCCTTGGATTTAAAGCCTACCCAGACGGGGTCGCCAAAATATTGGTTTGTGCGGTTGTTATCGGTCAACAGCGTATCGTTCTTGGGTGCGCGTTTGTCGAACTCAACGTTTGCAAAGGTATATTTGCTTCCTACGGTAAGGGTTTTGCCGTCAACGGGTGTTGCGGGAACGGTTGTCGAAAGCGTTTTCCAAGCGTTGCGGTCGATATTTTCGGATGCATAGGCGATTACCGATTTATCCTCCTTTTCCTTTTCGGGAACGTCGGCATAAACCTCGATTTCATCGGTGAAGAAGAATGCGCCGTTGCCCTTGTTAATTTGAACACGGATAAAGCGATAATCGGCGATTTCGCGGAGCTCAATACGAACCTCGCTTACGGTAAGGTCACCCGTTTTCGAGAAAACGCGAGTACCGAGCGATTTGAACTTTTTGCCGTCATTTGAGCCGGAAACGCGCGCAGATGCCGCAATTGCAACACCGTCGCCCGAATAATCAAGCGCACGTGCGACAACTGCGGAAATACGCTTGCCGTCGTCGCCAAGGTCGATTATAAAGGTGCTGTGCTCGGTAAAGCCGACCATACGCGAATCAACGTAATGTGCGCCGAGAGTGCCCACCTTATGTCCGTCGGTAAGCTGTTGGTCGTATTTATCGGCATAATCCTTTGGAGGTGTTGCGGATTTCGTGTAGGGCTTGCCGACGCTCACGAGTGTGAATTTGGGTTCGTCATCGGGTACGGACGATTCGTCGGATGCTTCATCGCTTGTAACGTCACTTACGACCTCGGAAACCGTTTCGCCGCAAGCGGTAAGCAAAAACAGAAAAGCGAGGAAGCATATAAAATACTTTTTCATTTGTTATTCCTTCCCTTTTGAGATTATTTCATATTTATTTAATTATACACATTAATAATCATCATTTCAATATATTTTATTTATTTCGACGTGAATTTTATCGAAATAAAGTGTTGCAATACGGCATCAACCGTGTTATAATATATTTAAAATACGGTAATATGTTTATCGATATGGCTTGTATTTATTGTCATTTTCCGTGTTTTTACATATTCTGCTACAGTCATATTATTTAGGAGATTTTTAAGATGAAAAAGACCTTGATTTTTAACGGCTCGCCCAGACTTCGCGGTGACACAATGACGCTTGTCAACGCGCTTATTCCCAAGCTTGAGGGTGAATGCCGTGTTGTTAACACCTGTAACCGCAAAATTGCACCCTGTATCGACTGCAGATACTGCTGGGAGCATCCGGGTTGTGCTTTTGTTGACGATATGCAGAATATTTATAAGTATATTGAAGAATGCGATAACATTATTATCGCTTCGCCCATTTATTTCGGAGAGCTTACAGGTCAGCTTCTTTCGGTCGGCAGCAGATTGCAGACCTATTTCTGTGCAAGATATTTCAGAAACGAAGTTCCGATTGAAAAGCCCAAAAAGGGCGGCGTGATTCTTGTTGCCGGCGGCGATGCAAACGATAACGACAAGCCCTACAGCACCGCTTGCAGTCTTTTGACCGCAATGAACTGCAACGACGTATTCCCTCTTATCGAGTTCCACAACACCAACACCATCCGTGCGACCGAGCGCGATTTTGCAGAAGCAAAGCTTAACGAGCTTGCCGAATATCTTAACGCCGATTTGGACTGATTTTAGCTTAATATGAACGTTACAAGCGGGCGATTCGTGAATCGCCCCTACAATACCGTTTGATCGAAGATACGACAAAAGGACAGCCGAGGCTGTCCTTTTTTAATTTAAATTCAGGTCTAATTGAACCTTTTCTGCGTAGCAGAGCGGATGCAGATTGCGAAAATAAAATGCGAAGCTGTAGAAACCTACTGCGAGCATTGAATTTTTGCGATATGCGCCGTTATGCTTAGCACAACTCTTCCATTTCGGTGATCAGATCGCCGAACAACTTCAGCGCCGCGTTAACGGGCTCGGGCGAGGACATATCGACACCTGCGATTTTAAGAAGCGAGATGGGATCGGTGCTTGAGCCGCCGGAAAGGAACTTTTTGTAATCGTCAACGGCAGGCTTGCCTTCTTCGAGGATACGCGAAGCGATAGCAACTGCGGCGGAGAAGCCGGTTGCATATTGGAACACGTAATAGTTATAGAAGAAGTGAGGGATACGCGCCCATTCGAGTGCGATGCCGTCGTCGGAGATCATATCGGGGCCGAAATAGAGCTTGTTGAGCTCGTGATATTTTTCGTTAAGTGCATCGGCGGTAAGAGTTTGTCCGCTTTCGCTCATCTGACCCATTAAAAGCTCGAATTCGGCAAACATGGTTTGACGGTAAACGGTGCCCTTGAACTGATCGAGGAAGTGATTGATAAGGTATGCGCGTTCCTTTTTATCGGTGGTCTTTGCGAGGAGGTGGCGCATAAGGAGGATTTCGTTACAGGTGGATGCAACCTCGGCAACGAAGATAACGTAATCGCTCGTGCAGACGGGTTGATATTTGGTGGAGTGATAGCTGTGGAGCGCGTGACCCATTTCGTGCGCGAGGGTGAACATACTGTCGAGGTTATCGTGGTGGTTAAGGAGCACATAGGGGTGAGGACGGCTGTTGCCCGAGGAATAAGCGCCGCCGCGCTTGCCTTCGTTTTCGTAAACGTCTATCCAGCGGTTGTTAAAGCCCTCTTTAAGAAGCTCGATATAATCTTCACCGAGCACTGCAAGTGCTTCAAGCACGGTTTCTTTTGCCTCTTCATAGGAAATTTCGGAAGCGGCATCGGCAACGATGGGGGTGTAAACGTCGTACATATGAAGCTCGTCAACGCCCAAAAGCTTTTTGCGGAGCGCAACGTAGCGGTACATTTTGTCCATATTGTCGTGGACCGCCTTGATAAGGTTGTGGTAGACCTCTACGGGAACCTCGGTACGGTCGAGCGATGCTTCGATGGTGGAGTTATACTTACGCGCGGTTGCGAAGAAGCGGAGCTGCTTGAATTGCGCGTCGAGAGTTGCGGCGATGGTGTTTTTGAACTCGCCAAGGCGGTTATAAAACGCTTCAAAGGTGTTCTTGCGGAGTACGCGGTCGGAGCTTTCGAGAAGGGGTACGAGAGTGCCGCCGGTGAGCTGATGCTCATTTCCCTCTCCGTCGGTTACGGACGGGAAGCGCATATCGGCATTACGCAATATCGAGCCGATATTATCGGGAGCGTCGGCAACCTCGCCTGCGTTTGCAAGGAGCATTTCGCATTCGGGCGTGAGCACGTGTGCGGCTCTGCGGCGGATTTGGTAAAGCGAGCGACGATAGGTTTCAAGCTCGGGCTCGGTTTTGTAAAATTCTTCAAGAGTTTCTTCGGATATTGCCATAATTTCGGGGGTTGCAAAGGAAGCCGCGCCCGAAATAGCAACGTAGGTGCTCATTGCCTTACCGCGGAGGTCCTGATAGAAGCCGTTTGCGGTATCCTCGTCACCCTTACAGCTTGCATAGCCGTAAAGAGGAGTAAGACGAAGCTCGATTTCATCCTCTAATTTAAGGAAAGCGAGGAGGTTTTGAGCGCTTTCGCCCAATTTACCTTGATATTCAACGATTTTTGCGGGAAGTGCCTTGAGCGCTTCATACTCGGCAAGCCAAGCGTCGTCGCTTTCAAACATATCGGCAAGGTTCCAGGTGTTTTCTACCGGAACTTCGCTTCTTTTAAGAATCTTATTTGCCATTTTTATTTGCTCCTTTTGTTTTATCGTAGCTTTGCTACAAATTGTAGCACAATTTTATCTGTTTGTAAAGTGGTTACATATCGGCGGTTAATCCGAGATATTCACGGAACGCGAGATAATCTTCGCGCATTTTATCGTCAAGCTCGGAAATATCCGCTTTTTCAACCCCAAAAAGATCGGAGTGCTGATGTGCGTAAAAGCTGTCTTCGAACGCGTGATAAACAACCTCGGCGGAATTAAGCGGCACGCAATATGCAGACCACATGCAATCATTGTCTGCGCCGAGCGATATTGCATATTCGTATCCGTTGCGGTCATCGGGATATTTTATCAAATCGCCGTTTTCGAAAAACTTGGGGTAAGCCATTTCGTCCTCTTCTCTGAAATGGCAGAATTTTTCGCAATCAAGGCAGTATCCGTCGCATTTCTTAGGGAATTTATAGTCGCAATCGTATGCTGTCGATACATCGACAACCTTTCCGTCTATTGCGGTGCAGTTATGCGTACCGGCGGTCAAAACGTCGTCGTTCACCTTCGAAAGTTGAAGCACAGGTGTTTTTTCTATAAAAAAGCTTCTTACAGGCGTTGAATATTCGGTTTTAGGGTAAAGTGCAGTGAATTCTATTGCCTCTTCTGCCGTACCGAAAACATAACGCTCTTGAGGCAATACTTCTACTATATAAACATAATTAGCTTCGGGCTTCATAAATAACTCGAGAGCTCTATTTTGATATTCGATATATTCCTCGGTATATTTTGCAAGCTGAGGCGAAAACTCGCTTTTTGCTTCGTTCAAAATATCGATACATTCATCCAAGCTTGTCGAGCAACGAATAGTTATTCTGAAAAGATCGAGTTCGGGAAATTCGAAATTTGTTTCCTTTATTGCATTTTTCAGACTTTCTGACGGGATAAGCGCAACTATTTTATCGTGTGTTTCTTTATTCATTTATTCACCTCTTAATTTGATCGCCGCTTCCTCGCGTTGCTTGCTTATTTGCGTCCACGAGGGCAATTTGTTCGAGATGACGACCAAATCGGCAAGGTGGGTGGGAATATCTATGCCTTGCGGACAGATATTGACACAGCTTTGACAGTTGATGCAGGATTTGGGTTGAGCTGATTCGGGGTAAGCATCGATGCGCATTGTTATATTCGTTGTGGGCGCTATGCGCATTTCGTTGTAAAATTCAAGCATTTTCGGGATATCTATGCCTTGCGGACAGCCCTCGACACAATAGCGGCATCCAGTACAGGGTACCGAATTTTTAAGTCCCTCGGCGATATTCAGAATAAGCGCCTTTTCGTCGGCGTTAAGCGGTTTCGATTCATTAAAGGTTTTTAAATTATCGGTCAATTGAGCCATATTCGACATACCGCTTAATATCATCGTTACGCCTTTAATATCCTGCAGGAAGCGGAATGCCCAAGCGGCGACCGATTCATCGGGGCGTTTTTCCTTTAACAGTGTATTTGTTTGCTCGTTAAGGTTAGCAAGCTTACCGCCGCGAACGGGCTCCATTACCCAAACGGGAATGTTGTAGGATGCCAAAAGCTCGCACTTTTCCTTTGCGTTTTGCAGAGTCCAATCGAGGTAATTGAGCTGAATTTGGCAAAATTCCATCACGTTTGAATATTCATCGAGGAATTGCTTCATAATTTCGATGCTGCCGTGGGTGGAAAAGCCCAAATGCTTTATTCTTCCCTGCTTTTTCTGCTCGACAAAGTAATCGATTATGCCCCATTTTTCGTCCTTGTATACGGAAAGTGAATTTTCATAGACGTTATGAAGCAGGTAAAAATCGAAATAATCGACCTTGCATTTTTTTAATTGGTCCTCAAAGACTGTTTCGGGGTCATAGCTTGACGATATTTGGTGTCCGGGGAATTTATCGGCAAGATAAAAGCTTTCACGCGGATAAGAGGAAAGTATTTCCCCTATCACAAGCTCACTTTCGCCGTTATGGTAGGGATATGCCGTATCGAAATAATTAACCCCGTTTTTGATTGCGAAATCGACCATTTCACGCGTTAATGCTTTATCGATCTCGCCATTTTCAAGCGTCGGGAAGCGCATACAGCCCATTCCCAAAAGCGAGAGTGATTTGTTTTGAAATTCGGTGAAAATCATTATTTTCTCCTTTTCTTATTCTTGTTAAGCGTCAACGCTTCTCCTATCTCTTCGCCGAACACCCCAAGTCCGCAATCGTCCTCGGTAACAAGCGAAAAAACAGTTACGCCGACCAATATTGCTATACCAAACCCACCGAACGAAATGTCGCGCAGGATATGTCGCTTGTTTACGTTTACGGTAAGAGCGCAGACATATACCCAAACGAGTGCTTCTATCAGGCAGAAGAAGCCAAAGCTGAAGAATATGGCGCCGTTAATTACCCAAAACACTATTGAAAGCACGGTAAGTATCGCCGCAATCACGCCGAATACAATAAGGATAAGCTTTTTTGAGTCTTTGAAACGATATAACAGCAGACACATAACCGCTATAAGCAGCATGACCGCAAGTAAAGAAAAAACCATCTGAATTATATCAAGCGGAATTTTGCCATACGCATAATACGAAGAAATACCCAAGCCGATACCGACCGAATTCATTATAAGGGATACGACGTATAAAGGCTCGTGATTCTTGGCGATGATATGTATCGGGATTGCAATACAGGCAAGGCAGAAGGTATAGATAACGCCCTCCAATTCCCAGGTTAAAAGATACCTCCCCAAGAACACTGCACCCAGTATGATAAGAAGTGAAATACAGGAATATAGCGATATCAAAAGCGGCTTGATGCCGTTGTTGCGGTATTTTAGCATTTTCTTTCCTACTTTTCCGAAACAAGCTCGGTCATTTCTTTGCGTTTTTTGGGGCGGAGGGTATCCTTTTCGTCGGCATAGCCGAGCGTTATAACAAGGCGGACGGGATGATCGAGGTCCAAAAGCGAGAGCGATTTGTTTTGAAAATCGGTGAAAATCATTATTTTCTCCTTGTAGTTTATTCGAATACATTATATCACACACGTTTTTACTTTTCAACCGCAAAATGGTGAATATAACTGAAAAAGGACTTTCTTTCGAAAGTCCTTTTTCTGTCTATGGGCTACAAAAAAGATATATTCTACATTTTTGCGTATGAATTCGAACTCTCACATAATCGTTAACTTTTTAGTGATATCGTTCGTTTGCGCTCTCGGTGAAATAATTCACTCCGTGAATTGTGAAATATTTTGCTAAAGCAAAATATGAAATTAAATCCACCCACTCGCCGTCGAGGCGAATTTCACACGCCGCAGGCGTATTTCACATTGCGTAGCAATATTTCACCCACCCGCAAGGGTGGATTTAGCTGAAAAAGGACTTTCTTTCGAAAGTCCTTTTTCTGGTGGGGGAAGGTGGATTCGAACCACCGAAGTCAGTGACAACAGATTTACAGTCTGCCCCCTTTGGCCGCTCGGGAATTCCCCCATATTGTTATTCGGTTTTGCAGTAGGTGTTTTGGAGCTGGTGAAGGGAGTCGAACCCCCAACCTACTGATTACAAATCAGTTGCTCTGCCATTGAGCTACACCAGCATCTCGCTCACGCCAGCGAGGAGTAGTATATCACATCTGTTCGGTATTGTCAACCCATTTTTCGAAATTTTTATATCTTTTTTTATTATTTGTTTCAAGCTCGTAAATAACGTTTTTTTGTTCTCAAAACGCAAGAACACGGAGCGGTCTGCCCCGTGTTCTTTAAGTATATTATCAGTTGTCGTAAGCGATACCGACAAGGTCGTCAATACCGTTCTGGAAAATATCCTTCTTCTTCTCGTAGTGAGAAACGATTTCGCCGCTCGACATAACCTCGGAATAGAAGTAGAGAGAACCGGAACCGGAATCCGAACCGAAGTTGTATACACAACCCATATCATAGGTCTTGTTGTCAAAGATGAGGTGGAGCATTTCGCTGTCCTGAGCATCCTTCAGACGCTTAAGGCTGACGGTACGGGTGTAATATTCGTCGGTAACGTATTTTTCACCGAGGAACGCCATCGCTTCAAGAGCGTAGCAGGTAACGTCAAGCTTGGATTCATTCGAGATCGGAACTGCAAAAACGTCACATGCGTATACGTTA
>JAZOTA010000048.1:0-16071 GCA_045657425.1 Eubacteriales bacterium
AAGCGACCGCTTGGTTTATTTTGCATTGCTTTAATTCTTGCAATTTCCGACTTGTTATTATATAATGAAATGAAAATTACATAAGAGGATATAAAAAATGGAACAAAGAAGAAGTAAGATCAATTATTATCTTGATATTGCGGAAACCGTTACACGCAGAGGCACCTGCCTGAGAAAGAATTTCGGCGCGGTCATCGTTAAGGACGACGTTATCGTTTCGACCGGTTATAACGGCGCACCCAGAGGCAGAGCGAATTGCTGTGACCTTCAATTTTGTCTGCGCGATAAGATGAACATTCCGCGCGGCGAAAGATACGAGCTTTGCCGCTCGGTACACGCCGAAGCGAATGCTATCATCTCTGCCGCAAGAGAAAGAATGCTCGGCGCCGACCTTTATATGGTTTGTATAGACGGCAAAACGGGCGAGCTTGTTTCGGGCACTACAAGCTGTCAGATGTGCAAGCGTTTGGTTATCAATGCGGGTATTGAACGCGTTATCGTTCGTGAAACGAGCGAGGAATATACTATTTACAACGTCGCCGATTGGATTGAAAACGACGACAGCTTGGGACAGATCGGATATTGATTATGAAAAGATTTATTGCATTTTTACTTGTTATTTCTTCGCTCTTGCTTGTTGCGTGCGGCGGCGGTGAGCCGACCGAAAACGGTTTTATCGACCCCGATACGGGTATTGAATACGTTGAGGTTACCCCGATGGGACTTTACCCCGTCGACCCCGGCGAGGAGTTTATTTCGGTTTCCGACGGCGACACCAAAACGGTTTATTACGAGGTTTATTTTGAAAAGCCCTCGAATTTTCTTTGCTACGAAATTGAGGGATATTACTTCCTTATGCGCGCAAGCGACGTTAAAGAGCCTAATTTAAAGGAATTTAACGCTATTGCCGCATCTATCTACAGCAAAAACAACACCGTTAAGTTCGACAACCTTTTTGCCGATCCCGAATATCTTCCCGAAGAAAATCAGGACGAATTCACTCAGGGCGAAACCGCACTTGTAAAGCAGATCGAGGATGCTGTTATGAACGGCGAATCGGTTGACCTTAACATTAAGGATACCGATATCAGCACTCATTTCTATTTGCACATGCTTTCTGCCGATTACCCCGGACTTTATTATATCATTTCCTTCTTCGGCTATAACGGAAGATACTTCCTGCGCGACGATGCAATGGGCAAAACCGTTCACTGTCCGCGTGACGTTGCTGTCCGTATGGTAGGAGAAGACTGATGAAGGATATTATCTGCCGCGCGATTGACGGAAACGGCGAAATTGCGCGTGCCGCATATATCGAAAGCGTTTGCCTTGAAACCGCTTGGAGCGAAGCGCAAATTTCCGACCTTCCGCACTATGCAACCTATATTTGCGCCTTTTTAAACGGCGAAATGTGCGGTATCGCTTCGATGTACGTTATAGCAGGCGAGGCAGAGATAATGAACGTTGCGGTACTGCCTGAATACCGCAGAAACGGCGTTGCCGATGCTTTGATGGATAAGCTCATTTCGGTTGCGCGCGAAAATGATTGCGATATTATCACGCTTGAGGTTGCCGACGGCAATATCGGTGCAATATCGCTTTACGAAAAGCATGATTTTGTTGTTTCGGGAAGGCGAATCGGCTTTTACAAGGGCGTCGATGCGCTTAATATGGAGAAAAAGATATGAAAATACTTGGAATTGAATCCTCCTGCGACGAAACCGCTGCGGCGGTCGTTGAGGACGGCAGAAAAATATTATCGAGCGTGGTCGCATCGCAGATCGACATTCACGCTGTCTATGGCGGCGTTGTGCCCGAAATCGCTTCGCGCGCGCACACCGAGGCAATTTGCGGCGTTGTTGAAAGCGCGCTTAACGAAGCTAACCTTACAATGGACGATATCGATGCGATTGCGGTTACAAACGCACCCGGTCTTATCGGTGCATTGCTTACAGGTCTTTCCTTTGCAAAGGGCTTGGCGTTTGCGACGGGCAAGCCGCTTGTTCCCGTACACCACATCCGCGGACACGTTGCGGCAAACTATCTTGTGCACGAGGAATTAAAGCCGCCCTTTGTTTCGCTCGTCGTTTCGGGCGGACATACCTCACTTATGCGTGTTAACGATTATACCGAATATTCGCTTATCGGCTGTGCAAGAGATGATGCCGCAGGCGAAGCGTTTGACAAATGCGCGCGTGTGCTCGGTCTTCCCTATCCCGGCGGTGCGGCGATGGACAAGCTTGCGGCTATCGGCGATAAGCATAAATACAAATTCACCGCAGGCAGTGTTGACGGCGCTGAATACGATTTCACTTTTTCGGGCTTAAAGACCGCCGTTATCAATATGGTACATCAGGAAACGACACAGCGCGGACGTGTTATGGACGAGGAATTCAAAGCCGACGTTGCGGCATCCTTTACCGAAGCGCTTATTAAAACGATAAACACCCGTCTTGAGCTGTTGCTTAAAAACGAGGGCGCAATGAACATCGTGCTTGCAGGCGGCGTTGCGGCAAATTCGCATCTTCGCAAGGCGGTTGCCGAAACTGCCGAAAAATTCGGTGCAAAGCTTTATCTCCCCCCTCTTAAGCTGTGCGGAGATAACGCCGCGATGATAGCTTCGCAGGGCTATTTCGAGTATTTAAAGGGTGTTCGCGGCGATACCGATCTTAACGCATTTGCGACCAAAAGCGTGTGACTTTTTAGGGTAAAAAAGCGGCAAATTTTTGCCGTTTTTCACTCGGTTTACCCGTAATGTATGTTACATAATGTTTTATGCCTTGTGTGGAAAACTCTGTGGAGATTGTGGATTTCTCCACGGCCTTTCAACGAAAATCAAGCATTTTTCGCCTTTTGACGGTGGAAAAGTATGTGGATAAAGTGGAAAAGTCGGGTTCATAACCACAAAAACTCCCATAATTATGTAAACTTCGCGGATGTATATTTCTTTATTTTATACATTTCAAAACACAAAAAATCCGCCTTTTTAAATGAGATAATTCGGAGCCCCCGAAAACCGCGAGATTCTCATGAATTTTACCCCAAAAACAAGGCGCAAGATTTTTGGGAGTATAAAAAAATTACGCTTCCTCGTTATGCTTGAGGAAGCGTGAAAATTTTTACTTAATATTAAAGGTTTCTTCGCTTGTCAGGAACTTAATTGAGCGCTCGACCGAGTCCTTTGATTCACCCCAGGGAAGGTCGTCGAAGCGGTAATCGAACTTTTTGCAGAAAAGCGAGATATCGTCCTTAAGCGAATCGAGATAATCGGTTACCTTACCGTTTGCGGCACGCACCAATTCGGCATATTCCTCCTTGCCCAAAGCCTTTTTTGCGGCAAGCATATATTCTCGGTAGTGCGGCAGACAGAAATACTTTACCTCTTTGAAGTTTTCGCGGAAGTCCTTTTCCTCGTTGTAAAGGTAAGCCGCGGTTGTAAACATTTTGGATATCTTGTCCTCAATACGGAAGCAGACGTAGCAGGTTTTTGAAAGCTTTTCGATACGGTCAACGCTTTTTGCCGCAATATCGCGCGAGAAGATGTTGCCTGTTTTAACCTCTTTTTTAAGCGATTCAAGATGGCTTTCAAGCATAAGCGCAAGGCCCAAGCGGTTTTTCATCCCGAACATTTTACGGAAATGGCGCGAACAAAAGCCGTGCTCGTTGGTTTCCCGTCTTATTTCGGGCTCCATCATCGATGCGCCGAGAATAAGCTCTAACTCGTCACGCTCCAATTTTTCGGCAAGCGCGCAAAAGGGGCAATGGTCTTTATGGTCGGAATACGCCTCGGTTACGGGTATTGTATAAATATGCTCTCTCAAAATCTTTAACTCCTTACGGTTGATACGCTTATTTTACATTAATTTTTTATAAATTACAAGAGCAATGCTTATGAAATTTACAAAGATAGAAGATCATCTGCTTTTAAGCGAATGTGAAAATTTCGATCCTTTCGTTTCGTGCGAATGCGGTCAATGCTTTCGCTTTAACAAAATCAATGAAAGTGAATATGTAATTTTTGCTCAAAATCGTTCGCTTACGATAAGGAAGCAGGACGAAAATTGGCTTTTTCTTGATATAACCGAGGAAGAATTTAAGGATAAATTCGTGTCCTATTTTGATCTTGAGCGCAATTACGGCGAAATAATAAAGGACTATTCACGGGATGTTTTTATCACCCGTGCCGCAGAGATTGGAAGCGGAATACGCATTTTCCGACAGGATGCCTTTGAAACACTGATTTCCTTTATCATTTCGGCAAACAACAACATTCCGCGTATTAAAAAAATCATCGGTTCTCTTTGTGAATTGCTCGGCGAAAATATCAACGGCTCATATTCGTTTCCGACACCCGAAAGCATTGTAAAAGCGGGTATCGAAGGACTTGCGCCGATAAAGGCAGGCTTCCGCACAAAATATATAATCGACGCGGCACAAAAGATCGCAAGCGGCGAAATTTCGCTTGAATATATAAAGAATTGCGGATACGACGAGGCATTGACCGAGCTTAAAAAGATAAAGGGCGTTGGCGATAAGGTTGCAAACTGCGTGCTTTTGTTTGGGTTCGGATATTTGAATGCGTTTCCGGTTGACGTTTGGGTAAAGCGTGTTATCAACAAATATTACGGAGAAAGCTTTGACCCCGACGAATTCGGCGAATACGCAGGCGTTGCCCAACAGTATTTGTTCTACTACGAAAGAAACATTTTGGGAAGAGAGGAAAAGGAATGAAAAAAAGTGTTGCCGCCATACCTCGGCTTTTGATACCCTTGTTTTTTATATGTCTTCCGTTTTTCCTTGCATATTATTTTACCGATAATATGTTTTTGCGGCTTACAACGATTGCAATTGCGATAGTCGGCGCTTATATTTACAAAAACGGCGCACACCGTGTAGATTTCAATCCCGATTCGCAATTACAAAAGGCTGTTTTTGCCTTTGCCATGGCACTTTTGATATTGTTTTCATTCTTTCTCTGTACGGTCAGCATCGAAAAGGAATGGCTGCACGATTATCCGTTAAAGGGCAGTGTTGACGATTACGGATGCTATCCGCAGATGTTCGATGCCTTTCAAAAGGGTCAGCTTAATATCGACACCGATTACGATTTAAGTATACTCGAAGCGCTTGAAAACCCCTATGACACCGCCGCACGCAGAGAAGCGACCGGCGAAAAATACGGCGTTATTTGGGACAGAGCTTATTTTGACGGCAAGCTTTATTCCTATTTCGGCATCGCGCCCGTGATTTTTCTTTATTATCCTGCCTATTTCCTTACGGGGCACGTGCTTTCGGATGCACTTGCGGCGGCGATAATGACGGCAATTGCCGCTGTCTTGATGCTAAAGCTTTTGATTGAGCTTTGCAAACGGATGAAAAACAAGCCCCCGTTTTTGCTCGTTCTCGTTTGCGGTCTTACGCTTCCCTGCGGCGCGCTTTTGTGGACGACCGAGGTCAACGCAAACTTTTACCACCTTGCGGTGCTTTCGGGAATATGCGCGGTTTGTGCGTTTTTCCTTTACGTTTTAAAGGCGGATGCCTGCGATGACGGTTGGAAGCGCAAAGCTAATTTTGCAATTGCAGGTGTTTGTGTTGCCGCAACAGTTGCATCACGTCCCAACCTTGTAATTTACATTTTGATTGCATTCCCCTTGCTTTTTTCCATTATCAAAAACCGTCCCTACGGTACGAAAAGCTTGCTCTGTGACATTGCGGCGTTTTGTGTTCCGATGTTTGCGCTCGGCGGCTTGATAATGGCTTATAATGCGGCAAGGTTCGGCTCGCCCTTTGATTTCGGCGCAAATTATCAGCTGACGCTTGCCGACACCTCGACCTATTCGTTAAGCTCGGCTTTGGCACTCCCTGCGCTTTACCATTTCTATTTACAGCCGCCCATTTTCGACGGCAAATTCCCGTTTTTGCATCCCAACGCGTCACGGCTTGACAGCTATGACGTTCAGCGCGTTGTTTATATCAGCAATTCAGTCGGCTCGGCATACTTCCCGATCACTTGGGGCGTTGGCGCTGTTGCGGTGCTTTGGAAGGAAAACAAGCGCAAGTTTATTGCGGCAATTATCGCTTTCCTTTGCGTATCGTTTATGGCGGTGTTTGACCTTTGCTTCGGCGGTGTGCATTTGAGATACTCGGCGGACATTATGTTCGTGCTTACGATACTCGGCGCTTATTTGCTTCTTTCGGCGATAAGCAGAGCGAGAAAGGGCTCGGTCTTTTACGTTGCGCTTTATACCGCAATCGTCGTTTTGTGCCTGCTCACCGTTTTGGTTGCGCTTCCGCTTATTTTCGATAACGAGCGCGATATGATCCTTAAATACCACAAAGAATTTTACAACCTTATAAAATCGTAAAAGAAAACCGTGCTTGCAGCACGGTTTCAGACCGAAGACAAATGGTCTGTTTACACCCTTGAAAGATAAAAACAACAAAAAAAGAGTTCTTTCGTTTACATCGGAAGAACTCTTGATTTTTATAAGGAATTTTAAATTTTTATTGTATTTTCAAGGGTTTTAACGAAAAGCTCGACCACCTTACTAAAAGAAAACCGTGCTTACAGCACGGTTTTCTTGTTTTTTATAATTAGTCCTCGTCTAATTCACGGGCAATCTCTTGTGCCTCAACCTCGGAATCGAAGTTATACATAGGCTTGATCTTTTCATTTTTCTTAACACGTCTGAGGTAGTTATTCGTAATTTTTACAACGAGCGGCGAAAGTACAATTACAGCGATAAGGTTGGGGATCATCATAAGTCCGTTGAAGGTATCCGAGATGTCCCACGCGAGAGAGGAGGTAAGAACCGCACCGAAGATAATTGTAATTACGTGAATAATGCGGAAGATAAAGGTCGTTTTTGCACCAAAGAGATATTCCCACGCCTTCGAGCCGTAATGCGACCAACCGAGAACGGTTGTAAACGCAAACAGGAACATTGCGATAGCGATAAACTTTTCACCGATACCGCCCCACGAGAATACCGTGTTAAACGCGCCACCGACAAGCGTCGCATCGGTATAGCCCTCTGCGATTTCGCCCGTAATTACGTTGAACACACCGCCATCAAGTCCGCCTGCGGTAAGAACGACCAGTGCAGTCATGGTACATACGATCATGGTGTCGATAAACACCTCGAAAATGCCCCACATACCCTGCTTTACGGGTTCTTTAATATTGGAGTTGGAGTGTACCATAACCGAAGAACCAAGACCTGCTTCGTTCGAGAATACACCGCGCTTGAAGCCTTGGGCTACAACCTTGCTTACAACGACACCGATACCGCCGCCGACGAATGCCTCGGGCACAAATGCGTTAACGAAGATTGCCTTGAGTGCAGGAAGAATGTTGTTGTAGTTCACGCCGATTACAACAAGGCTTCCGGCAACGAAAAGCAGTACCATAAAGGGAACTACCTTTTCGGCAACGTTTGCGATTCTCTTTAATCCGCCGATGGTGATAAGAGCGGTAAGAAGCATTATTGCAACGCCGAGGATGATATTGTAAAGCGAAACACCCGAGAATACCTCGACAGAAGAAAGCGAAGAAACGTCAAACGCTTGTGCTACGTTGGTAACGATCTTGTTGACCTGTCCCATACTGCCGATACCGAAGGACGCAAGCATTGTAAAGATACAGAAAAGAACTGCCAGAATTTTACCGACACGTTTCATTCCCTTTTTGCCGCCAAGACCGTCGGCAAGGTAATACATAGCGCCGCCCGACCATTCGCCGTTTGCGTTTTTGCGGCGGAAATAGATACCGAGCACGTTTTCGGCATAGTTGGTCATCATACCGAAGAATGCGGCTATCCACATCCAGAACACGGCACCTGCACCGCCGATGGTTATTGCGGCGGCAACACCTGCAATGTTACCCGTACCTACCGTTGCGGCAAGTGCGGTACAAAGCGCCTGGAAGGGAGAAATCGAGCCCTTTTCCTTACTGTGTTTTATAACGTCCTTTTTGAAAAGACTGCCCAAGGTATGCTTGAACCACATACCAATATGTGTAACCTGAAAAAACTTGGTCAACACAGTAACAAGGATACCCGTACCGATAAGGATAATCAGACCGAAAGCTCCCCAAACGACGCCGTTTATCTCGCCGTTTACGCTTTCAATCGTTTGTAAGATTTTGTCCATTGAAAATGAACCTCCGTTATTTTTTTTGCCAACCGAACAAAACAAAAAAATTCACCGCAAATCCGATTCGGACAGCGGTGAAAGAGAAGACGGCAAAACAAAAAAGTTCCGTTTTGAATGATTGATCTGTCCTTTTGCCTGAGAGATTAGGGATTTACCCCTTGCACCTTCGGCATCCGCGCAAAGCGGACTTCTCCAGATTGCTATCCGTCAGCAGTCTCTATCTTACGACACCCGAGAGTATTACCCCTTTGGAAAGGCATTTTTGCCCAATCTCCTGCTGATTTCATTTAGCTCTATTCGATTTAACGATAAGATAATACTATCATTCGACAAAAATGTCAAGAGATTTACGTTATTTCGTTAAAATTTTCGCAAAAGTTTGCAAATAAGAAACGGTGTGACCGTTTGGGCACACCGCACCTTACTTTTTTCAATTAACCGCAGCAGCAAAGAATAATAACCGCGATAAGAATGATAATCCAGCAATTGTTGTTGCCGAAGAACGAATCAAAGCAGCCCATTGCAATGCCTCCCTTCACTACTTTAAGATTATGAAGGTTTAGCGATTTGTGTGCAAAATCTTATCCCGCTTTGCCGATAAGCTTAAGATAATCGGAATCGCTCATCGGAGAAGTGACGGTATAACGCGGAATTTCATAAATTTTATCGCCGGGCTTGGCATTGCGCTCCTCGGTGGTGACCGCCGCAAGGAAGCCGGCCGCCTTAACGGCTTTGATCACGTCAGAATCGTAATCACCGTAGGGATATGCGAAATATTTGTATTTTTCGCATTTTTGCGATTGCATAAGGTCGTTATAGACCTGATTGTAGCTTTGCTGTGATAATTTGTTGTGGTTTGCCCAAGTATGGCATTGTTGGTCCAAAACGTCGGAATATGAAGCAAGATCTTTTCTTGTGATGTGCTGAAGCGAGGAAACGTCATACCAATCCTGATACTGACCGTCGAAAAAGCTCATTATCGAAAATACGGTTGCCTTATAGCCAAATTCACGCAAAATCGGTGCGGCGTAATAGGTATTGGACTTATAACCGTCATCGAAGCAAAGAACTATGCTTTTTTTCGGCAAAAGTATTTCGCCGCGCACATAGGCAACCACCTCGTCCATCGTAGCGACGTTATAGCCGTTATCCCTTAACATCTTCATATGTCTGCGGAATTCACCCGTGGCAATGGTTATATCGTTGTTTCTCCATTGGTCGGTGTTTTTACCCGCATCAGTAAGCATGTGGTGATAAAGCAATATCGGAACGCCCGTGCTGTTTTCGGGCACAGGGATTGCGTAGGTACCAAGGCATACACGCTTTATAAGTATGTAATCGTGAGTGCCGATCTCGCCGTCTTTATTAACGTCGGC
The DNA here is from genome assembly GCA_045657425.1 of Eubacteriales bacterium. Classification (GTDB taxonomy): domain Bacteria; phylum Bacillota; class Clostridia; order Oscillospirales; family CAG-382; genus Coliplasma. The sequence goes on from JAZOTA010000048.1 coordinate 9,531, forward strand.
GCAGAAATATTCCTTTTCGTCAAGCTCATAGGTTTTCATACAATAACGCTTAACAAGAATATAGGAATACTTATCGGCTTCTCCGCTCTCGGAAACATCACCAAGCACCCAAGCGACATATTCGCCGTTTGCGGTAACGACCGTATCGCCAGAAGCAATCACATCGGTCTTGTCAAGTGTGACAGAATTGCGCTTTACCTCTAAAACAGCAGGCGAGGTTTCACGCGCGGATTCAACCGTCATACCCAAAACGAACCATTTTATAACGGGCATTTCGGTTTTTGCCTGCGCTTTATTTGCGGGAAGTATAGAAATAAATGTAAAAACCGTTGCGAGGATAAGAAGCGACGCAATCAATCTTTTCATTTTTCTATCTCCATTTCGCCAAAGAATTGGGGCTGATGGAAGTTGGGCTTTTCGCTGTCGATAGGCGACCACATACCGAAGTGAGGAATTTCGGTCTTGTCGCCGCATTTATAAAAGTTGCCCTTTAATACCTCGCCACGGCTAAATTCGGTCTTGCCGAAGGTTTTGCCGATAAAGTCGAGTGAGAAGAACGCTTCAACAGTCCAAAAGTCATCGCCCTTGGTTGCCTTAACAACAGGAAGCTGGGCAAGTGTGTGAATGGGCGTTTTATTTGAACGGTCAACGCGCACTGCCGAAAGGAAAGCGCCGTTGGAGTTCATTTCAAAGTTCATATATTTGGGGTCATCGGGGTTGAATCTTACGAAAAATTCAAGACAGCTGTCCTCGTAAACAGGCTGATTATATTCGGTGTTCACAGCCAACGGGTTCGATTCCTTTGCGGTCATACGAAGCGCAAAGCCCTTGTCTTCAACGTAAATAAGCTCTGCAAACGCTTCGGGAGTGTAGCCCTCGGTCCATTTGTAGGTAGAAATCATCGCCTTTTCGGCACGCGAAAAATCGATTTCCTTTTCAACGCGGATAATGTAGCTCATTTTATTTGTCCTCCGTAACTTTATGTGTACATTTTATTATATACGCAAAAATTTGTCAAGAAGCAAAAAACGGTTATTGAAAATCACCCCGAGCACTTTCCAAGCAATATCATCAATATGTATATTACCGTTATTATTGCCATGGTCTTCCACGGAAAGCATCCTCCGCCTCCGCCTGCACCTCCGCTTGTGCTTTTAAATGCGTGATAATCGTCCATAACAAAACCTCCGCTTTTTCGTTGCGAGTTGATTATAACGCAAGAATTGTACTATAAAACGGACTTTGTAAAATTTTGCGTTTTTCGTGCGGAAAAGGCAATTATCTCTTTTCCCTGCTTGACGGCATAATCAAGAGCGATTTTTGTTCCGCTTTTTCGCGAAGAAGGAAGGTTTGATTCATCGAAATATACTATACAGAAACGGCTGTTGTTTATCATTTCATAATTACGCTCGACGTAAACGGCTCTACCCGACCCAATTATATTTTCAGGGTAATAGGTATCATCGTAAGCTTCCAATAAAAACGCTCTATAGTCATCGTTGATGACGGGATATTCCGCTCTGACGTAAATTCGTTTTATGTGTGGATATTTTTCTTTTATTTTTGACACTTCCTCCAAACATATACTGTCAAAACGGCTTTTGCTGCCAAACAAAAAAGTATCCACTTTTTCATCGGTAATCAATCTCTCAACAGTCTCGGTTAATTCAATCCTCAACTCTTCGGTTTCGTTTATTGTCCTATTCCCAAAGAAACAACAGGTGTTGAACACTTTTTCGAGTAGTATAATAATCATCTCCTCAAATTTTATAGATATACGGTGCATCCGTTTGCAACATTATAGCACATAATACATCTAAAATAAATATACAATATATTTATTTCGGAGTAATTGTATGGCTATTAAGAGCGTTTCTATTAGAATTGAAGAGGAAATGTTAAATAAGCTTTCCTATATCGCGGACTACGAAGGCAGAAGTGTGAACAGTCAAGTCCTTGTTTTGATAAGACAGAGCATCAAGGCGTTTGAAGATGCCAACGGCTCGATTGACGGCATTATTCGCCCTGCCTCCAACGTAAAACCTGCACGTAAATAAGTAAAAAACTCTCTGCCCGTTAGCCAGAGGTGGCTAAGGACAGTCGGGGTATGTAGGATACGGTGTAGCCGATTAAGGCTACGCCGTATTTCTCTTTTACGCCGCTTTTGGCGGATTCTTGCGGATTTCTTCATAGGTTTCAAGAATTGTCTTCCCATCGGGGATAACAATAACCCCCACACCGATAAAGTGAACCTTAATAGGAACGTGCTTTTTGCCATTCTCGTCTTTGGTACTATCAAAGACTTCAATCTTTGTTATTAGCCGATTGACGAGTTCGGGTGTTAGTTCCTTTAAGTCGGTGCATTTGCGGATGATAGAAAGAAATGCCCGTAGGTCGATGTTATCCTGCTCCGCATTGGCAAGCCGCTGTTCCAAATCAGCAACCGATTGTATCAACTCTCTTTGCTCTTGTTCGTAATTGGCGGTCATACGCTCAAACAGATCATCCCTCAGTGTTCCAAGTACGTTCTTTTCAAAGGCGGCTTCGATCAACTTATCAAGTGCCACAATACGCTTTTTGTTTTTTTCAAGTTCCTGCTTGGCGGCTTTGAAACTGTTTGCTTTGTGCAGTTCGTGTTGCTTACCGTACAGATACAGAAAAACAGGCTCATATTCCGTAATATATTCTGCCGCTTCTCTTATGAGTTTTAACACCATTTTTTCAAGTACCACATTACGGATAAAATGAATTGTGCAACTGCCTCTGTTTTCCTTGTAGGCAGAGCAACGGTAAAATTCCTGATGCTCCTTTACGCTCTTGGCGGCACAGAAGTATAGTTTTGAACCGCAATCGCCGCAATACACCAATCCCGAAAAGATGCTTTGTCTTCCCGTCGCAGTATTTCTGCGGCGGTGCTTTTTTATCTCCTGTACACGCTCCCAAGTATCCATATCGATAATGGCTTCCTGCGTGTTCGGAATGATAACCCAATCTTCGGGAGAATTATAAACGGTCTTGTGAACCTTAAAACTGACGGTACTTGACTTGAAATTTACGGCGCATCCGGTGTACTGCATATTGGCGAGAATGTGGTCTACACTGTTTTCAGACCAACGGTAAGGATCAACGACATTGTTCCTTGTCTTTCTGCCAATACTGTTGTAATAGGCGGTTGGCGTTAAAATCTTTTCTGCTTCTAAACGGCGGGCGATTTTGGTAACGCCCAACCCTTCAAGACAAAGCTGAAAGATATACCGCACCACCTTTGCGGCAGGCTCGTCAACAAGCCATTGCTTGGAATCATCATCGGCTTTTTTGTAACCGTAGGCTACCGTTGCGGAAACACGCTCACCGTTATCGGATTTAGATTGCCATACCGCACGGATTTTCTTTGAGGTCTGCGCCGCATACCATTCGTTGAATATATTGTAAAACGGCAGCATTTCCATACCTTCACCCGTAGAGGTATTGATATTTTCGTGAATGGATATAAAGGTAACGCCAAGTGTGGGATATACGATTTCTGCAAGGCGGTCTCCTTCAATATGCTCACGACCGAAACGGGATAGGTCTTTTACGATAATTGTGCCGATTTTGCCTTCTTCTACCATTCGGTGCATACGATTAAAATCGCTACGGTCAAAGCTCGTACCCGAAATGCCGTCATCCACGAAAAACAGCGTGTTGGTGTATCCGTGCTTTTTAGCATAGTCCGAAAGGATCTGCTTTTGGTTACTGATACTGTTCGATTCGTCCTCTTTGCCCTTTCTCTTTTTGTCTTTGCCGTCCTTAATATCTTCTACGGACAGACGACAGTATAAAGCTGTAATTTTATCTTGATTCATATTCTCAGCTTTCATTGCCATAATAAACTCCTTTCTCACGAAAGCCGAGCATTGCTTATTGGGCAAGCCAATTATACAATGCTCGGCTGTGATTCTACAAACCTATGGCAGTTACACTAACTGCTCGGATAGGATCAATTCTTTTAATTGCTGAAATAGTGATTTATCCACCTCGCCAGTAAAAATGCCGGTAACGTCATAAATCGTTCCGCTTATTTCTTCGGACACGGAGATTTGCTTCGGGATATAGCAAACGGGAGTATTGTCGATTGCCATTGCCGATCTTGGCGTAACGTATTCCAAGAGGTCAATGGGGTTGCTTTCATCAATGCGTCCTGCGCCTTTTCTCGAAAACATAATTGGTTCTATATTGACTTTTTTCATATTCTTCACCTTACCTTTCATCACGGTTGCGCTGACGGATCAAAAATTTGCGGTAATGCTCGCAAGCCTTCAAAACAAAATCCTCAGCCTGCTTTGCATTGGCGTTAGGGACATATTGGCGTATGCGTTCCATAGGGACTTTGAACATCTCCCGCTGATTGGCTTTTTCCTCACTCATAACGGCGGCGATGACTTCGGGAGTCAAACCTTGTTCTTGGCTCATCTTCTTAAAGCGGCAAGCCTGAGAGAGTGACGGGGTGCAGTCATTCAGCTCCATCTGCTCCAAAAGGTCATACTGTTCTTGCTCATTGAGATAGGAAAGCTCAACGGCGGGAGTAAAGGAAATGCGCCCATCATCCACATATTGCAGAATTTCGGGGATAAGGTTGGTGAGACGGATATATCGTTTAATGGTGTCTTTACTTGTTCCTGCATCCTCTGCAATTTGTTCCGTTGCCAACCTCGGTGCAACTTGCACCGAGGTTAAATCTGTGCGGTATCCTTTGTGAGCCAATGCTTCCGCCTTCATCTTATAAGCAAAGGCTTTTTCAGAGGGTAGAATATGCTCTCGGTGTAGATTGCTGTCCACAAGCACGATTGCCGCCGCATCACGGTCAAGGGAAATAACTAAGGCAGGGATTTCGGTAATCCCTGCCTTTCTGCTTGCCATAACCCGTCTGTGACCGGATATGATTTCGTATTCGTCTGTGGTGTTTTCAAGTGGGCGAACTATGATGGGAGATACAACGCCGTGTGTCTTAATGCTTTCGGCAAGGGCATCCATTTCCTCATTGTCCTGCACCTTGTAGGGGTGGTTCTCAAAGGGGTGTAATTTCTCGATAGAGATATTTTTCTTAGTGTTTTTCATCGTTCATAACCTCGTTCTTTCTTTTTAATCAAATTATTTCGTTTCATTTCGATATTGCGTTCCTGCTCAAGAAGCTCGTGGATTTTGGGAATATGCTCCTCAATGCGCAGAGCGACTTTTAATTCTTTTCGCAAGGGAGTAATTCTTGCGGTGATCTCTTTTGCCTGCTCCTTCAGGGCGGCATCTTCTTCGGGTGTTTTCACTCGGCGCAGTTTTAGCCGCAGAGCATATCGTTCCTGCTCCAACTCAGAAATACGTGCAGATAAGTTCTCTTGAAATAACAAAAGCTCCTTTGGCGACTCAATGTGATTGTCGCAAAGGAGCTTGTACTCTTCAATATATTTATCTAACTTCTGTACCTCTGCCCGCATTAGCGGAGAGAGTGGGCGGTTGTGCTTTTCCTCGATATTGTTGCCCGTGCATATTTTCAGCAGTTCGATGAACAGAGCAAACAATACTTGAACCGTATCCATACGTTCAAATCGCCGCCATTCGTATTCGATTACGAGCAGAGGTTTTCGCTTATATGGAGCATTATAAATGGTGTTCATAATCGGTCCGACTTGATTTTCTCGGCACCGCTGACGGATGCGCTCTTTGGAATAATCCTCGCCCAAGCTACTGATACGGATTGCTCGTTTCCATCCGTCTGCAATCACAGAGGGATGATCGTAATAAAAGTCACGTTCAAAGCGATAACCAAGATTTTTCATACAATACTCGATTTCTTTGAAACTGCCGCTGTTTGCGATGGCTTCATCCACATCACGCCGCAGCATATCACGGTGGGTGAGCTTGCCGGAGGTGCGTATCCAATATTCCTTTTTATTGCTGTAAAACTTATGGCTCTTAATCACCGATTTGTTCCTTGCGGTGCAGATGGCATCGGAGATTTTTCGAAGCTCTAACCGATCTCCGATGCCGTTACGAAACTTCTTGCCGTCCACAAATGATACGCTGTTTATTACAAAGTGGTTGTGAATGTTATCGGTATTCAGGTGGGTAGTGACTACCACCTGATACCTTGCGCCCCACATCTGCCGTGCGGTTTCCAAACCAATTTGATGTGCTTCATCCGGTGTGACCTCGCCTGCGGCAAAGCTCTGATACCCGTGATAAGCGATATTCTTGCCCCGCTCTCCTAAACGGCGCTTAACGGCAATCATTTCGTTATAGGCGTTATGCTTGGAGCAGTTAATGCCCGATACAAACATCGTTTGGTCGGTTTTATCATCATTCTCCACATAGCGAATGGCGGCATATAAATCTTCATCAAGGTATTCTATGGCGGTGGTTTTGTCGGGATTGTTGGCGTAGTCAATTACTTCCTTTAACCGTCCTCTGACGGGCCAGAAACCTGTGGTTGCCATCGGCAAGGGTCCTCCTTTCTCGGTAAGATTATTTCTTTTGTAATTTCTTTGAGTAAGGTCATCGCCGCCTTGTT
>JAZOTA010000049.1:0-27569 GCA_045657425.1 Eubacteriales bacterium
TTCATCGATATCGTTGGTAATGAGAAGCTTGGTGTTGTCGTAGTAGAGCTTGAATTCTGCAAGTTGAATACCGTTTGCAGCGGTGATGTTTCTTGCGTAAACCTTAACGGTGATCTCGTCGCCTGCCTTGTAGGTTTCGGGTGCTTCGATAACGTAATCAACTACTGCGTCGTTGAGCTTTTCGCCAAGCTTTTCCTTCATAGTGTCTTCAACGGAAACAGCAGGAACGTATGCGGTAACAGAAGCGTCTTTTGCACCGAATCCGTTTACAAAGTCGATGCCGTTGAAGGAATACTTATCGCCAACAGACATGGTAGAGAAGAGATCGATAGCTGCCTTACCGTAGCCTGCTTCTGCAGCAGTATATGCAACCCAAATGAAGCCGTTTTCGGGGAATTCGATAGCAGAAGAAGCTGCGCCGTTGGAAACTACTTCATATACGTTTTCAAGACCTGCAACAGGTGCAAATGCAACCTGAGTGTAGCTGCCGCTGATAAAGTTTTCATATGCTACTGCGTAAGCATCAGCATTGGTGTAAGCGAACGAGCCGCGACCTCTGCCGAAGCGGGATTCCCAATAGTCAGCTGCGTTAAAGTCGGTAATTACAGAAGAGGGTTCTTCATTGCTGAACACAAATGCTTCGGTAAGACCAAAGAATTCCCATCTGGGTTTTTCGGGTTTGCCCGCGGTACCGTAGCCATTAGCTGCAGTGAAGGGGCTCTTGGGGAAGTAAAATTCAATCTTAACAAACTTATAGGTTTGAGGGCTGCGGAGTTTTACCTGACCGATAATGGTACCGGGCTTGGTAGCATTTTCTTCAAATGATGCGTATGCCGCTACAAAGGTTTCGCCGTAGCCGATTTCAGTAGAGCTGTAACCGGATACCCAGTTAACACCGTCATTGGAGAAGAATACGTCTTCTTCAGAGGGGTAACCGATCATAGAATTAACGTCAGAATAAAGACCGAAGCTGATGGTGTTATATGCTTCGGGAGTTTCGTCAAATTCCCAAATGAGGTTGATTTGGCCATAAGCATCTTGCTGGGTAGCGTTCAAGTTTTGGAAAGCAACAACGCCTTCGGTCTTGGTGCCCCAACCTTCAGCGTCGAGTTCCAATTCGCCATCGGTAAGAAGGTCGATAGCTTCATCAACAGTCTTGCCGAGAATGGTATCGTTCTCACTGAGTTCGATACTGAGCTTACCTGCCCAAGGATCGGTGTTGTCAGCTGTTACGGTAGCTACAAATACTGCAGATACGAGAACAGCAACGAGGAGAAGAGAAAGTAATTTCTTCATTTTTGTGGTTCCTTTCGTGATAATAATTTTGCGTAAATAAATACTACTATTACTATATCATATCAATAGCTCAATGTCAATTGTTTTTAATAACATTTTTAATAAAAAAAAGAAGAAGACGGCTTGATTGCCGTCTTCTTAAATGCTTAAAGCTTATTGTTTTGAATTATCTGCGAGTCTTGATAACTACAGCAGAACCTGCCATTGCAACGAGAGCGATGATCGCGAAGATGATCATGTTGGAAGCGTCGCCGGGCTCGGTATCTTCCTTATCGGAAGTATCTTCTTTATCGGAAGTATCGGGAGTGGAGGTGCCGGGAGTTTGTGCGCCCTTGCCGCCGTAAACTTCAACTTCGTTTACAAATGCGAAGGTACCGCCGAGAGTTACTTCGATCTTGATGAATTTTGCTTTTGCGGTTGCTTCAATTTCAGACCAAACGCCTACGCCGTCTTCCAAAGAGTACTCGAATGTGCCGATTTCTTCGAAGGTTTTGCCGTCAGCGGAGCCGTAAGCCTTAACGCCTGCAGGAGCGCCGATGCCCCAGCCGTCGTTCTTGATCAAGCCAACCTTGATAGCGCTGATGTCATATTCGTCTTCGAGGTCGATGATAAAGTAACCAACCTTGTCGGGAGCGTTGGTGGGATTGTTACCGTTCTGGTAGAAGCCGAACCAGTTTTCATAGTTGAAATTGGTATCGCCAAGGACCATTTCAGCATTACCGTCGGTAACGTTGCCGTAGTATGCATCACGGTTACCAATACCGGAAATGGTGTATTCCTTGTTAAGTGCTACGTTGGTGTGAACAACAGGTTCAACAGGATTCTGTTCTTCACCTGCGCTGTGAGCATATACCTTGATACCCATTGCAGGGTCCTTGGTAGTGTCGATTGCGGTAACGCCTTCGAGCTTAACTTCGCCAAGGTCAAAGGTATAACCGAGGAGTGCGCCTTCATCTGCTGCAGCGTATGCGCTGTTAGCGTCAAATACATAGTAGAGGAAGCCGCCTTCGGGAACTTTAACAGTATTGCATTCATCAGAATTCTTGTAGTAGTTGGTAGCAACGTACTTGCCGTCGATATTTTCAACGGTGTAAACGATCCACCAGAAAGGCTTCTGATTGATGACCTCTTCAACGGTCTTGCCGTCGCCGTAGATGATCATCGATTCAAATTGTCCATAGTTGTATGCATTAACGTGAGAAACAAGAAGGTCGATAGATTCGGGTCTTTCCTTATCTTCAACGGTAAGGGTGTCGCCGTCAAGAGTCAACTTGATGCCTTTAGCTCTGAGAAGAGCCCAGGATGCTGCTCTGTCTTCCCAGTTGGGGAATTTAAGAGCGCCATTTTCCATTTCGGGTCTGGTACCGGAGTCCTGAACGGAGAGAACGATCTTGCCGTCATTGAAGTCGATAATACCTTCGTCAAGGTTTTTCTGAGCGGTGTTGCCGGTGGTCTTGTAGCCTGCTACAACCTCATAAACGCCTTCTTTGTCTGCTACGGGTTTAAGAACGATCTGAGTAGTCCACTTGCCGGGGCCTTTTGCAACATAGGAGTCCGCATTATCAAAAATAGCGGTGCATGCACCTTCGGTAGCGTTAACGCTATCGATTTTGAATTCGTAACCCCATGCAAAATAGGGATTCCAGTTTTCGGATTCGATTGCATATTCGCCTTCAGTCCAGAAGTATTCTTCTGCGCTTACGGGAACAGCGAACATTGCCGCTACGAGAACAGCAACGAGGAGAAGAGAGAGAAATTTCTTCATTTTTTTGGTTCCTTTCTGAAATATAATATTGTATAAAAATACATAATTTAATTTAACATATATTTGCTTCTTTGTCAATTCTTTTTATGCAGTTTTTTCTTTGTTTTTTAAAAACGCGGTTAACATTTATTTATTCTCCAAAAGAGCACTTTTATATACATTCGTTTCGCGTACTTTTTGCTGTTTTGCAAGACGCTATCAACAAAATTTTCCACAGCAACCGAAAATTCAAAATATTTCATTTTTTCACCTCAACAACAAAAAAAGGAACGGAAATCCGTTCCTTTTTTTGGCACGCCGCAAGGGATTCGCCCGCCTTCGTCCACCCCAAAAATTCACTTCGCTCATTTTCAGGGACCCCGGGGCGGAGCTGTGGCGCGGTCTGACGTGCCACCGGCACGTCATTCAACACGCGCCCTTCGAATCCCATTCCCTTTTCTTACCTCAACAACAAAAAAGGAACGGAAATCCGTTCCTTTTTTTGGCACGCCGCAAGGGATTCGCCCGCTTGCGAGCGGAGCTGTGGCGCGGTCTGACGTGCCACCGGCACGTCATTCAACACGCGCCCTTCGAATCCCATTCAAATTTCTTTCCTTAACAACAAAAAAAGGAACGGATTTCCGTTCCTTTTTTTGGCACGCCGCAAGGGATTCGAACCCCTGACCTACTGGTTCGTAGCCAGTTACTCTATCCAGCTGAGCTAGCGGCGCATATTCAACGCGATATATAATAACACAAACATTCGAGATTGTCAAGAGCAAATTTAAAAATGTTATCAGATTTTTATAAAAACAAAACGGGGACTTAACAAGTCCCCGTGTTGTGTTATTCATTTTCATTAAGACGCTTTTCCAATTCCTCGATACGCGAACGCAAAAGATTCAATTCCTGTGCTACGGGGTCGGGAATGTTTAATTGGTCGAGCGTTTGCTCCTTATCGACGTGTTTGCCGCGAACTATGCGCGCAGGAACGCCGACCGCTGTTGAGTTTTCGGGGATATCCTTAAGCACGACAGCACCTGCGGCGATTTTGGAATTGTCGCCGATGGTTATAGGGCCCAAGACCTTTGCGCCTGCGCCAATCATCACGTTATTTCCGATAGTCGGGTGACGCTTACCCACGTGCTTGCCCGTACCGCCCAAGGTCGCGCCCTGATAAATGGTGCAGTTATCACCGATGACCGTCGTTTCACCGATAACAACGGCGCATCCGTGGTCGATAAAAAGCCCTTTTCCTATCGTTGCGGCAGGGTGTATTTCGATGCCCGTAATATTTCTTGCCCATTGGCTTACAGCACGCGCGGCGAAAAACTTGCCGTTTTTATATAGCTTGTGCGCGATTCTGTGTGCTATAACGGCATGAAGTCCGGGATAGAGCAGTAAAACCTCGGCATCGCTTCTTGCGGCAGGATCGCGGTCACGTATCGAGCGAACCTCGCTTTTAAGCTCGCCCAGCGCCTTATCCGCCTTGCCTTTAAGTTCCCTTATCCGACGCTCAAACACTTCGATATCGTGGGAATAATCTGTATAATTCATAAAAAACGCTTCTTTCTTAATGCTAAACGGTTTTTATCCGTTTGCACGGTGTCCGATGGCATTGATCTTTGCAACGCCGTTAGCTATATTTATCTCAAAGACGAGCGTGCGCGTTTCATCCGGAAGGATGTCGCTTCTGAACGTCCCGTTGTTTTCAAAGATACGGTAGCTCACCTCGTAAATTTCACGCACCGAATCGCTGTCTTCGGCGACAACGTCGGAACGGTACATATTGATATGCACGTCGTAAATACCCTGCATCGTAAAACGCTCGGGCAGGTTGAAATTATTTGAATCAAGGCATGCTTGGGTGAAAAACGATGAATAATTTTGGTAATCGCCTTTTATAAGACAGTCGAAATAGTTATAAAACAGATCTGCGGCAAGAGAAATGCCTATCGCATTTTCCTGCGTCAACACGTTTTCATTGCCCATTCTTTCGAAATATATATTTCGGTTAAGGGCAAGATAAAGCTTATCCTCAAGTATATTTTTGTTGTAATCAGCTTCAAAAAAGCGGTAATCCTCATAGGATACTTCCGAGTATTCGGGCTCTAACAAATAGGTTACCGCTAAAAGCGTGCCGTATATTGCGGCAAACACCAAAAACATGCTTAAAACGATTATTGCAATTTTTTTGATTTTCTTTTTGTCCGCAGTCGTGTCGCGCTTATCCTCGGGCGCGATAACGCGGCTTTTTTCTTCTTTTTTCATAATATGCAGCTCAACCCATTTTAATCACATATGGGGCGCTTTGTTAAGCGCCCCATATACGTTGTTGTTTTACTGATTAATAAAACGTTTGAGGTTATCGCAACCGATTTTGATGCCTCTGAGAGCATCTTCCATACCCTCGAATTCGATGCAGAGGAATCCGTCATAGCCGTTGCGCTTCAAGGTCTGAATGCACTGACGAACGGGGACGTCGCCGTGACCGATGATCGAGCCGCGGAGATAGTTGCCGCCGCGGGACTGGAACCAGCCCTCGCCGGGTGCATCGAGCGAACCGCTCTTCTTGTGGAAATCCTTTGCGTGAGCGTGGACAGCATAACGGGAAAGAAGACCTACAGCATAGTTGTGGTCAGCATCTGCGCAAGCAAAGTTGCCGATATCGACCAATGCGCCGAAGTTGGGGTGGTCAACAGCGTTGATAAGTCTTTCAACACGGTCGGGATCCTGAGCAAAGAAGCCGTGGTTTTCGATACAGGTCTTAATGCCTTTGGATTCCGCATATTCCGTAACCTCACGGTATGCTCTTGCAAGGATGGGAAGAACGTAATCGAAGCTTCTCCATCTTGTGCCTTCTACGTGATAACCGGGAGTAGCGTCGTGACGGAGGGTTTTGCAGCCGTATGCTTCCGCAACGTCAACAAGACCTTTAACACGTGCTATTTCAGCATCGGTATCACGGTTAAGGAAGTCCGAGCCGACACAGAAGCAACAAGCTTCAATGCCAACGCTCTTGCAGTAATCGCCGATGTCCTTTGCATACGCCTTGTACGCTTCAAGATCGTCATTGTATTTGGGGGTTTCAACGAAATCAACGCCTTCGCCGCCAAATTCTTTAACTTTGTCGATACAACCCTTGATTCCAAGGGAACCTTCCTCGGCGTAACCGTGGAAGCTATAAAGACTTACGCCTATTTTCATTACGATTTATACCTCGTTTTTAAAGCTTAAATTAATTAGTCGAGAGTGATGGTGGGGCACTTGGTCCAGTCGTTGATACCGATGATACCGCCGCCGTCACGGAGAAGGATGTTCTTGAACTTGGAGTCTTCGCTACCGCAGTTAACGGAGATAGAAACCATAATTTCATCGCCCTTCTTAGGTGCAAAGGGTTCGTCAGCAGAACCGAGGATAGCCCACGGAATTGCTGCTTCGTAAACGGTCTTCTGACCTTCAGCATCACGAACTGCCATGCAGGTGTCAACGGTAGTACCGTTTTGAGGCATCCAAGTGCAGTAAAGGGTTTCGCCCTTGTCGTTAACGCCGAAGCCGTACTGGTTAAGCTGGTTTTCGTTAGCAGCGGTCTTGTTGATCTGATGATCCCAGTTTTCGAGGATGTAATCGCTGTCTGCTGCGTTTGCACCGAAGTTGACCTGGATGCATTCGTAATCATACATAGAGCCGGCATTGGCCTGATCAAGGATGTTGTAGTGGTAGGGAGAGTCTACGATAACGCCGAGATAGAAGTAATCTGCATCGTAGGTCATGTAAACTTCTGCGGTTGCATAGTATTTGTTTACTTCGAACTGAACGTAGGAAACGAGCTTGTTATCGGGCTTAATTTCCCAAACAACGTCGCCGTATTCCTTGGCACCGATCTTACCGTCGAGCACGGGAGCGGTCTTTGCAGCGTCGATCTTAGCATCGAGGCCGTCATTGATGGTAACGCCGTGGGGGAAGAGAGGATAGTTTGCAGCATCAAGAGACTTGAGTGCATTGATCTTATCGGTGTTTTCTTTCCAGATAGCGAGAACGTAACCGTCTTCGGGGATCTTAACGTCATCGGGAGCTTCGCCTACTGCATAGAACTTCTTGAGCATGTAGGAGAACTTAGAGTGGTCATATTCCGCAACAACTACTGCATAGTCAGCATAATCCTGACCGTCAACGCTGATGTTCTTGCCGAATACGTTTGTGAAGATACCGTTATCGCCTTCGCCAACTTCTTCGTTGATCTTGGAGAGCTTGAGCGAGGTAGCTTCGTCTGCTGTAATTTTGGTTCTAACCGTATCGGTGTAAATGTTCTTCCACGAAATGTACTTGTTGGTGTAAACCACTCCGCCGGGTTCGGTGGATTCTTCGCCGGAAGCGGTAGAATCTTCAGCAGATTCTGCTTCGGAAGTTGCGGTGGAATCTTCAGTGGAGGTAGCTGCGGAAGATTCATCTTCGGAAGTACCTGCTACGGAAGACTCGGTCTTGGATTCCTCTTTAGAGCCGTCTGCCTGAGAGGAGGTTTGGAATACGTTGCTGCTTTCGTCTGCGACTTCTTCGGAGCAAGCTACTGCTGCGAATGCCATAAAGCAAACGAGAACAATTGCGATAATTTTCTTCATAATAAACTGTTGCACTCCTTTTAAAAGTATTTTTTTATGTTTCTTATTGAAGAACTAAATTAATGTACCCGAAATCAGTTAAGGGTGATAGTGGGGATCTTGGTCCAGTCGTTACAGCCCATAATACCGCCGCCGTCACGGAGAACGATATTTCTAAAGGTGTTATCGTCGCCGCAGTTGATGGAAAGCGCCAAGCCGAAGGAGGAGCCCTTCTTAACGTCAACAACGTCGTCGCCGCTACCGAGGTCGGACCAAGGAATTACGATTTCGTAATAGGTCTTTGCATTTTCATCATCACGAACGCAAACTGCTTGGTGGCTTGCATCTGCGTTACCTATCCAAACGGTGGTAAGGGTGTCACCCTCTTCGTTTACGGCGTAACCGGTCTGGCGAACGATGTTTGCATTTGCAGCAGTCTTGTTTCTGATACCGTCCCAATTTTCAACATAATATTCATCGTTGGGAGCGATAGAGGAGAACTGGAGCTGGATGCATTCGTACTGCCACATATTGCCGGCTTCCTCTTTAGAGAGGATGTTATAGTGTCTGGGTGAGTCAACTACCACGCCGACGTAAAGGTTATCCTTGTCATAGGTTGCATAAACCTTTGCGGTTGCGTAATAATCGTTAACGTCGAACTGATAATAGGAAACGCCGATATTGTCGGGCATAATGTCCCATAGCTCTTTTCCGCCGTATTCGGACGCTGTGATCTTACCGTCAAGCGTGGGAGCTGTTTTCGCGGCAGAGATCTTCGCATCGAGAACGTCGCTTGCGATAAAGCCGTGGGGGAAGAACGGTGTAACGTCGTCTATAGCTTCGATAGCGTTAATCTTGTCGGTATAATCCTTGTGGATAGCTACAACGTAACCGTCCTTGGGGATTTTGATATTGGAAGATGCCTTGCCTACTTTAGCGAAGGATTTCTTCACGTACGAGAAGATTTCGTGGTCATATTCAAACACAACGACCGCAAAATCCTTGTAATCCTGACCTTCCGCTTCGATATCGGCGCCGTATTCGGAGGTGAATGCCGCGATATCGCCTTCCTTAACGTCAGAGCTGTTGACCTTGGAAAGCTTGAGAGAGGTAGGATCGGTGTTCACCACTTCATAAATTTCCGCCTTGTCGCAATAGTGCTTTTTCCAGGAAATGAACTGGCTTAAGAACTTAACTTCTCCGCCGCTTTCATCATCTGATGATTCAACAGAAGTGTCGACAGATGCTTCATCAGAAGCTTCGTCAGATGCTTCGGTAGATGCTTCGGTAGATGCCTCGGTAGATGCTTCGGTTGATACTTCGGAAGATACTGCTGAAGATTCTGCGACTTCCGACTTATCGCCTGCCTCAGAGGAAGCAACACCACTGTTTTCGATTGCTTCGTCGCCGCAAGCGACTGCCGCAAGCATCATAAAACAAACGAGCAACAATGCTATAAACTTTTTCATTTTAGGATCTCCTTAGTGGGTGTAGGGGTGAAAAACTATTTTTTCTTTGAGGAACGGATTTTAACAAATGCAATTACCGCCGCGATAACAACAACTGCGCCAACAGAAATAAGAATAACGAGAAGCATTCCGTCGCTACCCTGGGTGTCATTGCCGTTTGCGTCCGACGATTCGTTTTGCACGTTGGATTCATCAACGACCTCGCCGTCGGCATTCAATACTACAATAGTAACCTTAATGGTATTTGAAACGTTGGTGCCGTCGGTAACCGCAAGTGTGGTTTCATAGGTACCGGGGGTTGCCTTTGCCGCCTCGACGTTTATTCTGCCGTTGCCGTATGCTTCGATGTAAATGCCTTCAATCTTCTGAAGATTTACTACCTCGAGATTTGCAGAGGAGGTATCCTCGTCCTTAACGACGAATTTGCCTCTTTCAAAATCGCCCTGCTTTACGGTAATGGTAATGTCACCCTCGATAACGGGTGCACATTCGGTATATTTTCCCGAAATAAATTCATAAGTAAGGTCGTAAACGCTTCGGCTGAAATTGCCCTTGCTTGATTGATAAAGGTGATCGCCGACCTGATACATCGTGATCATGCCCTTTTCCATAAGGCCTGCGCCGTATGCCGCATTTACGTATTTTTCAAAACGCTTTGTGTAATCCTTAACGTTGCAGTCAACCTCAAATTCAAGACCGTTAAGTCCGAATCTTTTAGCGGCGATTGCCGCATCCTTACATGCCTGAGGTGCGGCTGTGCCGACCTCTTCGCCACCTTCAAACGCATAGCCTGCCTGCATTGTTACCGAGTCGAAGCCAAGATCCTTGGCAACGTCGATGCCTGCCGCGCTGTAGAAGGGGATCCACATTGTTTTGTATCCCTTTTCGTGGGAATAATCGTTGAAGTTCTTAACAAGCGCAGGCTCGTAGTTTGAGCGTGCATAATCGATGCTTTCGGCGAACCAATAGAAGCCCTTTAAGGTAAGGTTATCGAAATTGCTTACCTTGAATTGCTCCTCAACGTAATCGATATACCATTTAACTATCTTGGTACGGTTTTCGAGATTGTTGGAGGAAACATTTTGTCCGTCGATCTCGCCGAAGCTGTCGGAATAAATACCGATGTTCGGAACCGAGAAGAATACGGGATACTTGAAATCGTCCGCAAGTCCCAATTCGCCCTTCAATTGACCTACAACGGCATTAAGAGCGCCCATATTGTTATTCGCGCCCATAGCGACCGATACGAAGCTCTTCATATCGTTTTGGCGCATATAACCGTCCGAAGACGAGGTTACCGGCATACCGAGGAAAAGCATCGAATCGAACATAGTGTCAACAGCTTTTCCGGTCTTATCAACGTATGCGAAATAGGGCTTGATTGTGTCGGGAGTGTAATTGGTCGCGGTATACATAAGACATATGCTGTTGATACCGTCGATATCTCCGCCGATCTCCTTTTCGGGGAACACGGTTTTTTCGGCAGAAGCCGCACCCGAAACGTCTTTGCCGCCGAATATCGAAAGCTCATCGACGTAGGTGAACACGTCGCTCGAGAATACCGCGCGGACGTAACGTGCCTTATATGCCTTATCAAGAGTTACCTTGAACTCAACGCGTTTTTTCTGTGTTTGAGTGATAAAATTGTTGTTTTCGGTCTTGCCTGCCAATCCGAAATCGGTGCCGTTTTCGGAAACGTAGATTTCCAAATATCTTGAGCACCAAATACCCGCAGTGCTGTACTGAAACTCGCCGAGAGTCGCGCCCGTAACAGCCATAACCTCACCGAGGTCAACCGTTACCTGAACCGCAGTACCGCGGTAAAATTCGGTCCAAGCAGAATCGCTCATCGAATTGCTTTTTGCAACTACGCCGTCGGTAAGCTTCTTTTCTTTTTTATATGCCTTCTTCGGGAAAGCATTTTCAACGGTCGTGTAATATTCAACGGTGTAGCTTTTGCCGACCGAGATAACCTCGTCCGCCGCATCGACCGCAAGGGCAGAAAACGGAACAAGCAAAAGCACCGCAAAAAGTACGCTTAAAAATCTTTTAACCATAAGCACCGCCGATTATCAGGTTGTAGCGTTGTTATACGCATCAACCGCTTGTTCCATAGCGGTCTGAACCTGAGATTCAATTCCCTGCCATGTCGAAACAAGAGTGTTGGAATTAGCATTGCCGATAATAGAGCCGTAAAGACCTAAAAGCTTGCCGCCCCAGTTGTAAATAGCACCGATATCGTAGAAACGGTTGTTGTAAACGATATCAAGCATTTCTGCGTCGTCATCGGACTGAACTGCCTGAAGCTGGAGAGTGGTCTGATAGTACGAACGGATAACGTCGGCATTGTAGAAGCCCATTGCCTGAAGTGCAAATGCGATCTTGGGAATACGGTCAGCAGGAACGCTCGAGGGGATCGCAAGTGCAGAGGACTGATATACGTTAACTGTGTTGCAGTAGTATTCCTGTTCCTTGTTGAGCTTCGGAATGGGAAGCACACCGAATTCGAATTCGATGTTTGCGCTCTTGAGGATAGAAACCGAGGAGCTGGTAGTGTTGTAGAAAAGACCTCTTTCGTTAACGAACATTTCTTCCAATTCAGCAAAGCCGTAAGTGGAGGGATTGGTAGCGGATTGTCCTGCGATAAGCTCAGCACGCTGGGTGTTGGTGCTGTCGGACATAAGCTCGTAAACCTTGTTGAATGCATTGATGGAGGATTCATCGTCAAGCGTAATGGTGAGCTTGTTGGACGAGTCCTTGGTAGCGGTCGCAATGTTACAGCCGTTTACCATAACGGTTGCGCCGTATGCGTGAGAAAGGTTGCCGTATGTAGCGTTGAAGCCCCATTGACCGTTGGTGTCGGGAGAGGACACGGAACGGCACATCTGATAGTAAAGATCAATAGTAAATTCGCCGTCGCGAACGATCTGATAAATATCGCCGTGTTCGGTAAGAGCGGCGTTCTTATTGTACATATCCTTGTTAAAGATGGTAAGATATGTGTTGTCATCGTCGGTAAGAAGAGCATCGCCTGCAAGGAAATAGAACTTTTCGCCGAGTGCGAGAGCATTGATAGCTCTTGCATCCCACCAAGGATGAGAAATATCAACGTAGTCGTTAAGCGACCAGTAATAGTTTTCGGGAATACCTGCAACAAGGCGGTCAACCGATTCACAAATGACGTCATAGTCATCGGTATTGCCGGCAATAAGGTTCTTCATTTCGTCGCCGGGGTATTTAACGCCGGTTACCTCAAAGGTGATGCCGTAGTTTTCTTCAAGGAAATTATTTCTTTCCTGAACGGCGCTGTTAATAGCGTTACCTTCAAGCTCTTCGATATAAGAGAACTGCTGAACACCGTACTTATGGCGTTCTGTTTCAACGCACAAAATACGGATAGGGTCGGAATTCATATAGCTTTCGTTTGCATATGGGAAGGTACCATAGTCAACAGGACCGTAGGAAAAGCCCTCTTCCTTGCTGACAGTGTCGGAAGCCGCGTTTGAAGAAGCAGAATCGGAAACAGAAGTATCCGAGTCGGAGCACGCAGCAAAAGCTCCCGTGCACATAAGCACAGCGAGAATCAAACAGAGTACTTTGATTTGCATTTTCATAGGAACCTCCAAAACTTTATCCTTTTATTCTGAGGCATTATAACATATTGCAAAAAATAAAGCAATAGTATTGAATTATTTTTATTGAATTTTTTCCATATTTCTTCATATATGAAGAAGCGCGAGGCATTACCTCGCGCTTTCAGCTTGCGGACAAAGTCTGCAAGCTGAAGCAGACTGAGAGAAATGAGGATGTTTTTAATGAAAAGCGAGCGTAGGCGTAGAAAACTACGGTAGTCGAGCTTTTCGTTAAAACCCTTGAAAATACAATAAAAAATAAAATTCCTTATAAAAATCAAGAGTTCTTCCGATGTGAACGAAAGAACTCTTTTTTGTTGTTTTTATCTTTCAAGGGTGTAAACAGACCATTTATCTTCGGTCTGAAAGCGCGAGGCATTACCTCGCGCTTTCAGCTTATTTAATTAACCTTTTCGAGAATCCAGAGAATACTGTGGAATTCAAGCGTTGTGGGTGCGTGCAGACCGAAATTCATAAGCTGATCGCCGCGATAGGTCGCACCCGTAAAGCGTTCCTTATATATAGCATCGGGATCGAGTCCGCGCAGTGTTATGCGCTCGTTATTGCCGTAAAGACGGACGTGAGTAAGAACGTAGCCCGCAATACAAACCGATTTATCCTCCGAAACCGTGCACCAAGCCGAGCAGGGCTCGTTGTGAGGATCACGCAATCTGTGATATCTTCCGCTTGCAAGCACGCCGCCGATCTCTTTGTAAAGAGCCGCCGTTTCACGAACCTTTTGCTGTTCGTCCTCGGAAAGCGCAGTCGGATCGAGCTCGTAACCGAACGAACCCGTAAGTGCAACCGTAAAACGGGTGTCAAACGGAGTAACGTGAGCGGTTTGGTGATTGGGAGAAGCCGAAACGTGCGCACTCATTGCCGACATCGGATAAACCAAGCTTGTGCCGTACTGAATACGCAAGCGCTCGATAGCATCCGAGTTATCGCTTGTCCAAACCTGAGGCATATAGTAAAGCATACCGGCATCGAATCGACCGCCACCGCCCGAGCAGGATTCAAACAAAACGTCGGGGAATTCCGCATTCAGGCGCTCAAGCACCGAATAAAGACCGAGATAGTAACGGAAATCGACCTCGCGTTGCTTATTAGCGCCGAGCAATGCACTTCCTGCCTCGCTCATATTGCGGTTGAAATCCCACTTAACGTAAGAAATACCGCCCTCTCGAAGAATTTTCGCAACCGATTCGTAAATATAATCGCAAACGTCTTGGCGAGTAAGGTCGAGAATAAGCTGATATCTGCCCTCGGAGCGCGGACGGTTTTCATAATGCAAGCACCAATCGGGATGCGCCTTGTAAAGCTCGCTGTCGGGGGATATCATTTCGCGCTCAAACCAGATGCCCAATTTTACGCCTTTAGCGTTAAGGTGGTCGGAAATACGTTTAATGCCGCCGGGCATCTTTTCTTCGTTAACGAACCAGTCGCCGAGCGACGAGCGGTCGTCGTTGCGCTTACCGAACCAGCCGTCGTCGATAACCATAAGCTCAATACCGAGCTCGGCACAGGAATCGCCTATCTTTATAAGACGGTCGGAGTCAAAGCCGAAATAGCACGCCTCCCAGCTGTTAAGAAGAACAGGTCTTCTTACGTCGCGGTATTTACCGCGGCAAAGACGCTCGCGGAATACTCTTGAGAAGTTATAGGAAAGCGTATCAAGACCGACCGAGGAATAGCTCATTACACATTCGGGAGTCGTGAATTCCTCGCCCGATGCAAGCTCCCAACGGAAGCCGTCGGGGTTAAGACCGATAACAGCACGTGCGGTATCGAACTGGTTCGCCGCAATTTCAGCCGTAAAGTTGCCCGAATATACAAGCACGAAGCCGTAAGCATCGCCCGAAGTTTCATCCGCACCGTGAGAAGTCATAATAAGGAAGGGATTATGAACGTGCGAGGAAGCGCCACGGCGCGAGGACATAATAAATCTGCCGTGATTAAGAGGAGCTCGCTCGATATTACGCTCACGGCAATGGGTGCCGAAATTGGAAATCACGTCGTAATCGATTCTGTCAAAATCGACCGCCGCCGAAGCCGCCGCATCGATATAAACTGTTGCATCGCCGTTATTCGTAATACGGGTATAACGTGTGATTATATCGTAATCCTCAAGCACGCAATAATAAAGCTCTGCCTTGATGTTGCTTACACTGTCAAGCATTTCGACAACGAGAGTTTCACATTCGTTTTCGTTTTCGCAATAGACAGCAGGAAGGCCCTTTATTCCCTGCTTTCCCTTTTCAATGCGTCTGCCGACAACGCGGAGGTCAACGATGACCGAGCCGTCGGGGTTCGTTATCTCAAGCGCAGGCGTACGCATATCCGCTCTGCCCCAGCAGGGATATTCGAGAGGGACGTCGTCGAGAATAAAGCCGTCGCATCCCTCCATACGGGGAGAAAAGGCAGCTCTTCCCTGCTCGCGGAACATATATGTGCAGTCACCGAAGGTCTTTTTGCCCCAATAAAGGTGCAAAAGGAAGCCCTCCTTTTCCTGCATGATATAGCTGTAATTCTTTGTATGGAGCGAATATTGCCCCGTGGCGGAATCGTAGATTATCGACATATTTTCCTCCGAAAAGATTAAAGGTTAGGTATTAAAGCGGTTGCAACCGCAAAATATACTACAAGCGCAAGCGCATCGATAACGGTGGTAATAAACGGACTTGCAACGACCGCAGGGTCGAAGCCCATTTTTTTGATAAGCACAGGGAAACAGCATCCGACCACCTTTGATGCAACGACGGTCGCAAAAAGGGTTATGCAAACGACCATTGCAACAAGAGTATCCGCACCGTCAAGCCAGATTGCCTTGAAAAATCCGACTATCGCAAGCGAAACACCGCAAAGCAGCGAAACGCGAAGCTCTTTCCATAATATACGCAATATATCACCCGGAACAACGTCGCCGAGCGAAAGCGCGCGGATTATCGTAACCGAGCTTTGACCGCCGGCATTACCTGCCGTACCCATAAGCATAGGTATGAATGCGGTAAGTATAACAAGGTGGCTCAATGCCTCCTCATAGACCGAAATTATCGCACCCGTAAAGGTTGCCGAAAGCATAAGAAGCATAAGCCACGGCACGCGCGAAAGCCATGTCGAAAAAACGCCTACCTTCATATACGGCTTGTCCGACGGAGTAATACCTGCCATCATTTCGACGTCCTCGGTCGCCTCTTCAAGTGCAACGTCGATAGCGTCGTCGACAGTAACGATACCGACCAATCGGTTGCCCTTGTCAACCACGGGAAGTGCCAAAAAGCCGTAGTCCGAGAACTTTTTAACAACGCTCGATTTATCCTCGTCAGTCGTGCTGAATATTACGTTAGTTTCCATCAGGTCCGAAATAAGCGTGTCGGGCTCGGCAAGCATAAGGTCCATTGCCGTAACCACACCGACAAGCGTGCGGTCGGATTGAGTAACGTAGCAGGTGTAAATGGTTTCCTTTTCCGTACCTACACGGCGGATACGCGTGAAGGCATCGATTACCGACATATTTTTATCAAGACGCACGTATTCGGTAGTCATAATACTGCCGGCGCTGTCCTTGGGGTAATTTAAAATCTGATTTATCTGCGTGCGTGTTTCGGGGTCGGAATTGGCAAGCATTCTTGCCGCAACGTTCGCAGGCATTTCCTCGATAATGTCAACCGTATCGTCAACGAAAAGCTCGTCAAGCATTGCTTTAAGCTCGGTATCCGACATTCGCTTTATAAGCAGCTCCTGCAATTCCGAAGACATATTCGAAAAGCATTCCGCCGCAACGTCCTTTGCCATCATACGGAAAAACACGGGCAAACGTTTTTCTTCCAATTCTTCGCAAACCAAAGAGAGGTCAAACGGTTCGACCTCTGCAATAAGAGTGCGAATTTTTTGATAATCGCCGTTTTCAAAAAGCTCGGCGATTTGTTCGTAAAGCTCTTCTAACTGTTCTTTTTCCATTTTCAACCGTTCCTTTCATTAATATAAGTAAAGAAGGAAGCACGGTTAAAATCCAAAATTAACGCGGAAAAGGCGAGAAATCAACCGATTCCGCGCAAATACTTTTGGGTTTTATGCCGCTACTTCGCGATGAATCCATTAAAATCTCACCTCTTTTGTCAGTTAGAATTATTTCATTATAAATGATAACCCCAAAAATTGCATTTGTCAATTAAAATTTTATTGATTTAATTTCCTTTTATGATATAATGTATTCATATTGATATAAAAGAGGAAAAAATATGTTCAGCTTCGGCAATTCTTGGGATGCTTTAATGGCTCCCGAAGCAGAAAAGGAATATTACAAAAAGCTGCGCGAATTCTTAAAGGCCGAGTATTTAAAATCGGGCGTGCCGATTTATCCCGAAATGGGTAACATCTTCAACGCATTCAAATATACCGACTATAACGACGTACGCGCGGTAATTATCGGTCAGGACCCCTACCACGGCGCAGGTCAGGCACACGGACTTTGCTTTTCGGTGAAAAAGGGTGTTCAAAAGCCGCCGAGTCTTGTTAACATTTTCAAAGAAATCGAAAGCGATTTGGGTATCACCCCTCCCAACCACGGCGAGCTTACCGATTGGGCAAAGGGAGGCGTTATGCTTTTAAACGCAGTTCTTACCGTCCGCGACGGGTTAGCGGGAAGCCACCGCGCAAAGGGCTGGGAAATATTTACCGACCGCGCCATTTCACTGCTTAACGAGCGCAAAGAGCCGATAGTTTTTCTCCTTTGGGGCGGTTATGCAAGAGCGAAAAAGGCGCTTATCACAAACAGTCACCACCTTATTCTCGAATGCGCCCACCCGAGTCCTCTTTCGGCATACAACGGCTTTTTCGGCTGCAAGCACTTTTCGAAATGCAACGAATTTCTGCGTTCTGTCGGCAAGGAAGAAATAAATTGGGAAATCAAATAAATTCAAAAGGCACTCGATTGAGTGCCTTTTTTGTTGCTTTGTTTATTTGTATTCAACAAGCTCGACTGTATATCCTGCCTCCGCAAGCTTGAACACAAGACCGCCATCCTCATTGAGAAGATGCGCAAGACCTACCGCATAGAAAACCGTTTCGCCGCTTTCGAGGTATTTCTTTGCCTTTTTGAGCATAAGCGCATCGCGATCCTCTTGAAGCGCTTTCATATATTCCTCGTACGCTTTAATTTCGTCCTCGGTCATATTGCTCGTGTCGTATTCCTCGTTGACAAGTGCATAGAGCTCATCGTAATCACCCTTGCACCAAGCGTCAAACAGCTCCATCGTGTCGGAATACGACTGACTTCTCGATGCGTATACCGTCCAATTGAGAATAAGCTCAAGCGTCTCGTCGGAATAATCTATGTCCATAGTATACTGACGGTATCTGTCCTCTACCTCATAGACCTTTATCTCTTTTTCCTTGGCAAGACCGAGCAAGCGTCTGTCGACACCCTTATGATAGTAAACGCCGTAGGTGTGCTCGGACACAATGTTATCCAACGCTCCCGACCAATAATTCGGGCGGTAGAACTCGCTCGAAGCAGACATATAGTCTCCGTAAAATCCCAATCCGAGACGTTTTGCGTAATCAACGGTGTCGCGGTAAAGCTTTTCGTCGATATTTTTCTTTAACGTATCGTTATCTTCATAACAGTACGCCTCACGGTAAAGCTCGAAAAGATCATCGTTATCCTCATCCTCGAACTCCTCGCCGAGTGCTATCGTGTCCACCTCGACCGCAAGCGCATCCGACCCGTTCAGCGCCTCGTATATCTCGTCGGGAAGATATGCCGTGCGGTTGTCGCCGACGTGTATCGTTCCTAAAAGCCACATAGTCTTTCCGTTTGCATCGGTAACCTTATAGAACAAGGGCTTTGCCTTTTCCTCATTCTCGGGCTCGGTATCGAAATCGGGATGCTGTTCTTCGGTGATTTCGAAATAGGTGTCGGGAAGCGCGGGAGAATACGAGCATCTGCTCTCTACGCCGATCTCATACTCATAGCCCTTCAGCTCCTTGATATCCGACTCGTGCATAGCCGA
Source organism: Eubacteriales bacterium (assembly GCA_045657425.1). GTDB lineage: Bacteria > Bacillota > Clostridia > Oscillospirales > CAG-382 > Coliplasma. The sequence goes on from JAZOTA010000049.1 coordinate 18,754, forward strand.
GAAATCGAAGTTGACGGCAACCGGATAATAGGTATCAACGTCAATCGTGATCATATATTCCGCCTGCTCAACAACGTAGCCGTCGAAATACTCGTCGATAGTGTCCTCGTCGGATTCAAGATAATCGCAAACCAATTCGTATGCCATTTTACCGTATTCGCGGTTTCCCAACACGGTAATGGTTATATAGCCTTCGATTGCGTCATAGGATATCTCGCTTATATGCGAAAGCTCGGGCGAGAAGCTCATACGGTCTTTTGCGGTAGCTTCGATATGCTCCTTGATATCGCTGTCGGACATATCGTGCTCGGTCTCTTTTTTTCCGACCTTGACCGTTTTCTTGCCGTCTATTATTGTTGTTTCGTTCGTCGTGTCATAAGTATCAAAATCGCGTTTATTCGGATTGTAGATCTCACGCACCTTATGGAGATACAGGTTCTCGGCAAACTCGTCGCCGTATTCAAAATAATAAATTTGTCCGTTGCTTTCTTCATAACGGGAAGAGACCTGATCGAGCCAAAGAACATTACGGCTGAGGGTGTAAACCTCCATTCTTTCGAGGTTCATAAGTGCCCTGTCAAGAAGGATCACGGCTTCAACGCTTTCGACCTCGGTATATTCGCGCACGTTCGCGGGGCGCTCGATAGTCGGAAGCTCATCGTCGGAATATGGCGCAAGCACCGCTTTATACTCGATCTCGTTATAGACCGCACCGTGATTATACGCCACAGTATATTTATAACCGGTTATCATGCCCTCGGCATTTAGATAAACCTCTGCTTCGGCAGAAACGAGCGTTGCATAGTCGTAAGCGATCCATTCCTCTACCGCCTCGGCTTCGGTAAACAAAAGCACCTTTTCTTCCTTGTCAGCGCTTTCGGGCGAAACGATTATCTTGCCGTAAAGCTCGGGGTCAAGGAAATACGCCTCATTACCCTCGGCCTGCTCGGAGCAAAATTTTTCATCACCGTAATCGAGGAAATCCGCGCCGTCGAGAGAGATAAGCTCATATTCAGCGATCTTATCGCCGTAATTATATTTCGTAGTCGTGCGCGACGACTGCTCCTTACTGCCGTAACCGAGAAATCGGTAAGTGCTTTCAACGACTTCTCTCTGCTTTTCGGTGCCGAAGACGCGGTAGATATCCATTTCAACACCAAGCTCAAAGTTTTCGAGCTCTTCAAAGGCTTCGAGCGCGTTTTTGTAAGGCTCGCGACCGTCAACCTCAACGACCTCGGATATTTCCTCGGATATTTCCTCGGAGCTTTCGGGTTGCACGTCAACAGACGATTCCGTAGGTTCAACAGAGGGCTGGGACGATGCGTCCGAAGCGCCATCATTGCAACCACTCAAAAAAGAAAACAAGATCAACAAGGACAGCAGAACTGCAACGATTCGGATCTTTTTCATAAAACACATCCCCCTTTGAATTATAAACAGGTTCAAAATATTAAGCGCATTTTGCTTACACTTTATTATACTAAAACATTACATCACCGTCAATCGTCGATTACGCAAAACAATCGACGGCTTTTTTGTGCAATATGCGGGTTTTATGTGTGAAAATTCAAGCAAAAACAAGAAGACCAACGCAAGGATAAGCAACGAAAATACTATTATGGCAAAGAAGGATATTTTTTGTAAAATTCTTCGATTGCGTTCATAGCGCGTTGATTCGGCAAGGAAGAAATAAATTGGGAAATCAAATAAATTCAAAAGGCACTCGATTGAGTGCCTTTTTTGTTTTTCACTTTTCGCAAAGCGCAAAGCTTGTAGTTCTCATATTAAGACGTATCAACGATTTTACCGTGCCGTCGTACGCAATCTCAAGAAGAAACGACGTTTGATCGGCGTATTGGATCAGACAATAATAGATATCGTCAACCAAGAGCACTTCACCGACCTCACAGATATCGTTCGCAACGGAATCTACGTTTTCATCCTTCAGCTGATACATCCAATATCTCAGGTCGGAAAGCTTCGGTTCGTATTCGAGATTATATTCGAGATTTTCCGTTTCGACCTGCTTCAAGCCGTAATCATCGTCATTTTCCGATTCAAACATAACGTCGGACAGCGTACCGTCGGGGAACAGATAGGTATACGAGCGTTCATACGGCCCGATATGAAATCCGAACAGATCGATCCCGTTTTCCATCTCGCTTCGGTTCAACCTATAGGTGTATTCCGAAGCATGCCCTTCCGCGCGGTAGATCACTTTGGTTCCGTAGCCGTCATAGCTTACTTCGTTGTCGATACAACCGCCAAGCGAAACGAGCAGAAATGCGCCAAGGAGCAGAATAATCACAATTTTGAAGTATTTCATAATTTATCTCCACAGGGTTACAGCGTTGCGATTACAGAACATTACGCTTTTCAACAGGAAACAAATCTTACTGTATTTCCGTTTCCAACGGATATTTAGCGTAAAACTCCTCGATTGCGTTCATGGCGCGTTGATTCGGGAAGGAGAACGAGAAAACGTCGTTTTGACGTTCAAGACGCTTCTTTTCATCGAGCAATTTACTGTTAAGTCGAGTATATCCGTAGGTTTCGGTCTTGCCGTTTTCTTGGCAGTGCTTCATCAATTTTGTAATTGCAGGAACCGCAGAGGTGTCGGCATTTATAAGCGCCTTCAAATCGATTTCCTCGGTCTTGCCCGAAACGTAGCGCTCGACGTTATAGTTTGCGATAAGCGCGTTGTAATCGGAAATTACCAAAACACCGCACATAAGCGCAACCGCAACCGTAGAAACGGCAAACAAACGGAATTTTTTGAAAAAGCTGCGAATGACTATGAACACGAAAATCAAGGCAATCACAACCATAAGCCAAGAGGAAAGAAGACGCTTTTCGGTAAGACCGAAGCGGTCGATATAAAGATACATTTTCGCAAGTGCGGTGCCGATAAGAACAAGCGTCATTACCGAAAACAGAGCCGAAACGACACGTAAAAACAGCTTTTCGCCGTTACCGTTTCTGCGTGTGAAGAGTGCGACGGCAATGATTATCACAAGGTTTATTGCCGAAACTGTGCAGAGCTCAAAAAATCCGTTTCTTGCATATTCGGCATAGTTAACGACACCCTCGGGCAATTTGCCGGTAAATGCCGAAAGGTAATAATCCCATTGCGAAACGAAGAAGAAAATATAAACTACCAAAAGAGGGAACAGCGTTGCGCAAACGGTAAGGATGGGCGCAAAGCGCACACGCTCGGATTTTTCACGCATTGCTTCGCAGTCAAGCGGCTTGCGCTCGGAGGTGTTTATCGCATACACGCCGAAAATATACATCGCAATCAGACTGCCGAAGCACAAATAAAGAAGCTGCTCGCCGAAATCCAGATCGATGATAAAGGAAAATGCGTTTCTCAACAGCTCCGAAAATCTGCCGTCGTAAGAAAGCAAGGAAACGACGATTGCCGTGGGAATGACTGCGGCAATAAGTCCGATGAGTATTTTAAGAAGTGCCTTAAAGCTCTTGTTTTTGCGTGTAAACATCAAGCGGAACATATCGGCAATCGCAAGGATCGAAAAGCCCTTTAACGCACGCAAAAGCTCAAGCGGTAAAAAGTCCGCGTTACCCTTGGAAAGTCTGTTTCCACTTGCGCGGTAAACGAAAAACGCATAGGAAAGCAGAGCACACGCCAACGAAATAAACGTCGGGAAGGTGTTGGTATTCAGCAAGAACGCAAACGAAAACGCAAGTGACAGCAATGCCAAAAACCATTCAAGCGGACCTATTTTCGCTTTGTTACCGATAAGCGTCAAAACCGTAGTTACAACGCAAATAAACGATACGATAAAGGTGCCCAAAGGAAATTGAGTGGGCGGAAACGCACAGCAGAACAAATAACCGATAAGTATGCACAGCCACGCAAAGACGCATTCAAACGCGCCGTAATCGCGCAAGTCGGTTATCGCAATATCGTTGTTTTGTTCGGGAATATTGTTGTTTTGTTCGGGGGGCTCGTGATTTTGAAAATTAACTTCGTTCATAGAAAACTCTCCTTTGTTAAATCAGTCTTCTCGGTATTCGATAATGTCCTCCACCCTACAGTCGAGCGCCTTGCAAAGCGATTCAAGAGTCGAAAATCTAATCGCCTTTGCTTTGTTGTTTTTCAGTACCGAAAGGTTGGCAAGCGTTATGCCGACAATATCCGAAAGCTCGTTAAGCGACATTTTACGTTTTGCCATCATAACGTCAAGATTAATAACGATCAACTTGCTACCTCCTTTATACCGTGAGGTCATTTTCATTTTTAAGCTCGTTTGCGTGCTCAAGAACGTTTTTGACAACACGCAAGCAAAGTCCCAAAAATCCTGCCGCCAGTGTTAATATGTACGACATGTGGAAATAATAAACCACCGCAAGACAGGTTGCCGCAATAAACATACAGCTCCAGGAAAGAAAGCGGATAAGCGAAACGGTCAGCGAGGTAAACACCAATCCGTTACGCACTCGGCGCAATATCGCCATAAGCGCGCCGCAGCAAACCGCCGCGGTAAGCATAAGAAGATAAAACCATGTCCAGAAAACATGCGTTGCATCCTTTTCGTCAAAATATGCCTTGACGCCCATCATTAACGGCGCTTTGTCGATAACAAGAGGCATCACTATTGCAAAAAAGAGAATTATCGCAAGTAACGCGACCACCAATATTAACGAAAGAACTGTTGACGCAGATTTTGAAATTTTGGGCATAACGACCTCCGAATTCGTTTTGTCTGTGCCATCATAATAACACACTAAAATCCGTTTGTCAATATATTTTTATCGTTTTTCGATAAATTTTTATCAAAAAACAGACACAGCGTTATTTTGCCGTGTCTGTTATGCTTTTATTTGAAGTATCTTTCGCCCGAGAATTTAAGTCTGCCCGACTTGCTTTTTAACAGCTCGACAAGGTCCTTGTTGTCGCGTATTCTGCGGTCGAATTCAAGCCCTGCGTTGGGGAAATTCGCAAGGTGAGTGTCCAAATGCAAATCGTTTCCCGCGGTGTAGGCAAGTCCCAATTCCCTGCAAAGCGCTTGCGCCTTTTCGTCCTCGACCTCACGGTTTGCGCTGTTGTAGATTTCGAGCGCATCAACATAGGAAAGATCCATTAAAAAATTACCCTTGGGAATATATCCTCTTTCGCGAAAAGGGTGCGCGTGGGAAACAAAGCCGCCGTATTTATGCACGCGGTCGCAAAGCTCTGTGACAGGAATCTCGCACATATCGGGATTTGCAACCAAAAAATCGTAATCGATGCCGTAGATCAATATCTCCTGCGCGTTGCCGTAATGATGCTCTATCCCGAAAAATACGTCGAAATCCATCTCCTCGCCAACTTCCTTTGCCGAAAGATAGGCGTTGTAGTAATGCGCCATCTTTTCTTCCCACGGAATGTCCTTCGGCACGCAGTTATTGCCCGTCAGGAAATGATTGGTAAGCACAAAACCGCTGTAGCCCGCCGCCTTTAAGGCAGGCACCATATCGCGTGCAGGTGTCCGTGCACAGCCGCTGCATTCGTTCGAGTGAACGTGAAAATCGTAAAAATAACCCATTGCCTTCTCCAAATCAAATGTTCAACCGTATTATAACACTTTTTTGCAAAAAGTAAAGCCGATACGCATTAAAAAAGCACGAAAGTTCAAAGCTTGTCTGCTGTTGACAATTTGACATCACCATGATACAATGTTAACAAATACGGTTGAAGCGATTTGATTCCTCTCCAACCAGAAAGAAAGAAAGAAGGTAAAAAAATGAAAAAGCTTAATCGTTTATCAACAATTATTGCCCTGATTCTGATTGCCGCTTTCATATTCCCCTCAACGGCGGTTGTTGCGGCAGCGAACAACAATAATCTTGTGTATTTTTACGGCGACCTTAACGCCAACGGTGGAATCGACAAGTTCGATTATCTCCTCATTAAGCGCAGCTGTATGAACACAATCTCGCTCACCGACGAGCAAAAATTGCGCGGTGACGTCAACGGCAACGGCGATATAGACAAGTTCGACTATATCCTCGTCAAGCGCCACGTTATGAGCACCTACACAATTCCCATGGTAACGCTTTGCGAGCATGAGCTTGAAAGAATCAATGCAAAGGATGCTACCTGCGACGAAAACGGCAATATTGCATATTTCTATTGCGGCAAGTGTGAAAAATGCTATTCCGATGCGGAAGCAACGAATGAAATCACTCTCGAAAGCACAGTGATTGCCGCAAAGGGTCACGACTATACCGTATACAAGTATGACGTATTCTCCCACTGGAAGGAATGCGCTTGCGGTAAAAAGAGCGAAACGATTGCACATACTTATACCGACGTTGTCACTCCTCCTACCGACAGCGAGCAGGGCTTTACAACTCACACCTGCAACGAATGCGGTCGCAGTTACACTGATTCCTACGTTAAACCGACCGCTTCCGTCGGTCTTGCATATACGGTCAATGATGACGGCATCACCTGTACGGTTACCGGCATCGGCACTTGCAGTGATTCCGACTTGATCATCCCGTCAAAAATCGACGGTTATACAGTTACCTCGATTGGCTTTAAGGCGTTCTACGATTGCAAAGAGTTCAGAAGCGTAACCCTTCCCGACAGCATCACTTCGCTTGACGTATTCGCGTTCTTCGGTTGCACCGGCCTAACAAGCATCGTCCTTCCCGACAACGTCACTTCGATTAACGAAGGTGCGCTCCAAAATTGCACCGGTCTCACAAACGTTACCATTCCGGTCAGCGTCACTTTTATCAGCAATTGGGCGTTCGCCGGTTGCTACGCTCTCAAAGACGTATATTATACAGGATCGCAAGAAGAATGGGAACAGCTTTACATTGATAGTATGACCAACTCCGAGTTAACCTCCGCGACGATTCATTACAATTGCAAGATTGCATCAAGTGGATTATCGTATGATGCTAACGAAGACGGCATCACCTGCACGATAACCGGAATCGGCACTTGCAGTGATTCCGACTTGATTATCCCGTCAGAAATTAACGGTTATAAAGTCACTACGATTGGCAAGAAGGCATTTTACGAATGCTATGCTCTCACAAGCATCGTCCTTCCCGACAGCGTCACTTCGATTGGCGATGATGCGTTCTACTGGTGCCACAATCTCAAAGATGTATATTATCAGGGCAACGTTGAAAATTGGCTTTCAATTCAATTTGCAGGCCATTACTCAAATCCTTGCTACAGTGGTGCGAATTTGTATTTTAATGACGTTCTTGTAACAGAGCTTGTCATTCCCGACAGCGTCACTTCAATCGGTGATTTTGCGTTCGAAGGTTGCGCCTCTCTCACAAGCATTACCATTCCCGACAGCGTTACTTCGATTGGCGATTTTGCGTTCGATAATTGCGACAATCTCGTAAGCATTACCATTCCCGACAGTGTCACTTCGATTGGCTATGGGGCGTTCGCACATTGCACCTCTCTCCCAAGCATCACCATTCCCGACAGCGTTACTTCGATTGGCGATGATGCGTTCTTCGGATGCAGTAGTTTAAAATATAACCTTTACGATAATGCCTATTATCTCGGTAATGCAAATAACCCTTACGTTGTATTAGTACAAGCAATTTCTGAAGATATAACAAGCTGCACCATTAATCCCAACACCAAATTGATATATTCATATGCATTCTGCAGTTGTACATCTCTCACAAGCATCAACATCCCCGACAGTGTCACTTCGATTGGTAATAGTGCGTTCGAAGGTTGCGACAATCTCAAAAACGTAACGATCGGTAACAGCGTCGCTTCAATTGATGATTTTGCATTCAATGCTTGCTCCAATCTCAAAGACGTATATTATGCGGGATCGCAAGAAGAATGGGAGCAAATCGAAATTGGTTCCGGCAACTCCGATTTAACCTCCGCTACAATTCATTACAACAGCAAATAAGACAAAGGCGTTTGGGAAACCACACCCCATAAAAGCAAAAGAAAAGGACAGAGAACGAAAAATTCTCTGTCCTTGCTTTTGTTTTATTACGAATTGGTAAGAAGGTCCTTATATCCGAACTTTTTACCGCGCATTACTGCGATAACCGCATCAAGCTCGCCGTATTTATCGTCGCGGAGCCAGGATTCGGTGTATCTTTCAATCCAATTTTCAACACGAGCTTCATCGATTTCGGTAACACCGTCGATAAGACGTGCGGTGCGGAGATTGATAATGCCCTCACCCTCTGCCATAATGCGAAGGTCAACGGTCAGCTCGCTTTGAACGGGCAATCTGCGGAATTCCTCGGCGAGTGCGAAGCAATTCTTCGCGTTTTCGATAAAGGGTGTTGCATCGGTAGGCATTGCGGTATCGCCCCAGGTTGCAAAGCGGTTATCGAACATCGCGTTAACGAACTGACCCCAGCAAAGCACGCGCTCATAGGAATCGAGCTTACGGATGAGCTTAACGGTTTCGCCGCTTGCATCGCCATAGACCAATTCCGAAACGGCTTTATCAAACTTTTCGCACATAACCTTGGTCTTGCGGTTCCAGGCAAGAGCCGCGCCGAGCACTACGCCGTAAAGGGTGCAGGACATCGGGCAGACCGCGCCGTAGTCGCCCCAAGAGGTGTTAAGCATACCCATAACCTTGCATTCGCCGCCCTTTTGAACCATCTTGCTGATATTCTGTTCCGCATAGCCAACACATTCGCAGAACTGATTCCAACAGCTGGTACCGGGGCATACGATCTGACCGAAGCGCTGAGAAGCGAACTTTTCAACGTTTTCGAGAATAGGATTACAATCGTAGCACCAGTTAAGCATAATCATATCGTCGGGGAAGCGTTCCATCGTTTCGGGATGG
>JAZOTA010000050.1:0-15296 GCA_045657425.1 Eubacteriales bacterium
GATGCTGATGTGGCACAGGTGGTAGCGCACATCCTTGGTAAGGATGAGGTCATGAGTTCGAGTCTCATCATCAGCTCCAGCGGATTTAGCTCATTTGGTAGAGCGCCACCTTGCCAAGGTGGAGGTAGCGGGTTCGAACCCCGTAATCCGCTCCAAAAATGGTTCGGTAGTTCAGTTGGTTAGAATGCCGCCCTGTCACGGCGGAGGTCGTGGGTTCGAGTCCCATCCGAATCGCCATTGCTTATCGGTCACGGTAAGCAATATGCCTCTGTAGCTCAGTTGGTAGAGCAGGAGACTGAAAATCTCCGTGTCATTGGTTCAATTCCGATCGGAGGCACCAGAAAAGAAACACAATTTGTCTTCCAGACAAATGGTGTTTCTTTTCAACGAAATAAATCCCTTTCGGGATTTGTGAAATACGCTTCGCGTGTGAAATATTGCTTCGCAATGTGAAATGCCTGCGGGCGTGGGTGGATTTATTTCATTTCACATTCGGTGGCACACCGAATATTTCACGATGACCGCAGGTCATTATTTCACATCCGAAGGATATTTCACTTTAAATGTTCTAATTGCTAAGGGACATCATTCCCTCGTGAATCAATTGGAGCGTTCTGCAACCTCTATTGGCGCCAACATCCACGAAGCAAACTGTGCTCACGGCAAACCCGACTTCATTGCGAAACTCGAAATTGCTTTGAAAGAAGCAAACGAAACAGGCAAATGGCTTGAAATGCTGTTAAAAATCGACTATATTGATGAAGCGACATTCAAGTCCATTGATAAAACCTGTTCAACTATTCGTATCTTGTTGATCGCTTCAATTAAAACTGCAAAAAGCAAACTGAATAAAAATGCGAAAACTTAACAATTTTTAGATTTTGATAATTAAGCTAAAAAAGCACCGATATTTCGGTGCTTTTTATACTTTGTTATTCAAAAACTACAATATCGCCGTCGTGGATGTGGCCGCGGGAGATCCAATTTATTCCGTTAACGGTATTTTGGTTTTCCTCATCGATATATCCGTATCTGTTCACCGATATGACCGCGAGATCGCCTGTTTTCAGGTTTTCGTATTTGATTCCGCGTGCGACGCGCTTATCCTTTATATTGAGTTTAAAGACAATGCCGTCCTTTTCATTTTCGCAAAGGCGTGTATCGTCGATAAGCACGTGATCCTCGGTGATCTCCTTGATATATCCGCAGATCCAATATTCGTACGGTGTACGTTTTGTCGGTGATGAGTTGTTAAGCGAATAGTCGATTATCGCGTTTGCCTTTTCAATGCCTATATCGTAAACACGAGCGTAGCTGAAAATGTTTGTCCAAAGAGTGCCGTCGCGGCTTACCGAGACTACACCGCTGATGCCGAGCTTTCTCGACATTGCGGTGAAGGTGATATATTCGTGATCGGCTTGCCACCAACTCATACTTTCGGAAAGCTCTTTGTTATATTTAGCATCGCCGCACTGAAGAAGTATTTTCCAGACCTTTGTCGGATCGTTGATTCTTGAATAGGGCGTTTCGCCGTCTATTGTTATATTCACGTAGAAATCGGTAAGCGGCATATTTTGGCAGAGGTTAAGTGCGTTTAAACAATCACCGAGCGTTTCCTTGGGAGCAGCTGCACTGAAGGGATAATAACCGTCGTCCATAGCGGCGGCGACGCGGTATTCGCTCGAAACTCCCTTTACCTCGAAGATTTCAAATTCGGCGGAATGGACCGTATCATCTATCATATCGTTGCCCAATAATGTGTGTACTCCGAGCGATTTTCCGATATCGGCTTCATCGATCGAGGAATATGCACTGCCGGAATAGGTTTTTCCGTTGTACACAAGGCTTGTGTACAGCTCGGCATCGGTCATTTCAAGCCAACTGTATCCAAATGCTTCGTTGTTGGTGCTGGGCGAGCCGTTATAACGCTCTGCATAAAGCTTAATGTTTGTGTGGTTAATATCGTCGGTTATAATATCCGGATATGATATTTCTTCGGTATCGCTTTCTTCGGTAAAGCTTTCGGATTCGTTTGGAGCTGTCGCATAAAGAACAGTCGGTATAGATATGCAGGCAGTAAGAAGGCACGCGGCGGCAATAAGCCAAAGCTTTCTAAATTTAGTGCGTTCGGACGGTTTATTGAAATTCGCCGCCTCTTCGATATATTTGTTGTCGATAGAATCGATTAGCTTTTCGATATCCTGCTTTTTCAAAGGGGATAGCCCTCCTTTATGAGATATTTTTTCAACCTTTCGCGTAATCGCGTCATACGAACCGAAACGGCGTGGCTTGTTATGCCGAAACGCTTTGCAATGTCGCTTATACTGTCCGAAAAATAATATCTGCGGACGAACATAACACGGTCATCGCGGTCGAGCCCCTCCAAGAAGCGGTTGATAACGCGCTCTGTCTCGCGGACGGTTATTTCCTGCTCGACGGTGTCGTTTGACGACAGTGTATCGCATAGCTCCTCAAAAGTGACGTCGTAATGAGAATTGCGCTTTTTTGCGGTGTTCGAGCGGTGACGCTTAAGCGAAGTATTACGCACTATGCGGCAAACGTAGCTTAAAAGCGGATTCGGCTTTTGGGGCGGGATGGTGTTCCACACTGCAAGATATGCGTCGTTAACGCATTCCTCGGCATCACGTTTGTCATTGAGGATATTATTTGCGATACCGTTGCATATATTGCCGTATTTTCCCGATAGTTCGACGATTGCCTGCTCCGAGCGCTCAAAGAACAATTCAATTATTTTGCTATCGTCCAAAGCCTTCACCGTCCTTTCGATAATATACTACCGTTTTGGTTAAAAAAATCTCATAAATTTTGGAAAATATTTTAGAAAGCACCGAAAATCGGTGCTTTTTTGATTTGTTAAGCTAATTCTACCCAATGGGTGGTGCCGCCGCAGGAGTTGCCAAGGATAACGTAATCGATGCTGATACGCTTTGTGCTGTTTGAAGGGACGGTTATTTTTATAACCTCGCTTCGTTCGTCGACAACGTCGCAAAACGGTCTGCCGTCGGCTATTCTGAACCACCATCTTCCGTTCTTTTCGGTGAGAAGCGATTTATCCACGCCATCGAAGCAGGCATCAAGCGAGGGGAAGTTATAAGGCCCTGTGAGCGCCTTTGCGCCCAAGATATTACCGTTTTCTTCACGCGCCATAACGAACAGCACACCGCTGTTTCCACGTTTGAAGAAGGTAAAGGTCTTATCAACGCTTGCATCGTTTACAAGCGTGAAATTGTCGGTATACTGAACCATCCAGTTGCCGATATTTGCAGGCTCACCGCTTGAATCGGCACGCTCGGTATCGATAACTATTTCGTTACCGTCCGTATCGACGCATCTGAATATCATCATGTCGGTGCCGATAGCCATATCGACGCCGTTGGGGTTAAGTGCTGTCACCCAATGGTCCGATTCGATAATCTTTTCCTTAAGCTCGTATTTCGCGTAAGGGGTGTTTTTAGAAGCGAAATCGGGGTCGTAATATTTGGTGTAGCGAACGGGAAGTCTGCCGTTTTCGGTTTCGTCATCGACGAAGAAGGTTATGTTCGATTCGATGACACCGACAGTCGGGTCGACACCCTTGTATTGCTTTGAATAGTCGGTCATTTTGCCGGTGCGTGAATTGAAGCGTTCGGTAATAAAGCCCTGCTCTTTTGGGGTTGCGCGAACCTGAGAAGCATCGGTATAGACGTAGAACGTACCTGTCACGCTTCCGCCCGAAACGTTGAATTTTACAACTGCGTTAGAGCATTTTCCGGGGAGTATCGGCACGTCGGCAGAGGAGAATACGTTTGCGTTTCCATAGGCATCCTCGCTTGTACCGCCGAGCACGTAGATATATTCGTGAGGCGGTATTTTAAAGCTTATCGGTGCACGGGGAATAGGGGTATAATCGATATAGTCGCAACCGACGTAGATTGGGTTGACGCTTCCGTCGGCGTTGAAATAATCTTCGGGAAGCTCGAAGCGATAGTTAAAATAATCGCTCCATGACCTTTGACCGAGCCATTCGCCGTCGGGCTGGAAGCCGAGGTTGGTTACCGTAACGGTAACGTCGGTTTCGCCCTCGTTTAAAAGCTGATAGCCGAAATAGACGGGTACGCCCGTATGGTTCGAATGCTCATAGGTGAAATTAACGTCGCCTTTAAGGTCCTTTGTTCGCAATATCGCCTGACCGATATCCTCGCTTGCCAGCATTTCGGGGTTGTTAGAATAGATATAGGTACCGCCTGCACGCTTGAAATATTCGATTTCGGCGACATAGGGCTTTTCGGTAAGTGACAACGTCTTTTCGCCGTAGTAAAAACGGTTATCATAGGGTTGTCCGTTTTCAAGGTATTCGCACTTTTCAAAATTTAGGATAAGATTATTTTCTTTTTTTACAAAGTTTTTCATAGCTTAACTCCTGCGTATGCGAAGAACCATCTGCCGGAGATATTTACCGCAAGGTAGTCCTTTGTGAGTGCATTGCCATCGGTGACGACCTTCATTTTGACGATTGCTACCGAATCGATAGAATCCGATCCGTTTTCAATCTTTTGGTTGTATTTGCGGAGCGTTTCTTCGTATTTACGGCTGCCTTTTTCATACTCGAGCGAGGAAATAAGCTGGAAGCCGATTTCGTTTTCCTTGTATTTAGGGGTTTTGCCAACGTATGCTTTGGTAAGGTAATCCTCCAAAAGTCGGTCGCTCGTTTCGCGGTTGCCGTAAAGGACGACCTTGTTATATTCCGAGGAATATTCAATCATACCGTCGATATCGTAAAGAAGTGCGGCTTTTTCGTATTCCTTGATTGCTTCCGCAGGGCTTGAAGCGCCCGTAACGGCGAGGTCGAGTACGAATATCACGCCGAATGCGACGCCGATGCCGATTACTGCGCAAAAAAGATAGATAAGTATTTTTTTGAATATGGGGTTTAACGGCTTCTTTTGGGGAAGCTTATCCTCAATAGGGTCGTAGATATCTATCTCTCTTCTCATAATTTATCCTTTATGCTTTTTTCTTTTTCTTGAATACCGAAAGAATTGCGGTGATAATTGCAGCGATACCGATGGAAATTGCCAAGGTTAAGGTAGTTGCATTCCAGAATCCGCCTTCGGTTTCTTCGGTGGGTTGGGAGTTTTCGGCAGATACGTCGGTAGAAACAGCTTCGGAAACGGTTTCGGATGCTTCGACAGATTCTTCGGTGCTTGTTTCATCGGGGTAACGGTCGGAAAGCTTGCAATTGAAGAGCTTTTCAAGCAAGCCCTTGGTCTGGATCGCTTGGTTCCAAATGCCGTGACCGCCGGTGGTGTATTGGGTATATTCAATCTTGTCGCCGCCGACTGCCTTGATAGCATCAACGGTCTGCTTGGTGCCTTGGTAGGGAACGGCGGTATCGTTTACTGCGTGGAAGGTGAAGATGGGGGTTTCCTTAAGAAGCTCTGCTTTGCTCGGGTCGCCGCCGCCGCAGATAGGAATTGCCGCCGCGATAACGTCGTTGTGACGGGTGATGATATCCCAAGTAGCAAATCCGCCCATCGAAAGACCGATTGCATAGATTCTGTCTTCGTCAACGCTGTATTTTGCTTCAAGGTTGTCGAGAAGCTCCATAACTGCCACCATTTCGTTGGATTCCTTGACGGTATCGGTGGAATATGCGCCGTTTATCCAAGGGGTATCTACCCATTGATCGTTAAGAGGGCATTGAGGAGCAACGATAATGCAATCCTCGGGTGCGTTGTCATAGATATACTGAACGAGGTGGAAGAATTGAAGCTTGTTGTCGTTACCGCGTTCACCTGCGCCGTGGAAGAAGAAAATAAGGGGATAGGTTTTGTTGTCGTCGTAATTATCGGGGAGGATAAGACGGTAGGGGAGTACGGTGTTGTCGTTTTTGTAGGTGTTGAAGGTAGCAACTTCGTTAATGTCGCCCTTTGCGCTTGCGGTGAGCGGAACTGTTAAAAATAACATAGTAAGAATAAACGCGATAAATCTTTTCATCGTTATCTCCTTTTAAATTTTTGGATATTATATCATATTAAAACGCAAATTGCAAGAAAAAGGGAATATAATTGAAATACGAATATATAAAACCGAGCATTAAATTTATTCGTTACGTAACGGGCGATTCGTGAATCGCCCCTACGGTGGGAATTTTTACGAAAATTCAAAAAAATAAAACAAATCAACCGTGCTGAAATAAGGAAGTGAATAATAAAAGAGGACGCTGTTGCATCCTCTTTTATATTTAACTGTTTATTCAATCGTAATTTCGATTATGCTGGGCTTGGATTCGCCGAGGCCTGCATTGTAGGTGTAGGCGAAGGTTACGGTGCCCTTGAAGTCCTTTTCGGGGTAGTAGGTGAAGGTACCGTCTGAGCAGATGGTGAGAGTACCGTGCTCGGGGCTTTGGACGGTGCTGATTATGTAATCAACATCATCCTCGGCAATCTTACCTGTGATAAGCTCGTTAGCCTTTCCGCTTACCTTAACGGTTTCAAGTGCATCGGGATATGCTTGGAGCGTACCCTTGATGAACTGATAGGTGTAATCGTAAAGCTGTCTTACCTTGGGATCGCTGGAAATGGAAGCCGCATAGAGAGCGGTTACTTCTTGGTAGTACATATGGATACAGTTCTTCATATAACCGAACTGAACGCCGCCCATAAGATATTCGATATATCTTTCGCGGAGTGCGGGGTCGTTGAGGTTTGACCAACCGATTTCGATTTCGATACCCATACCGTACTGACGGATATAGTTTGCTGCCTGCTCGAGTCTGCCCTCGCCGATAGCCAGGTCGAATACGTAACCGGGCTGCATTACAGCAACGTCAAAATCGCAGTCCTTCCAATATTCAACGCCGGGAGCGTTGTACCACGGAATCCAGAAGAAATCATAGCCGTGCTCGTGGCTCTTCTTGCTGGTTGCCTTGATAACCTCGACATCGTTATCATCCTCGGGATAAATACCTTCGCGGTACCAATAGTAGCCCATAAGCTCGAGATGCTCATAGCCGCCTTCTGCGAATCTCTTTTCAACCTCGGTCATATATGCGTCGATAGCCGCGATTCTGTCTGCTTCGGTGTTGAGTACGTTGGATTTGCCGTCGCCGTCGTAATCACCGTAATCGGTGCCGAGGAAGGGCTTGTAGATGGTCATGCTTACGCCGAACTTGAAGTCCTTGTCAAGACCGAGCTCGGACTTGATTTGAGCCGCAACCTTTTCCATAGCGCCGAGGTTGATATCCTTCGAGAATATCGAATCGAGCATCCAATCGAGGTCGGCTTTGGTTATTGCGCTGTTATTCGCCTTGCCCGAGGGAAGGTCGCCGCTCTGGAGGAAGAGGAAGCTGTCGAAAAGGGTGTCCTTGATATTGCCTTGCTCGTCAACGTATGCAAGGTAACGGAGGAGCTCATTTTCGTTGTAGCCGGGTCTGTCAACGCGGTGGTAGAGCAAGCAAACGTCCTTGTAGCCCTTGATGAGGTCTTCGCTGGGCTCGAGATAGCCGAGCTTGCCTTCGCCACGCTTGGGATATTTAGCGCCCTCGATGGTTGCGGTGCCCTTTGTCGAGGTGGTGCCGTTGATTTCGATTTCCGAGAAGCCAACCCAACCGTTGGTCATCATATAAACGCTGACGTAACGTGCCTGAACGGGCTTCTTGAATTTAAGTGTTGCATCAAAGACGCAGTCAGCGGACTTGGGTTCGGGCTTGCAGGTGCCTATGGTGAACCAGTTGATGCCGTCATCGGAAACGTAAACGTCGTAGGATGCAGGAGGAGCAACGCCCCAGCTTTGCTTGTTGATAAATTCGAGAGTAACGCTCTTTACCGTGCTGGTTGCGCCAAGGTCGAAGAATATTTCAAGCGGAGAGGAGGAGCTGTGAATCTTGAAGAAACGATTGTTATGAATGTCGTTGTTGGGTGCTCTCTTACCGTCGGTAAGTACGGCGGTATCTGCAGGGGTGGTGTTATTAAGCTCAACGTCGATATCGGCGGGGATGTAAACCCATTGCTTAAGACCGAGAGCGAGGTTGGTTTCCTTGGAGGAGGGGTTATCCCATTCCTTGGGCTCGAGGTCGAAGGTGGGATAGGGGTAAGATTTGTGACCGGTTTGACCGAGTGCGCGGTTGTAAACAGCCGCTTCTTCGATAAGATATCTTGCGGTGTCGGTTGCTTCGATAGCGAATTTAACGTATCTGCCGCTTGCGCATTTGCTGAGCGAAAGACCGTAATCAAAGGTGCTTTGTCTTACGGAGGGTCCGAAAACTCTGCCGACTTCGGTATATGTCTTGCCGTCTTCACTTACCGAATAGGTAACTGCGACGGGAAGTCCGTTGCCGATGGTGTTGGTGGCATAGCAGGTAAGACGGAAGTCCGAAATATCGTTTCTCGAGGAGCCGAGGTCAACGACGATTTCAAGATTTTGGTTTCCTTCATAGCCAACCCAGTTGCCGCCGCTAAGAACGCCGGTGATCTGACCGTCGGTGAGGTAGTTAGCTTTATCGAGGAAGCCTGCGGCAGGTTGAACGGAAGCGGTATAGCTCTTCTGTTGGCTGATGAGCGAAAGGGGTAAATTCATATCGACCTCTTTGCCGCCCTCGTATTTAACGGTGCCGAGCTTATCGTAAGCCGCTTTGATGTTTTCAAGAATAACTTCGCTGGAGTCGGCAACCTTTTCGACGTTACCGATTACCTCTGCTTCATCGAGGAAGAGCCAGCCGCTTTTGATGATAGAGAAGCGGATGTAACGCGCTTTTACGTAATTTTCGGTCTTAAGGATTGCTTCAAGGCGCTTGCCTTCAACAAATTCGGGGATTTCAAGGTCGCCTACGGTGTAATATTTTTTGCCGTCGAGCGATGCACCGACACGGATCTTCGTGGGTGCCTTTACGCCTGCATTGTTGGTGGAAAGATAACCAAGACGGAATTCGTAAAGGTTATCGAATTGTTCGCCGAGGTCGATAGACAAAATAATGGGGGTTGAGCCCGAATATCCGTTAAAATCAACGGAGGTATAGTCACTGCCTTCGGCAGGGCCGAATTTGCCGTCTGTAAGCTCGATACCGTAAGTATCGGGATATTGGGTATTGGATGCGGTGGTGGATTCGTAGGAGCGTCCTACGCTTACGACTGTAGCATATTCAGGGTCTTTAACAGGTTCGCCTTTAATAAGCTCGGAGCCGTCGTCTTTGCTTGTTTCGGACTTGGATTCATCGGTAGAAGCCGAGCTTTCTGTGCCCGATTCGGTTTCGCTGCTATCGGTGCTTTCATCGTTGCAGGACGCAAGAACGCCCAAAAGCATGGTGAGAGCAAGCAATATAGCAAGCGTTGATTTAAACCATTTTTTCACTTTTTTTACCTCCATAGGTGAAATTTTACCAATTATACCACAAGAGGGGGTAAATTGCAAGTGAAAAGTTTGCAAAATGCTTTATCCGACACAATTTTATTAAGCTTTATACGGTCGGCATCCGTGTGCTTTGCAAGTGCGAGCCGAATTTACGGCAGGGGCGGAATTGCGGTCTGCCCCTGCCGAAGCGTTTAATTCGCAGTGTGTGTTGTGATTATAAGATTCTTCAGTGCGTTGGATTTGTTTATATGCTCGGTGTATGCACGTATTGTTTCGTCAAGCTCGTGAGTGTCGCCGTTGCCGTTCAACGTGCGTACCAAGGCGAAGATAAGGGCGGAAAGCTTTTCTTCGCCTTCAAGACGCAGTATTTCGAGCTTAAGCCGTTCCTCGCGCTTGAGGTCGGCATCCTTTTTTGCCTTTTTTATTGCGTAAGCGGTTATTGCCGCAAAAAGCGAGCCCGTCACTCCGGCGGAGGAAAGGATGATTGGCAAAAGCTCGCATAACAGTTCAAAGGACATTTACGGCTCGTAGATGAGTGCGTAAAGGCAATCGGCATAGAGCTTAATCGCTTTTTTCGCTATCCTCAAAAGAATCATTTTCGTTTCCTTTCCTGAACTGCTTTAACAAATTGTTTGCATACACACTGCACGAAGCGCAAAGTATTCCCTGCGTTATGCTTGCGAAGATAAGCGATGCGATTTCGGGGGCTGTCGACGGAAGAAACGCCGCAAGCTTATACGAAAGCGCAAGCAGTATACCGACTGCGCCGAGGATGACGGGGATAAATCTGTCGTTGATGCTGCTTTTCTTTATCATCATACCTATCACGTAAAGGACGGGCACGGTGATGAAAAGCTCGGAATCGATGTATTCGTAAAGGTCCATAAGCTCCTCCTATTTGAGCAGAGATACCGTGTTTTTCGGCTTGCCGTCGGGCGTTCTCTCGGTCGTGGGCGGTGTTGTATCCACTTCCTTTTTATACCAGACCTTGTCGGAGGCGTACCTTTTTGCATCCTCCTCGCTGAGCTTGATCGCTTTGCAGAATTCAAGGAATTCCTTTGAATTCTTTGTGCGTGAGTAGAGCAGGTCAAACGCATCGGTCAGGGACTGTCTTATGGCGTAGGTGCGTGACTTCGAGGGGCTCATGCCTCGGTCCATATATTCCTTGTAACGCTTACTGTATGCGCTTTCATAAAGGGCTTTCGCATCCTGCGTGATTACCGTTTTGCGAAGCTGATCGTAGGTAAGCTCCTTATGTCCGTATGCCTTGAGCATAAAAATAAGCTCCTTTTTGTATTCGTCGGTCAGCTCGTAATTATCGATCATATCAAGCAGATATTTGTTGACGAGGTAGGCGTCCTTATCCGATTTGATATAATCGTTTCCGGTTGCGTTTTGAACCATAAGCTTTGCAAGGTCTTTAGGCTTGATTTCGGGCGAGAAGCTTATTTCGTTTTCTTCGGTCGTGCCGGTGGTGGTGCTTCCAAGGTCGGCAGTGTCGCCCGTGCCGTTATTGCCTGTGGTATTTTGCTCGGTTGATGAATTGGAGGAGTTTAAAAGCTCCTTTTCGGCTTCGAGCTGTGCGTATTTAAGCTCGAGCTCCTTTTCCTTTTGCTCGTTTTCAAGCTCTGCCTTGGCGATGTCGGCAAGAAGCTTGCTTTTGCCTTCGTTAAGTGAGGTGCGCTTTTCCGCCTCCTCGACCGAAAGCTCGTGGGCGTACCGTTCGTGCTGATCGATAAGCTCCTGCCTGCTTTTTGCGTTTTTGCCCGAAAGCTCGCCCAGTCGGTTTGAAAGCGAAAGGTCGGAATTTAATTTTGCCTGCGCCATTTCGCCCGAAAAGCCGAGTCCGCGTGATGCAAGCATTCTTGCGGTGCTTTGCTCGGCACGTGCGTTATCGGCAAAGGCATCGTTGCGGTCTTTTTTATAGTCACTGTCGAGCTGTGAAAGGTTTGCGTTTTTAGCCGCTTCGTTTCTTTGCAATGCGCTTTTGTAAAGCTCGGACAGCTTGTTTTCCTCCTCGGAATAGCCGTTTAATGCGTCCTTGAACGCCTTGACGGTATCAGAGTATGCCATATTTTTTGCTCCTTTCTTTTTCTCTTGTTTTAATGGTTATGCCGTGTAGGGCAAATTGTCCGTGCGATTCGATATTTATTCTTATGCGAAACGGCATTGCGCCCTTAAGCGAGGGGCGCACAGCGATACGGAAGAATCGGCTTGTGCCGCTGTGATAGTAGAAGCGGCGTGTTTTTTTGTCGCCGTTGCTTTTTTCGAATTCTACGGTAACGGTTGTTTCGCCCTCGATGAAAATGTCCGCCTCGAGCAGGGTAACGTCGCAATTTCCCCTGTCCGTTGCGTTTGTGATAAACGGACTTTCGAGGGTGCAGACCAGCTTTCTTTTTTTGTTGGTATCGGCAAAATTGAACACGCTGTTTTCGTCTGCAAAGTAAAGCTTGCTTCCGCAGACCGAAAATATTCCGCCCTTGAATCCGTCGAAGCAATACCAAGCTCCGTTTCCGTAATTGAAAACGAATGCCTTGCCGTTAACGACACAGTAAAACTCGCGGTGCGCCTGAAAATCGAATATCCTTATATTCTCCTTTTCGGCTTGGCTTAAGCCGTTTAGGAATTCGTTTATCGCCGATGAGAAGCAGATTGCGTTTCGCTCGTTTTCGATGCTTGTCGATTCCCACATATTAAACCCGTCGTCGCAAAGCGTTACGGGGCGGTTGTCGATAACACAGCCCTCCGTTTCGATAAGACAGCCCTTGCTTCCGTTAAGGCTGAATACCGGAAACGAGGTCACAACGTTGCCGATGCCGTCGTCACGAAGCTCGCTGTAGGAATAATATGCTTCGTTTTTCGTAAATATAAGCTGCTTGTCGTATTGCTGAACGATGCAGTTGATTTTACTGTTACCGATGACGGTAAATGCGTTTACGGGGAAGTATTCGACGCTCGGCACACCGTCGGCAAGGTCGGAATGGAAGCGGTGGTTGGGCAGGTCCTCGTTACCCCAAAGGAATGCGCGTCCGTCGGAGTTACCGCCGAAAAGCATCACGTTTGTGCAGTTCATAATGCGGTCGCGGTCGCGCTGTGCGGTTGCTTTTGAATAGGTTATTTCGACGTTGTTAAGCCCTGCTTCGGGCGGTGAAACGAATTTCACACGGCGACTGTTTTCGAGTGTGTACTCTCCTATGTAGTCGTTTCCGTTGACCTTAACGCTTACGACCTCGTAAACGCCCTCCTCGGCGAGAACGTAGGTATCGCTTTGACCGTCGGACGAGAACAACTGTCTGCGCTTGTCGGACAAAAGGTTTATCTGCTCAAAGGGCTGTCCCTCGCCCTGCGGTGTACAGCTTAACGCAACGCAGGGGGTATAGCCCTCGACGGGACGGATCGACGTGCCGTCGTATTTTCCGTAGTAGCTTTTGCTTTTGATGTAAAGCGCACCGTTGAACTCGAATATCCGACATTTGCCGTAGCAGGCGTTTCCGATAAGGCGGATATCGCCGCTTTCAACCATCGGATCGACCGCATAAAGCTTGCCCGAGGCGACGACGGCAACGATTTCCTTTCCGTAAAGCATACCGCTCCAGATTCCGTCGACGTCGCCCGCAAAGCGGAATCTTTCGATAATAGACGCGCGTCTTTCGAGCGAGCCGCTGTCGGTGACCTTTAAATTTGTCATATCGGTCGAAGTACGGATGCCGTCGGAGAGCTTTTTTCGTTGGTCGATGCCGACAAATCCTTTTTGCGTGGTTATCATTTGTAAACCTCCGTTATCGGCTCGGTTTTTGCCTTGCCGAACTTAATTGCGCTTTTTTTCGCTTCCTCGTAAAGCCGTGTCATCGAGCCGGCAAGGGCGTCGTCCTCGCCGAGGATAAGCAGACGTGCAAGTCCGTAGGGCAGTACCGACTGTAAAACGATATCGGTGCAATCGAGCTCCTCCTCCAACGAGGAAACGGCTTTAATCGTGTGCTCGGTTTTGCGTATTCTGCAGTCGAGCGAAGAATTTTCGGCAAGCACGACGTTGATAAGCGTCAGGGCGCGCATATTTAAATCGTCGGTGTCGCTCGGCGCTTGTGCATTTTCGTTGCGAAGACCTAAAAGGTCAAGCGCTCTTTCAAAAAGCTGATTGCCTGTCATTGTTTCCTCCTTTCTTAATTAAAAAGGGCCGCCGCCATTTTGTGCGGCAGCCCCGAAAAAAAGTTAGTTGTTTACGGCGTCGATACGTCTTACAAAGCCAACCGTTGCGCCGGTGGCACTGACCGCATTCTCGCTTTTGAAGATAAACGCGGTTTTGCCGTCGCTTCCGATATAGCCCATCGTTTCGATAGGGATAACGTTGAGCACGCCGGGGGTGAGGGCGATTTCCTTGTTGGGATAGCCGTTCACACCTACACAAACGAGCTTGCACTTTGTCGATGCCTGTGCGGCAAGCTCGATAAGCGCGGTAACGCTTTTTCCGCCCGAAACGTTTACCGAAAATTCATATTCATTACCGGCGTATTCGAGCTTTTCAAGAGTGAGTGCGGTTGAATTAAAATAACCTTTTGCAGTGATAACGTTCATTTAAGTAACCTCCTTTTTGCTTTAGAGCGTGTTGCCGCCGTCGCTTACGGGACAGCACACGAGTTCGTTGGGCTTGATTACCTTTGCGCCGAAAACAAGACGTCCGCGGACTGCCTTGTCAAACGAGTTTTCAAGACGGTCGAGCACTTGGGTTTCGAGCACCTGCTCGGCATAGGCGATAGCCGAATAAGAGCCTGCAAGCATCATTGTGTAATCGCCGCTTTGGGCAAGCTGATTGGAAACGAAGATGTCACAGCCGAGCTCGTCGGTGAATGCCACCGCACCCGTGCCGTTTACGCCGTTGTTGATTTGGAACTTGATGCCTGCGAGCATAAGCTTTGTTTTGATGAACGGGGGAACGACGATCCAGGTTCTGCCGTCGGGTACGTTTGCCTCCTCGAGCTTCTGCTTCATTGCCGCAACGGTTGCGATTACGTTGTCGGGAGTGATTTCGGATTGGGGAAGCGATGCGCCCGCCTCGTTGTAAAGACCGAATACGTAGGTATCGACCTCGTTCTTGAGGAGATAGCTTGCACGCTTGGTCTGGCTGTCCTCAAGACCGATAGAGGAGCGAAGCGCCTCGATATCCTTGACCTTAAAGGAGAACGCCTTGTCCTGATCGATGAGAAGGGTAAGGGATGCATCGTCGATGTCCTCATAGACGATATTGCCCTCGTAATCGTAAACGGTGGGATCGTTAAGACCGATAAAGGTCACGCTGTCACCACGGTTCTTGATGTCACCGCAGAATTCGGTGTTGCAGATGGTGTTTGCGAGGAGGTTATCCTCGTTGGTGCGGAGAATCTCCGCAGAAATGATTTTTTCGATAGAGTTGTAGTTTGCCAATTTTAATTCCTCCTAAAATCTCCAGCTTTTCATTGCCTTTAAAATGCTTTTGTAGTTACTGCGGACGTCACGCCCCGACATTTTTTCGACCTGCTCCTTGGTAAAGCTCGGCTCGGTCGCGCCTCCCTGTACAGCCATCGCCGAAATATTGCCGTTTCTTGCGTTGATACCGTCGGCACGTTCGTTAATACGTGTGCTTAAAGCGATATGAAGGGCATAGGCGTGGGCGAGAGAGATGCCGTTTGCGACCTCGTCCCAAACGTTATCGGGAATCGATTCCGCCGTTACGTCGGGGAAAATTTCGCGGAATTTGGCAATATCCTTTGCCATTTCCTCGTTGTCCCTTTGTGCACGGAGCTGCTTTTTATGCTCCTTCGTGCTTAAGCGTGCGTTTTCGAGCTCGGTGACGATTTCCTCGGGAAGCCCCTCGGTGTCGATGGGCTGTGCGCCGAATTCCTCCTCGATAAGCTCCAAAAATCTGTCTATTCTCATACCGTTTGAGTCGGCGAGGTCATAGATGACGTCGAGAA
>JAZOTA010000051.1:0-12984 GCA_045657425.1 Eubacteriales bacterium
AGCTGGCCATCCATTTCAAAGGTCAGACCGTTTTTGAAATCGCCTGCCGAAATCATAATGTATCCTCCTGATTTATGTCCTATTTTTAAGACAAAATATTATATCTAATTTATTTTATATTATAGAACGCTTTTTGTCAAGACCTATTTTAAAGTTCAATCAACTGTCTTTCGCTGTTTGTAAGATTAATGCAACCGTTTTCGGTAACAAGCACCATATTTTCGATTCTCACACCGTATTTTCCGGGGATGTAAATGCCCGGCTCGACGGTTACAATGTTGCCCGGCACCAAAATCGATTCGCTCTTGGGCGAAACCGAGGGAAGCTCGTGAATTTCAAGTCCCAACGAATGTCCCAAGGAATGTCCGAAATACTGTCCGTAGCCTGCATCGGTAATAACGTCACGCGCAACCTTGTCGGCTTCCTTGCCCGAAACTCCTGCGCGGATATATTTCATCGCCTCTGCCTGTGCGGTAAGAACGGTGTTGTAAATGCGCTTCATTTCGTCGTCTGCCTTGCCCAAAACAATGGTTCTCGTCATATCCGAGCAATAACCTGCAAATTTCGCGCCGTAGTCCATTGTGAAAAAGGAATTTTGCGTCAATTTTGCATCGGTCGGCACACCGTGGGGGAGCGAGGAATTCTTGCCCGAAACGGCAATGGTATCAAAAGCCAAGCCGTTCGCGCCGTTTGAACGCATAAAATATTCAAGCTCTGCGGCAACTTGGAGCTCGGTTCTGTCGCCGTTAATAAAGCCCAAAATGTGCGAAAAAGCCTTGTCGGTAATGCTCTGCGCACGGCGAATCTTTTCAACCTCTTCTTCGGTCTTTACCTGTCTGTGCTTAAGGCAAACGTCTTGTATATAGCCGAATTCAACGTCAGGCGAATTTTTCTTAAGCGTTTCAAGCTGCTTAACAGTAACGAGCGCAGGGTCGATAGCAACCTTTTTTGCGTTTGTATCCGCAAAATAATCTGCAATGTCGGAATAAAGTCCCTTTTTAAAAAGGTAAGGGTTAACGTCGGGTGACAGCTTGTTTGCCGCCTTGTCGTTTTCCGCCGCTTCGATATAGCGCGAATCGGTAAGCAAAGCCGTTTCGTTTTTAGCAACGATAACCGCACCGTCGGTGGTGTAAAAATCGCTTAAGTAGTATTGACTGTTTTCGTCAAGGAATAAAGCACAGTCAAACCCAGCTTTTGTTATATCGTCAAAAATCTTTCTTCCGTTCATAAAATTACTCCTGTAAATACAGTTTTTACCTGTTTAGATTAACACAAACCTTAATTTGTGTCAAGCTTTTAAGCTATTGCTATTATTGAACAAATTTATTAAAAGCTTTTGAAAAAGAGTGCGAGAAAAGACTTTTTTAAAAGTTTTTTCTCGCAACGTCCTTTTATATCCTTAAATTAACTTACGCCGTTTCAATCGAAGCCGCCTTTTTAAGGTTAAGCTCCTCGACCGACATTTCGCGCATCTTGTACTTAAGTATCTTGCCTGCCGCGTTCATCGGGAATTCGCTTACAAACTTAACGTATTTGGGCGTTTTGTGCTTCGCCATATGCTCCTTGACGTAGGTTTTAATTTCGTCCTCGGTAATGGTTTCGCCCTCCTTGGGTACGATCCAAGCCATAATTTCCTCGCCGTACTGAACGTCGGGAACGCCGATAACCTGAACGTCCTTTACCTTTTCGTGGGTATAAATAAAGTCCTCGATCTCCTTGGGGTAAATGTTTTCCCCGCCGCGGATGATCATATCCTTTATTCTGCCGGTTATCTTGAAATAACCCTCGTCGGTCTTTCTTGCAAGGTCACCCGTGTGAAGCCAGCCGTTTTCGTCGATAGCAAGCGCGGTCGCTTGAGGCATTTTGTAGTAGCCCTTCATTATGTTGTAACCGTGTGCAACGAATTCGCCGTCGACGTTGTTGGGAAGCTCTTCGCCCGTTTCGGGGTCGACAATCTTACATTCAACGCCGAACATCGCACCGCCGACCGTGTTAACACGAGCCTCAAGGCTGTCGGTGGTAAGACTCATCGTGCATCCGGGCGAAGCCTCGGTCTGACCGTAAACGATGGTGATTTCGGACATATTCATCTTATCGACAACGTCCTGCATTACCTTAACGGGACAAGGCGAGCCTGCCATAATGCCCGTGCGCATATGTGAAAAATCGGTGTCCTTGAACTTTTCGTTTTCGAGCAATGCAATAAACATCGTCGGTACACCGTGGAAGCAGGTGATTTTTTCACGGTTGATGCAGTCAAGCGCACGCTTCGGCGAAAAATAGGAAAGCGGCGACATCGTTACGCCGTGGGTGACCGATGCGGTCATCGCAAGCACCATACCGAAGCAGTGGAACATCGGCACCTGAATCATCATACGGTCGGCGGACGAAAGGTCCATACCGTCGCCGATGTTCTTGCCGTTGTTAACAACGTTGTAGTGGGTGAGCATAACGCCCTTGGGGAATCCCGTTGTGCCCGAGGTGTACTGCATATTGCAAACGTCGTGCTTGCTTATAAGCGATGCGCGGCGGTAAACCTCTTCAATCGGTGTGTTTTCGGCATATTCAAGCGCCGATTCCCAAGTAAGACAGCCCTTTTGCTCGCTTTGCAAGGTAATTACGTTGCGGAGGAAGGGAAGACGCTTTGTGTAAAGCGGCTTGCCTGCTTGATGCTCGTTCAATTCGGGACAAAGCTCGTGAATTATTGCGTTGTAATCGCTGTCCTTATATCCGTCGCACATAATAAGCGTGTGTGTGTCGGACTGGCGGAGCAGATATTCGATTTCATAAATTTTATAAGCGGTGTTTGCGGTAACCAAAACCGCGCCGATTTTTGTTGTCGCCCAAAAGGCAATATACCACTGCGGCAGGTTAGTCGACCAAACGGCAACGTGGTCGCCACGCTTAACGCCGAGCGATATCAACGCACGCGCAAATCTGTCAACATCGTCACGGAATTGCGGATATGTACGTGTGTAATCGCATTCGGTAAAGCGGAATGCGTATTGATCGGGGAATGCCTCGCAAACACGGTCGAGCACCTGGGGGAAGGTAAGGTCGATAAGCATATTCTTTTGCCAAATATACTTGCCGTTTCCGCGAAGGTCGTCGATAAGCGTATCGCTTCCGCTTCTTCTTCCCGTAAATGCGCTCATATAGTTGATATAGTTGGGGAAGATAATACCTGCATCCTGCAAATAAGGAGCCCAACGCTTAACCCATTCAAGCGAAAGATAACCCTCGAAATTGATCGAGCGCAAAGCGTTTATCATATCCTCAATGGGCATATCGCCTTCGCCCATAAGCTTGTAAAGGATTTCGCCGTTTTCTTCAATGCTGTCCTTAATATGAACGTGCGCAATGTACATACCAAGATTCTGAACCGTCGTTTCGGGCGATTCGTGCATAAAGCGGTAGGGGTGGTGAATATCCCAAAGTACGGCTACGTTGTCGCTGTGGATATTATCAAGCAGAGCTTTAAGACGTGCGGTATCGCTGTAAACACCGTTCGTTTCGATAAGAAGCGTAACGCCTGCTTCCTCCGCAACGGGTGTGATATCCAAAAGCTGACGTATAACCTCTTCATCGTTGCCGCCGTCGGTGGGTGCAGGGCCGTCGTCACCGAGTACGCGCACGTATTTCGTGCCCAGTGCCTTTGCCGCTTGAATATATTCCGAAACGATTTTTTTGTTTTCGTCGGCAAGTTCCTTGTATCTCAAGCAGCAGTCGGACGAAAGAATCGAAATTTCCAATCCGACAGAGCCGATCATTTTTGCAGTTTCGGCAATGTTTGCGCTTGAAAAAGGCATATTGTGCTTGTGGTCAAATATATCGTTGCCAAGGCCGCGCACCTCGATACCGTCAAAGCCGAGGTCCTTCGCCATAGCGTACATATCCGAAAAGCTGTATTCGGGGCAGGCGAGTGTTGAGAAGGATAATTTCATTGTGTTTGCTCCTTATGGGATAATAAAGAATAAAAAAACTCGGTCAAAGCAAAAAGCATAGACCGAGCATGGGTAAATCAATATTATCATCGCAACGCCAAACAGCGCGCTCTCCTGATAACGGCGAGAAACCCGACCGAACCTAACGAAAAAATATCCTCGGAACGGCAGCTCCGGGGTGAGTTCACAATCCGCAACACCTACCGTCTCGCACCAAACGACGGCTCTCTGAAAAGTGAAAAATCGGACGCTTTGTCCCCTTCATAGCTTTTGTTACATTAGTATAAACATAAAGTGCGGTTGTGTCAAGTGTTTTTTTGAGTTTTGTTGGAAAAATCTATTGAAAAAGGGAATTCTTTATGGTAATATAAGGATAACTATTTGGTGATATGCCAATATCCTTTAAAACATAAATTTCGGAGGAAAGTATTATGTCTAAAATGAAGATCGCAATTATCGGTTGCGGTACCATCGCCAACAGTGCGCACATCCCCGCGTATATGGCAAACGAAGAAGTAGAAATTAAGTATTTCTGCGACATTATCAAGTCTAAAGCAGAAGCAGCTGTTGAAAAGTACGGTTGCGGTACTGCTGTTGAGGATTATCACGATATCCTTAACGACCCCGAAATCGAAGCAGTTTCGGTTTGTACCCCCAACAAAATGCACAGCACCATTACTATCGACTTCCTCAAAGCAGGTAAGAACGTTCTTTGCGAAAAGCCTTCTGCAAGAACTCTTCCCGAAGCTCTTGAAATGCAAAAAGCACAGCACGAAACCGGCAAGGTTCTCAATATCGGCGTTGTTAACCGCTTCAATGCAGCAGTTAATAAGGTTCGCGAGCTTATTCAAGCAGGCGAGCTTGGCGAAGTTTACCACGTTTACGTAAGCTTCCGTGCTCACCGTTCCATCCCCGGCCTCGGCGGTGCATTCACCGATAAATCCATTGCAGGCGGCGGCGTTCTTATCGACTGGGGCGTTCACTACCTCGACATCGTTATGTACTGTACCGATGACCCCAAGCCTCTCACCGTTTCCGCAAAAGCTTTCTCGAAGCTCGGCGTAGATATGCCTAACTACGTTTACAACGGCATGTGGTCTGAAGATACCAAGGACCTCAACGGCGTTTACGACGTTGACGACTTCGTTACCGGCTTCGTTCGTACCGAAGGCCCCACCATTACCTTCAACGGCGCTTGGGCACAAAACATCGGTATCCAAGAAACATTTATCGACTTTATCGGTACCAAGGCAGGTATCCGTCTTACCTACGGCGGCGACTTCACCATGTATACCACCTCCTGCGATACTCTTATCGAATTCAAGCCCAAGTTCAAGGCGAACGCAATGTTCCAGAACGAAATCGACTCCTTCATCCGTTGCATCAAGACCGGCGAAAAGCTTCCTTCTCACATCGACAAGGCAATCATCACCGCAACTATGATGCAGGCTATGTATGACTCCTCCGAACAGGGCAAGGAGATCGTGCTCGCATAATCGCGCAGATCGCATAAATAAATTTATGCTATAAAAAAACGGCATCCTCGCAGTAGATTTCTACAGCGTCGGTGCCGTTTTTCCATTCTGCATCGATTCTGCGAGCACTCATCTCGCCTGATCGCGCATATCACAAGAAATCTCATTCGCAGTAGGTTTATGGGGTCCCCGAAAACGCTTGTCGTTTTTGGGGCAAAATGCAGCTTCGCTTGCGTTTGCGCAATCTGCATCCGTTCTGCTGCGCACTCAAAATGTATGCATAACGGTGCATATCGTACAAGCAATAAAAAACGGCACTTTCGGGTGCCGTTTTATTTTTTTGAACGAACAAAAAAAAGAGGACGGGGTATCCGTCCTCTTAATGCGTTTTAATGCGTTTATTTTTCGCTGTTCTTGAACTGTTCGACAGTTGCTTCGATTTCGAGAATGGTTTGTTCATCAATCGCGTCGTAAGCCGAAACGAAGGTGCCGACAGGAGCGGTACGCAAATCAGCGATGGTCTGCATCATTTTACCCCAACGGTACATTTCCGAAAGGTCGGGAACGCGAACTTCGTTGATAAGCTCAAGCATTCTCATGGATTCATCGTCACGGGAAATCTGATACTGAAGGTTCTGTTCAAAATAGGTGGGGGTGAGCTTCTTGCGGGAAACTGCGCCGAGTGCCTCGATGAAATGAACTGCAAGCTCAAGCTTTTCATCGGTAACGAAGGTGGGGATAGCTACACAGTTAGAGGTCCACGCACCAACGTTGCAGGTGTAGTTTTCCTGAGTGTCGTCAAACTTGGGGCAAGGAAGAACGCCGAAGTCATCTTCCATAGTACGTACAGCATCCATTGCGGAAACTGCGTTGAAGAAGAAAAGTCCTCTGCCGTCGATAAACGCCTGCGAGCAGGGGTTTACACCGCCGCCCTCGGGCTTGTGCTCGTCAGCGATTACAAGACCGGAAACGGGATCCTGGCAATATTCCTGTGCCTTGGAGATAAGCGAAATTGCACGTTCGTTGTTAACGGTAAGCTCGGGATAACCTTCGCCGTCAAGTGTACAAACGTTAATGCCGCCGGAACGGAGGAGCCAGAAGATTATGTTGTGCTGTGCGGAGATACCAACTATATCTGCAGGGTCGGACATATTGTTTTGGTTGGTGTCAACGTAAACGGACTTTGCCATTTCGAACATAACGTCCTGAGTCCATGCCTGCTTGTCAACCATATCGTACATGGATTCGTAACCGTATTTTGCGGCAAGACTGTGCTTCTTTTCGATTTCCTTGTTAAAGAGAACGAGCATGGTGGAAGCAACGCTTACGGTAGTGATATCGCCCGATGCGAAATAGGTCTTACCTGCGATGGTAACCGCATCGTTAAATTCCTTACACCACCAAGGGTTGTCAAGATTAACGAGAGTGTTCAAGTCGTAAAGAAGACCGTCGGAAGCGAGCATAGCCGCTTCGGTAAGTGCAGGCATAATGAACAAATATTCACCGGTGCCGCTCATTGCATCTGTATGAATGCGCTTGTAGAAGGGACCGCCGTAACGCGAGCCGGTGCTGATACCTTCTTCTTCAACGGTTACGTTAAGAAGCTGTTCAACCAAACGGGTACATTCGGAAGCCGCGGAGATAACTGCAGACAGGTTTTCACCGGTGTATGAAGGATCGCTTTCGGGCTTTACCTGATAAGCTGCCAAAGTGAGAACGCTGACAGTCTGATTTTCGTAATCGGTACCTTCGGGAATACCATCGTATCCGTAAAAGCCCTTTTCGTCGTCAAAGGAAGAGTCTGTGTTAACGGATTCTGTAGCCGCTGTGCTCGAATCATCACCCGAAACGGAGGTGCTTTCCTCGCAAGCCGCAAAAGCCGAGAACATCAATACTGCACAAAGCAATAAAGCAAGTGTGCGTGTGAACTTTTTCATAATTGAAACCTCGCTTCTTGAATATTTATTTGTCATTATACATAAAAGGACCCAAAATGTCAATAGCTTTATTAAATCAAAGTAACGTGATAAACAAAAAAGACTTTTTCTTGCTCAAATCACAGTCAAAACATTGACAATTGTCAATTTCGGTGCTAAAATACAATGAATATATTTTTTGTATCTGCGGAGGAAACTTTTATGTCTATAAATAAACCCATTTTCAAGGGAACCGCTACTGCACTTATCACCCCCTTCAAGGACGGCGCAGTCGATTACGCCGCACTTGAAAATATACTTGAATTCCAAATCAACGGCGGTATCGATGCTCTCGTTATCTGCGGCACCACGGGTGAACCTGCAACCTTGGATGACGATGAACACAAGCGCGTTCTTGAGTTTGCAATAGAAAAGGTTAACAAGCGTGTTCCTGTTATCGCTGGAACCGGCTCTAACAATACACAGTATGCTATCGACCTTTCGCGCTTTGCCGAGCGTGCAGGTGCCGACGGCTTGTTGCTCGTTACCCCTTACTACAATAAATGCTCGCAAAAGGGTATCGTAAGCCACTTCAACACCGTTGCCGATTCGGTCAATATTCCCTGTATCGTTTATAACGTACCCGGAAGAACCGGATTTTGCATTTCGGTTGATTCCTACAAGCAGCTTGCAAAGCACGAAAATATCGTTGCTACCAAGGAAGCGAGCGGCAACCTTCTTCTTATGATGGAGGTGCTCGAAGCGTGCGGCAACGATTTGGATATGTACAGCGGCGACGACCAACAAATCGTTCCTCTTATGTCGATGGGTGCGATAGGTGTTATCTCGGTATTCTCGAATATTATGCCTGCCGAAGCACACCGTATTTCCAAGCTCTGTCTTGACGGCGATTTCAAAACTGCGGCTTCGCTTCAGTTAAAATATCTCCGCCTTATGAACGGCTTGTTTATGCAGGTAAATCCCATCCCCGTAAAGACTGCGGTTGCAAAGATGGGCTTTTGCAACAACGAGTTCCGTATGCCCCTTTGCCCGATGGACGCATGCGACGACGAAAAGCTTTTTGCGCTCATGCGTGAGCAGGGACTTATCAAGTAGTTTTAATATAAGGAAATAAATTATGAAGATTATACTTAACGGCGCCTGCGGAAGAATGGGCAGGGAAATCATTGCCGCCGCAAACAAAAACGGTGTGGATATTGCAGCTGCCGTCGATAAATTCGGCACACCCGATTTCGATAATATCCCCTTTTATTCCTCACTTGGCGAGGTGAAGGAATCGGCGGATGCGCTTATTGATTTTACCAATCATACCGCACTTCCCGAAATTTGCGAATTTGTGCGTAAAAGCGGAATCCCCTGCGTTATCGCTTCAACCGGTCATACCGAAAGCGAACGCGCGATGATGAACGAGCTTTCCAATGATTTTGCCGTATTCTTTTCACGCAATATGTCGCTCGGTATCAATCTGCTTACCGACCTCTGCAGAAGTGCATATATCGCATTCGGCGGAGATTGCGATATCGAAATAATCGAAAAGCATCACCGCAACAAGCTCGATGCACCCAGCGGCACCGCACTTATGATTGCCGAGGGTATAAAGGAGCTTATGCCCGATGAAACCGAATTCGTTACCGACAGAACCGCGCGCCGCTGTGTGCGCCCCGAAAACGAAATCGGCATTTCCTCGATTCGTTGCGGCGGTATTTTCGGTGAGCACGAGGTCATCATAAGCCGAAACGGCGAAACCTTAAGCATCAAGCACGTAGCCGAAACACGTGCTCTGTTTGCCGACGGTGCACTTAAGGCGGCAGAATTTATTGCCCAAAAGCAAAAGGGTATGTACTCGATGAAGGATTTGCTTTCCGAATCTGCAACTGCCCCTGTAAAATAAAAATGCAATTTCTTATTCCGAAAATTGCAAAAATATCACTAAAAAGACATTTGATTGACATCAAAATGCGATAAAAATGCAACAAGGTTTAAAAATGTTGCATTTTTTATTGACAAGGCGTTGTTTAGTTGATATAATTGCAGGAAACGGAAGGATGGATATGATATGAACAATAAATTAAATATCGAGGCGCTTGCGAGAAACCTGACCGAAAACAGCGTTTTCGATGAACAGCTACATACAAAATACGGTGTAAAGCGCGGACTTCGTAATCCCGACGGCACGGGTGTGCTTGCAGGTATTACAAAGGTAAGTAACGTACACGGTTACGTTATAAACGAATATGAGCGAGTCCCCTGCGAGGGTGAGCTTTTTTACCGCGGTATAAGCATCAACGAAATTATCGATGCGACCGACCGTAACGACCGTTTCGGTTATGACGAAGCATCCTGGCTTCTTCTTTTCGGCTCGCTCCCCACAAAAAACGAGCTTGATTTTTACGATACCATAATCGATGAATACAGCGATCCGCCCATGTCCTTTATCGAGGATATGATAATGCGCGCGCCCAGTCCCGATATTATGAACAAGCTTGCGAGAAGCGTGCTTGCTCTTTACAGCTATGACGATAATCCCGATGATAATTCCGTCGACAACGTGCTTCGCCAATCGCTTATGATAATTGCGCGTATGCCGATGATAATGACTGCGGCATATCAGGTTAAAAAGCGTTATTACGATAATGAAAGCTTCTTCCTTCACTCTCCGATTCCCGGACAGAGCATGGCGGAAAATATTCTTTCGATGCTTCGCTTCGACCGCAAATTCACTCGTGAAGAGGCAAAATTGCTTGACAAATGCTTGATACTCCACGCAGAACACGGCGGCGGTAACAACTCGACCTTTGCGGTTCGTGCGCTCACCTCCTCGGGTACCGATACGTTCTCGGCAATTGCCGCAGGTATCGGTGCGCTCAAGGGTCCGCGTCACGGCGGCGCTAATATAAAGGTAGTTAAAATGCTTGATGATATCAAAGCAAACGTCGGTGATTATAAGGATGAGGACGAAATCGCTTCCTACCTTAAAAAGCTTCTTAACAAGGAAGCAGGCGACAGAAGCGGTCTTATCTACGGTATGGGCCACGCGGTTTATACGTTAAGCGACCCTCGTGCGACAATACTGCGCAAGGCGGCAGAGGAGCATTGCGATATGTTCGGCATGCGTGAGGATTTCAACATTTTACATACAGTTGAAAAGCTTGCGCCCGAGCTTTTGCAGAACAAAATGCATTACGGCAACGCAATCTGTGCAAACGTCGACCTTTATTCGGGACTTGTTTACCGTATGCTCGGCATTCCTCAAGAGCTCTTCACCCCGTTGTTTGCAATCGCCCGTCTTTCGGGCTGGTGCGCTCACCGTCTTGAGGAAATCATCACCTGCCGTCGCATAATGCGTCCTGCATACCGTACCTTCCACGGAAAATTGCCTTATATCGAACTTGATGACAGAAAGGATAATTTATAATGTCCGGACTTACAATAGCACAAAAAATAATCAAAGCTCACCTTGTTGAGGGTGAAATGGTCAAGGGCTCGCCTATCGGGCTTAAAATCGACCAAACGCTTACTCAGGACGCAACCGGTACCATGGCTTATCTCGAATTCGAGGCAATGGGTATTCCGCGTGTAAAAACCGAGCTTTCGGTTGCATATATCGACCACAACACCTTGCAAAACGGCTTTATGAATGCCGACGACCATCTTTATATCCGCACCTGTGCGAAAAAGTACGGTCTTTATTTCTCGCGTCCCGGTAACGGCATCTGCCACCAAGTTCACCTTGAACGCTTCGGTGTGCCCGGTAAGACCCTTATCGGCTCGGACAGCCACACCCCCACGGGCGGCGGCTTGGGTATGCTTGCATTCGGTGCAGGCGGTTTGGACGTAGCCGTTGCAATGGGCGGCGGTGCTTACCACATCACCATGCCCGAAATGGTTCGTGTTAACCTTACGGGTAAATTAAACGATTGGGTTTCCGCAAAGGACGTAATTCTTGAGGTTCTTCGTCGCTTGAGCGTAAAGGGCGGTGTTGGCAGAATTATCGAATACGGCGGAGAGGGCGTTAAAACTCTCACCGTTCCCGAACGTGGAACTATCACTAATATGGGCGCTGAATTGGGCGCAAGTACCTCGGTATTCCCCTCTGATGAAAACACCCGTCTTTTCCTTGCGGCACAGGGAAGAGAGGACCAATACGTCGAGCTTAAGGCGGATGACGATGCAGTTTACGACCTCGTTATCGATATCGACCTTTCTTCGCTCGTTCCTGCGGCGGCTTGTCCTCACAGCCCCGATAACGTAAAATCGATTGAGGAAATCGGTGCTATCAAGGTCGATCAAGTATGTATCGGCTCTTGCACAAACTCGTCTTACGTCGATCTTATGAAGGTCGCACACATTTTAAAGGGCAAAACCGTTCATGATAACGTAAGCCTTTCCATCGCTCCCGGCAGTAAGCAGGTTTATAATATGCTTGCCGAAAGCGGTGCGCTTTCTTGGATGATCGATGCAGGCGCAAGAATTCTCGAATCTGCGTGCGGTCCTTGCATCGGTATGGGACAATCGCCTCAATCGGCAGGCGTTTCCTTGCGTACCTTCAACCGCAACTTCTTGGGAAGAAGCGGCACCAAGGATGCTCAGGTATATCTTGTAAGCCCCGAAACAGCGGCTATTTCCGCGCTTACC
This sequence comes from Eubacteriales bacterium, assembly GCA_045657425.1. Classification (GTDB taxonomy): domain Bacteria; phylum Bacillota; class Clostridia; order Oscillospirales; family CAG-382; genus Coliplasma. The sequence continues at coordinate 11,992 of JAZOTA010000051.1, forward strand.
GGTGTGCTTACCGATCCGAGAACTATCGGTGAAATGCCCGAAATCAAAATGCCCAATAAGTTTATGATAAACGATAATATGGTCATCAAGCCTGCAAGCGTTGAGGATGCGGCAGAGGTCGAGGTCGTTCGCGGCCCCAACATCAAGCCCTTCCCCGAAAGCCGTCCCGTTGCGGATACCGTTGATTGCGAATGTATCCTCAAGGTCGGCGACAACATCACCACCGACCACATTATGCCTGCAGGTGCGAAAATTTTGCCCTACCGTTCCAACATTCCTTATCTTTCCAACTTCTGCTTTGAGGTCTGCGACGAGGAATTCCCTGCACGAGCAAAGGAAAAGAACGGCGGTATTATCATCGGCGGCGAAAACTACGGTCAGGGCAGCTCGCGTGAGCATGCGGCTCTTGTTCCCCTTTACCTCGGCGTAAAGGCGGTTATCGCAAAGAGCTTTGCCCGTATCCACTCGGCAAACCTTGTAAACGCAGGTATTCTTCCCCTTACCTTTGCAAATGCTTCTGACTACGATTCCATCTCGCTCGGCGATAAGCTAAGACTTACCGATTTGAGAAATTGCATTAAAGAGGGCAGAGAAATCACCCTTAATGCAAACGGCAAGGAAATCAAGCTTGTTTCCTCGCTTTCGGGCCGCGACCGCGATATAATCCTTGCAGGCGGTCTGCTTGAATATACAAAGGGATAGCGCTACGCTTTCCAATGAAATCCAAGGATTTCATTGGGGTGGGATGTCCGTTGCTAAAACCCTAAAAATCTTCGATTTTCAGGGAACCCTATTCCCCCGACCGCCCGTAATACAAAACGCATATACAAAACCAACCCCAAGGAAACCAAACCTTGGGGTTGTTTTAATTTTCCCGAAAATGGAATTTTCGGGCAGTGAAAAGTTTTTGGGGTTATAGGGGGTTTTTTTCAAAAATCCCCCTAATAAAGACCGCACTAAATAAAAAGGGGGACTTTTTTAAAAGTCCCCTTT
>JAZOTA010000052.1:0-31161 GCA_045657425.1 Eubacteriales bacterium
GCAGAGTTCGTGCGCGCTTCGCTTGTCCGAACTCTCGGCACTCAAAGGTATAAAAATCCACGCGCATGTCGCGGATTTTTATAAGATCTTATCGTAAAAACGCTTTGCGTTTTGTAAAAGGAAAGATGCGGAAGCTTTTTGCTTTCAAAAAGCTTCCTAACCTATTACCTGCTGCCTCTTACTTCTTACTTCAAAAATCCGGAGGATTTTTCCATGGCTCTTTCGCCGCTTATGAAACAATATCTTGAGGTCAAGCAAAACCATCAGGATTGCATACTTATGTGCCGTCTCGGTGACTTTTACGAGATGTTTTTCGAGGATGCCCAAATTGCGTCCAAGGAGCTTGATCTTGTTCTTACCGGCAGAGATTGCGGACTTGAAGAACGCGCACCCATGTGCGGCGTGCCGCATCACGCCGTTGACGGATATATTGCAAAGCTTGTTTCACGCGGATACCGTGTTGCAATCTGCGAGCAAATGGAAGACCCTGCAACCGCAAAGGGCTTGGTAAAGCGTGACGTTGTGCGAATTATCACTCCCGGTACGGTAACCGAGGGCGGTTATCTTGACGAAAAGAAGAATAACTATATCGCATCTGCTGTCTGCGACGATTTCGGTTGCGGTATCGCCTTTGCCGATATTTCAACGGGCGAAATAAGTGCGACCGAGATTTTAGGAGAAAACATTCCTGCCCGTATCGTTTCCGAGGCGGCGGCTTTTTCTCCGAGCGAATTGATTGTGCCGACCGATTTCACAAGCACGATAAGCGGACTTTTTACCGCAAGATTCAACACACTTATAACAAACGGCGAGCTTTTTGATTTCGCCGTTACCTCGGCAATCGAAACGATTAAAAGCGTTTACAACGAGTCCCCCGAAACAAACAGTGATTACGCTCTGCGTGCCGCAGGCGGATTGCTTGCCTACATAAAGCGCACTCAAAAAATCGACCTTTCTTATCTTCAAAAGATAAATTTCTATTCCTGCGAGGAATTTATGGGAATAGATTCGGCATCGAGAAGAAATTTGGAAATTTCGGAATCGATGCGCGCAAAACAGCGCAAGGGCTCGCTCCTTTGGGCTGTCGACAGAACGAAAACGAGCGCAGGCGCACGTCTTTTGCGCAGATGGCTCGAAAAACCGCTCGTTAACGAAACCGCAATACGTTTCCGCCTTGAAGCGGCAAACGAGCTTTACCGCGACGGCGTTCTTCGTGACGAATTAAGAACAGTATTAAAGGATATCACCGATATCGAGCGCTTGATGACCCGACTTGTTTACGGCACCGCAAACGCGCGTGACCTTAAAGCGCTTGAACGCACAATTAAGCTGTTTCCTCAGGTCAAGGAGCTTTTGGCTACCGCAAAATCCAACCCGTTAAAGAGGATCGATTCGGAAATCGATCCGTTGACCGACCTTGCCGATTCGATATTCCGCACCATTGCCGAGGAGCCCTCGGCAGTGCTTAAAGAGGGCGGAATTATCAAGCAGGGATGTAACGAGGCGGTCGACGAGCTTACCGATATGGTCACAAACGGCAAGGCGTGGATTGCGAAAATCGAGGAATACGAGCGCGAAAAAACGGGCATCAAGACCTTAAAGGTCGGATACAACCGAGTTTTCGGTTATTATATCGAGGTTTCAAAATCCTTCGTTTCGCAGGTGCCCGAAACCTATATCCGCCGTCAAACCCTCGCAAACGGCGAGCGTTACGTTACCCCCGAGCTTAAGGAGACCGAAAGCCGTGTTATCGGCGCAAGAGATCGCCTTTATGCACTTGAATATGAAATCTTCGTTGCTCTTCGCGAACACGTCCTCGGAGAGCTTGATAAAATAAAAGGCGCCGCCAACGCCTTGGCGGAATTGGACGTTTATTGCTCTAACGCCGAAATCGCGCGTGAGCAGGGATATGTTTGTCCCGAAATAGACCGCTCCGACAAAATAATTCTTAAAAACAGCCGACACCCTGTGGTCGAGCGCTTCCTCGACGGAAATTATTTCGTTCCCAACGATTGTATGCTTGATTGCACGGCAAACCGAATGCTTCTTATCACGGGACCGAACATGGCAGGTAAATCGACCTATATGCGTCAAGTCGCGCTTTGCGTTGTACTTGCCCAGGCTGGCTGCTTTGTCCCTGCGACCGAGGCGAGAATCGGTATAGTTGACCGCGTTTTCACCCGTGTCGGCGCATCCGATGACCTCGCAAGCGGTAATTCGACCTTTATGCTCGAAATGAACGAGGTTGCCGACATTCTTAAAAACGCTACCAAAAACAGTCTTATCATCTATGACGAGATAGGCAGAGGTACAAGCACCTATGACGGTATGAGTATTGCACGTGCCGTTGTTGAATACACCGCGAAAAGGATAGGCGCAAAAACCCTTTTTGCAACTCACTATCACGAGCTTACCGCTCTTGAGGGTGAAGCGGATGGCGTTGTGAATTACAACATCGCCGCAAAAAAACGTGGAAATGACGTTGTTTTCCTCCGCAAGATAATCAAGGGTGCGGCGGATGACAGCTACGGTATCGAGGTTGCACATCTTGCCGGTGTGCCCGAAACGGTGGTTAACCGTGCAAAGCAGGTGCTTGCTTCGCTTACCGAAAACGAAAATCGCCCCGTTGTTAAGAAAAAGGACGAAAACGATAATATAAGCTTCGAAGCGCTTAACGAAGCACGCGTTATCGAAAAAATAAAACAGGTCGACATTAACACTCTTACACCGTATGAAGCAATAACACTTCTTTACGAGCTTAAAAAGGAGCTTGAATAATTGGGAATTATCAACATTTTGGACGCCCAGACGTCCAACCTTATCGCCGCAGGCGAGGTGGTCGAGCGCCCCTCATCTGCCGCAAAGGAATTGCTTGAAAATTCAATAGATGCAAATGCGAAAAGTATTGTTCTTGAGATCCGTAACGGCGGAAGAACCTTGGTGCGCGTTACCGACGACGGCAAGGGCTTCCTGCGTGAGGATATTCCAAAGGCGCTTCTTCGCCACGCGACGAGTAAGATAAGCTGCGGCGACGATATAAACGGTATTCAGTCACTCGGCTTCCGCGGTGAGGCTTTGGCGGCTATCGGCTCGGTATCGCGTTTGGAAATTGTTTCAAAGCACCGTGATGAGAATATCGGCACACGCCTTACCGCCGACGAAAACGGCATTATTATGGAAGACGTCGGCTGTCCCGACGGCACGACAGTTTCAATGCGCGATATTTTCTACAACACGCCCGCAAGGCAAAAGTTTCTTAAAAAGGACGGCACAGAGGGCGCATCCTGCGTTGCGGCGGCAGAAAGGTTGGCGCTTTCGCATCCCGAAATTTCGTTTTCGGTCATCAGTGACGGCGAACGCAAATTTACGACCTCGGGCGACGGCGATCTTTACGGCACGGTTTATTCGGTGTTCGGAAGGGAATTTGCAAAAACACTTGCCGAGGTCGATTATAATCTCGGCGGCGTTTCGGTCAAGGGCTTTGTCACTCTGCCCGATGCGGTCAGAGGAAGCCGTGCTATGCAAACGGTTTTTGTTAACGAAAGATACGTTAAAAGCAAGACGGTACAAGCCGCGCTTGAGGAGGCGTTCCGTTCGTATATTCCGCGCGGAAAGTTCCCCGGATGCGTTCTTTTTGTAAATCTTGACCATAATCTTACCGACGTTAACGTTCACCCTGCGAAGACCGAAATTAAATTCGCGTCCGAGCGTGACGTTTTCCGTGCGGTTTACTATGCGGTAAAAAATACTCTTTCTTCTGCCCCTGCCGACAAGCCGCTCGGCGAGGTCGTTGAGAAAAAGGTTGAAGTAAAGCCGCTTTTGCCGAACATACCCGATGAGGAAGACCCCTTTGTTCTTCCGAATTTCAAAAAAGCAGAACCGCCAAAGCAGACCGATATCGATTTCTTCCCGAACGACAAAAAGGAAGAGCCGAAGCAGGAAAAACCCAAAACCACATTCGACGCAAACATCGGAAAGGAAGACCTTTTCGACTCCGAAAAGGATTTCTTCTTCAGCGACAGCGTTAAGAAAACTTTGGAAGAGGAAGCAAAGCAGGAAGAACCCGAGCAAACCGTTTTGGTCGAGGAAGCGCCTGCTTGGAGAATGATCGGACAGGCTTACGATTCCTATATTTTTGTCGAAACCGAGGAAAACATTCTTGTTATCGACAAGCACGCCGCGCACGAGCGAGTACTTTACGAAAAGCTGGCGGCGAACAAAGAGCTTAACGTTCAAGAATTGCTTGTCGGCGTGCCCGTTGCGATCGGTCGCGAGCAAGCTTCGGTCTTGCTTGAAAATGCCGAGTTTCTTGCCGAAAAGGGCTTTAATATTGAGGATTTCGGCGAGGGCTCGATAATCGTGCGTACGGTTCCGTCGACGCTCGGCAACCTTAAAGGTCTTAACGGCGTTCTGGAGGATTTTGCCCGTTCGCTTTCCGACGGCAACCATCTTTCCTTTGCCGAAAGGTGCGACCGTGCGCTTTACACCGTCGCCTGTAAGGCGGCGCTTAAGGCAAGGATAAAAAACCGTCCCGAGGACGATGAAAACGTGGTGCGTATGCTTGCCGAAAACCCACAGCTTCGCTATTGTCCTCACGGCAGACCGTTTATAAAAAAGATTCCCAAGAGGGAAATAGAAAAATACTTTGATAGGTGATATTATGAGCTTTACAATACATAAAACCTGCGGCACCGCGCGCACGGGTACCTTTAAAACCGTACACGGCGATATCCAAACCCCCGTTTTTATGAACGTCGGCACGTCCGCCGCAATAAAGGGCGGTATTTCGACGGGAGACCTTAAGCACATCGGCTGTCAGGTCGAGCTTTCGAATACCTATCACCTCCACGTCCGTCCGGGTGAAGACGTCGTTTATAAAATGGGCGGTATCCATAAGTTTTTCAATTGGGATAAGCCCGTTCTTACCGACAGTGGCGGATTTCAGGTCTTTTCGTTGGCAAAATTGCGCAACATTACCGAGGAAGGCGTTACCTTCCAATCGCACATGGACGGCGCAAAGATATTTATGAGCCCCGAAGTGAGTATGCAAATACAGTCGAAGCTCGCGTCTACCATCGCAATGGCGTTTGACGAATGCCCGTCGTCGGTCGCTACTCATCAGTATATCTCCAAATCGGTCGACCGCACTACACGTTGGCTCTACCGTTGTAAGGAGGAAATGGACCGATTAAATTCGCTTCCCGAAACGATAAATAAGGATCAGCTTCTTTTCGGTATCGGTCAGGGCGGTGTTTACGAGGATATCCGTATCCGCCATCTTAAGGAAATTGCACAGCTTGACCTTCCCGGTTATGCAATCGGCGGTCTTGCGGTTGGTGAAAGTGCCGATGAAATGTATCGAGTTATCGAAGCGTGCGAGCCCTATTTGCCGTATGACAAGCCTCGCTATCTTATGGGTGTCGGTACCCCCGTTAATATTCTCGAAGCGGTCGACAGAGGTGTTGATTTCTTCGACTGTGTAATGCCCTCGCGTAACGCACGTCACGGAAACCTTTTCACAAGCGAAGGTATTATGAACCTTAACAACAATAAATATCTTCTCGACGGCAGACCTATCGACCCGAATTGCGATTGTCCCGTTTGTAAAACCTACACTCGCGCATATATCCGCCACCTGTTCAAAGCGCGTGAACTGCTCGGTATGCGTCTGTGCGTTATCCACAACCTTTATTTCTATAACAAGCTTATGGAAAAGATACGCAACGCTATTATGGAGGGCAATTGGAAGACCTTTAAGGAAGAACAGGTTTATATGCTTGGCAAACGTGCCGAATAACGGTTGTATATTATATATAAATATAAAAGGAAGACTTTTTTGCGGTCTTCCTTTTTCTTTGTGAGAAGTGCAAAAAACAAAATGTTAATATTTGTTTAAAACGACAACAAATAAATATTTTTTATATTTTTTGTTCAAATATTACTTTGGGATTGTATCACAGAAATATTTTTTTGTAATAAATGTCAAAAAAGTATTGCAAAGTTGTAAAAAGTGTGTTATCATATTACCACTAAAATCGCCGATACTATCCGGCGTAAGAAATAAGGCGTTTTCGGTAACAGCAGCAAGGCAAGTTCCAAGCTTTGCGGAAACGGCCGAAAATCCTTGTAAAAAATAAGGAGGAAAATATGGAACAAAAATTCTCGTTCAAGAAACTGTTGAGCGTATTCTTAGTTTGCGCTATGTTGCTCAGCTCTTTCACGTTTCTTGCTTCTGCTGAAGAAGCTACCAATGTAGCACTCGGCAGCAAGTATGAAATCGTTGGCTTGACTCCTTCGGGAAGTTATCCCGATACTGACAACAAAGAACTTACCGACGGCGCAAGAGTTGAAGGCAAGTATAACGACAGCGGTTGGGTAGGCGTAATCCTTACCAGCACCGTTCGTTCGTTCGATGTTGTTGTTACTCTCGGCGACGGCGAAACCGTTTATGACATCGATAAGATCGTTGTAAACGCAGGTGCAGCAGGCTGTACTTGCGGCGTTACCGAACCTGAGCTTAAGGCATTTTATTCCGTTGACGGCAGCGAATGGCTTGAATTCGGTTCTTACACCGCTACCGGCACAGACGCTACAAACGTTAACGCTACTATGACGGTTGACGCTCCCGTAGCTGCTAAGTACATTAAGGTTAACGTTGGCAAGGCAGCTGGCATCGGCAACCTTATGTGGCTCGGCGAAATCGAAGCATACAGCAAATCCGTTGATCCCGAACCTCCCGTTGATCCCGAACCCGAAGAACCCGCAGCAAAGGGCAAGCTCACCATTAACTATACCGGCGATGCTCAAGTAATAGGCGATATGGATGCAGCTATTGCAACTCTAACCGATGGCGATTTCGCTCTTAATGCAGAAGCATGGGGCGGCAACACCAATGGTGTAATTCTTGTTCAAAACTTGGCAGCTACCGATAAGAGCAAGAGAGATGCAATCGATCTCATTTGGGAATTCGATGAAACTCCCGAACCCTACAACACCGTTAAATACGGTCTTTACTCCAGCGTTGAATCTATGGTTGGTTACCCCACCGAAGAAGATATCTACGTTTCCGATGACGGTATCGAATGGATTTCCGTTTGGGACGAAATCGGTTATGGCGAAACCATTCCTGATGCATACGCAACATTTGAAGAAAACGCTACCGCTCCCGGTACCGTTATCGCTGAAATTAAATTCAGAAATCCTCAAACATACAAGTTTGTTAAATTGTGCTTAAGATTCCCCGAAAGCCCCTTCACTGAAGAAAATGGCTACGGTGGAGAAGGCAACCCCGCTAAGCCTCGTTGGGAATTCTTCGGTCTTACCGAAGTAATGGTATTCAGCAACAAGACTGTTTCCAGTGTTGTTACCGACTTTAACCCCGGCGAAACTTGGGAAACCTACGGCGGCGTTAATGGCTCTTACGTTTATAACAATGCAGCAGCATACGCAGTTGCAGATGATAACGGCGCTATCAACGCTTGGAAGCACATCGCATTTGCTCCCGCTGAAGGCGAAGGCAACTACGAAGTAGTAGCTATCAGACGCGGCGCAGACGCAAACGAAGCATACCTTGAATTCCCCGAAGGCGGATTCATCTGGGCAGCTAAGAGAGAAGCATCTTCCGGCACTCCCGGTAAGGCAGCTCTTGAAACCATTAACGGTATGCAAGTTGGTCAAATCTACACCTTCAATGGATTTGACGTTGCAAATGAAATCGTTGCAACAGACGCTACTGTTGTAAGATACATTAAAACCGATCTCGAAAACCTCGTTCTTGGTAACACCTATACCATCGACGTTGGCGACGGCGGCACTTACGTTGATACCGATCATAAGGAACTTACCGACGGTATCTATTTGACCCACAAGGAACTTATCGATGCTCCTCACGCATGCTACAAGGATCCCAGCTGGTTCAATATGGCATGTGGCAAATATGACCGTGAAGCTCAGATCGATATCGCTCTCGGCGATGGCGAAACCCTTTACGAACTCTCTGAAATCGTAGCTTACATCGCGGGTGACAGAGTTGGCTCCGGTATTGAAGAATACAAGCTTATCGAAGCATTCTATACTGCTGATGGCGAAACCTATGAAAAATTCGGCACATACGAATATGCAGGTAGCGCCGACTCTTACATTGTTGAAGCTAAGATTACTGCTGAAACTGCTGTTGAAGCAAAGGCAATCAGAGTTATCTGCTATCCTAAGGATGGCAAGAACCTTACCTTTATCGCTGAACTTCAGGCATTTGGCGCAAAAGTTCCCGAACCTGTAGAAGATAAGCTCACCATCGAACTCAGTGACAACGATACCATCCTCAACAAGACCGTTGATGAAGCTATCGACCTTCTCACTGACGGCGACTGGGTACTCGATGCAGGCGCATGGGGCACCGGCACCGCAAACGTTGTTCCCTTCCAGAACAAGAACCCCGGCCTGACTGATGCATGGGGTCAGATCAACCTTATTTATGAATTCGGCGAAACTCCCGAAGCATACAATACTATTAAACTCGGCCTCTACTCCGACGTTAACGTAATGATGGGTTACCCCTCTGAAGAAGACGTGTTCTTCTCCAACGACGGTATTAACTGGGTTGGCGGCTACAGCAATGCATCCATCGGCTATGGCGAAACCATTCCCGATGCAATGACTAAGTTCGACGGCGAAGCTACCCCCGCAGGTACCGTTATCGCTGAACTTAAGCTCCGCAATCCTCAAACCTATAAGTTCGTTAAAGTAGAACTTTACTTCCCGAAGAGCCCCTTCACCGAAGCTAACGGCTATACCGACGGCACTGCTAAGCCCAGATGGGAATTCTTCGGCGTTACCGAATTTGAAATCGGTTATGAAGAACCCTCTTCCGTAATTACCGACTTCAATGCATCCGAATATTGGGAATCCCGCTACGGCAGAGGCAAGGGTTCGTTCGCGTACACCAATGCTGATGCTTACGCAGTAGCATGGGATAACTTCATCAGCAGCAGCTACACTCAGGTAGCGTTCGCTCCTGTTGAAGGCCTTGAAAACGTATATGAAGTAGTTTCCAACGGCGTAGCTTCTTCTGCTATCGAATTCCCCGCAGGCGGCTTCATCTGGGTTGCATACAACTCTGCAGAAGCAGGCTCCTACGGTAAAGCAGCTATCGACCTCTTCGCTACCATGACTGTTGGCGATCAGTTCACCTTCACCGGTATCGACTTTGAAAAAGGCTTTGGCGAAAAAGACGCTAAGGTTGAAAAGTATATCGCTCCCGTTGAAGAAGATGGCTACAAGGTAGACGGCGACCTCAAGGAATGGGGCGACGAATGGACCGAAGTATCCGCAGAAAACGGCTACTGGCAGGCTATTCCCGAAGCAGGCGACGCTTCCTATAAGTTCCAAATGTATAACGACGGTAAAACTCTCTACGTTGCAGCTGAACTCTTTGACGTAGATTGCACCGGCCTTCGTATCTGGTTCAGAACCAACGACGAGGCTACCGTTTATACCTCCTTCTATGATATTAAGGCAGATGCTTGCACCGGTAAGTACAACACTTCTCTTACCGAAAACAAGGGCGCTGCTATCGAAAACTCCGTAGCAAACGGCGCTTACATCGTAGGCGAAACCTCCACTGTTGTTGAATTCTCTGTATCTCTCGAAGAACTCGGCGCAGTTGACGGCGAATTTGATTACTACATCAACACCCAGGGCGGCTCTGAAACCCTCTACTACCCTGCACTTCCCGAACCCGCGGAAGGCGAAAGCCGTCTTGCAAATCTCCCCTATAACAACTGGTACGTTCCTTCCGAAGAACCTCCCGTTGATCCCGAACCTCCCGTTGATCCCGAACCCGAACTTCCCGAAATCGTAGAAATCAAGGTTTCTCACGTTAACGCATACAACTACGGCGACTTCGAAGCAATGATTATCTCCGGCGACGGCAAGACCGTTGAAGAAGTAATCAACCAGAAGCCTATCTGGTGGATCGTGTACACCGTTGAAAACATCGACGGCAAGTACGTTGCTACCAGCTACCTCAAGAACTCCGAAGAATGCTACCAGGTTAAGGTTCCCACCGGCGGCTTCCTCTTCTATGTTTACAGTGCAAACAGCGCATACGCTGCTGCAGACGAAGAAAAGCTTCTCGGCTACACCTTTGTGATTGACGACCTCAAACTTGACGTTATAACCGCAATCGATACCACCAAGGATCCTGCTAAGGTTATCAAGGCATACGCTCCCGGCGTAGAAATTCCTGAACCCGAACCCACTCCTATCACCTCTCAGGTAGTTAACGGCTTCAACGTAAGCCACTACAATGACGGTTCCGAAGGCGCGAACGGCGCGTTCATCTTTACCGATGCTGCTGCATACGCAGGCGGCGAAAAGTACGTTTGGTGGAGACACGTTGCGTTTGCTCCCGTTGCTGATATGGAAGGCGTTTACGAAGTAATCGCTATCACCAACGGCGATGGCGGCGAATCCGGCGGCCTTGCAATTCCCGAAGGCGGCTTCATTTGGATCGCATTTGAATGGCCCGAAGGAGCAGAAACCTCTGGCGTTTATGCACTCAACGTTATGAATAATATCGTTGTCGGCGACTACGTTACCTTCACCGGCATCGATATTGAAAACTGCACCACCACCGAAGATGCAACCGCAGAAAAGTATGTAAAACCTGTTGATCCCGATGCACCTGTAAACATCGCACTCGGCAAGGATTACGTTATCTCCGGTTCCGGTAAGCCTTATGGCAATTACACCGCAAACCTTACCGACGGCGCGGCTCGTCCTACCATCTCCTACGACGGTGAATGGTTTACCTTCTACTGCAACGGTTCCGATGCATCCATTATTAACGCACCCGATCACATCGGTTACGTTATCATCGACCTCGGCGCAGTATATGATGTTAACACTATTAAGGCAAACGTTATCGACCTCCAAGGCGCATCCGGTATCAAGGGTCCCAAGTCTGTTAAGGCTTACCTCTCTACCGATAACGAAACTTGGAGCGAAGCATACGAACTCGACCTCTCCGCATTTGTAGACGCAAAAACTGCGTTCGCTGCAATTGCTACCGTTGAAGGTCAGGCACAGTACGTTAAGGTTGAATTCGAACTCGACGGCGTATTCGCTTTCGTTAACGAAATCGAAGTTTACGGCGAAGAATCCGGAGCAACTGATGAACCCGAAGTTGGCACTAAGGAAAATCCCGCAGTTATCGAAATCCTCCCCGGTATGAGAGGATATATGGGTGAAGGCCTTGCTTCTCTTAAGGGCGGCGCTGAATACTACTTCACCACCATCGTTCCCGTAGATGGCGACCTCAACGTTCAATTCTACGTAATCGACGCAGAATACAATGGCTACGCTGTTGACTATTCTTTGAACGGCGGCGAACTCCTCAACAACTATAACTTCGGCAACCCCGGTCTTGACAACCTCAAGGCAGGCGACGTAGTTACTATCTACGTTAAGGTTGCAGAAGATGCACCCGAAGTTGATCTTACCGCAATGGTATCTCTCGATGCAGTTGGCAGCATGTCCAACCCCGAAGAAATTACCGAAGCAGGCGATATCTCTACTGAAATCGCAGAAGGCAACTTCAGCGGTCACAACTATGAATTCGTAGTTCCTGCAGACGGTAAAGTTACCATTACTATGGCTGATCAGGAAACCGGTTGGGTTTACTCTGTTTCCAACGTCGGCGCAGGCATCTACGGCGATATGCACTACAGTGATGACGAACCTCTCGTTTCTTCCGAAACTGTTGAAGTTAAGGCAGGCGACGTAGTTACCATCTCTATCTCCACCTACGGCGGTATGTCCACTGCAGGCACTGTTACTTGGACTCTCGCATTTGAAGAAACCAAACCCACTACCTCCAAGGTAGTAACCGACTTTAACCCTGAAAGCTACAAGCAATCCATCGGCGGTGCTACCGGCGCGTTCATCTATGACGATGCTGACATTTACGCAGCCTCGGGTCTTGACTGGTGGATCCACGTTATGCTCGTTCCTTCGGCTAAATTCGAGGGTATTTACGAAGTAGTAGCTACCAGAGCTCCTCAGACCGGCAACTTCCTCACCTTTGTTGACGGCGCAATCGTATGGGCAGCATGGTCCTCTGCAGGCGACACTCCTGAATCCGCAGGCGCATACGCTCTCGCATTTATGAACAAACTTAGCGTTGGCGATCTCGTTAAATTCACCGGCGTTGACTTTGCTAACTACACCACCGAAGCTGATGCTGCCGCAGAAATCTTCGTTGATCCTAACGCTCCCGTAAATGTCGCACTTGACAAGAAGTACGAAATTTCCGGTATCGGTAACCGCGAATCCTACTATGGCAGCGTTACCGACGGCAACGCAATAATGAACCTCAACGGTAGCAATAACGAAAACTGGTTCGGCTTCTACAACAATGGCGATGCTCCTACCAACGCTCCCGACAAGGTTGGTTACTTCATCATCGACCTCGAAAAGGTTTATGACGTTAATGCTATCAAGGTCGGCTTGATTAAGAACGACAGCTGGGGTATCGCAGCTCCCGCAGGCGTTAAGGCTTACGGCTCGATCGACGGCGAAAAGTTTGAAGAAATCGGCACCTTTGAATTTGATCTCGTAGACGGTGTTGGTATCTGGACCGAAATCGAAGCAAGCGCAAAAGCACAATACATTAAGATCGAAGTTACTCTCGCATCTACCTTCGCATTCGTAAACGAAGTTGAAGTTTACGGCGTTGAAGCGACAGACGTTCCCGTTGATCCCGAACCTCCCGTTGATCCCGATCCTGAACTTCCCGTTATCTCCGGTTGGGGCGCAGGCGTTGAAGTTATGACCGACGGTTACACCGGTCTCGGCGAAATCACCCGCTACGAAGGCAACAACGATAAGATTTACGGCTTTGGCAATAACCTCCTCGTTAAGGCTGAATACGATTTCACTATCGTTATCGACGAAGCTAAGTTCGACGCAATCACCCTCTACGTTCTTGATTATGCAAAAGGCGGCGTAATGCTTCCCGAATCCGTTAAGTTCGTAGTAAACGGCAAGTCTTATGACGGTGTTATCACTCCTAACGAAAACGGCATTGCAACCATCGTTGCAGACCTCGGCGAAGAAGTTACCGCTTCCGAAATCAAGGTTGAAGTAGTTATGGGCGAATCGCCTTATGAATTCGGCATCTTCAATATGTTCACCGAAATTGAAGTTAACGAAGTTGAAGATGAACCCATCGCTATCCTCGGCGACATAAACGGCGACAACCAAATCGACAAGTACGACTACCTCCTCATCAAGCGTCACATCTTGAGCACTATCGTTCTTGATGCTGCACAGCTTGACCTTGCTGATGTTGACGGCGACGGCACAATCGACAAGTTCGACTACGTTCTCGTTAAACGTCACGTAATGGGTACCTACGTAATCGGCGGAACCGCTGAATAATCGTTTGGTAAACATAAAACGTAACTAAATAAGAAATGCCTCCTGCCCTCGGGCAGGAGGCTTCTTTTTGGCAATATAAAAGGCGCTGTGTTCTTCACAACGCCTTAAAACGTTATTCGATTGTGATTTTACGCACCATGATCGATTTTGCGCGCTTGCCGTTCGGTGCATTTAAGGTAAAATCGCTGTAGGCGATTACGGCAGTATTCCGACCGGTTACTGCAAGCCCGGTGTTGCTGCACGAATATTCGTAATATTTGGCATATACGTCATTCTTCGGTACGTCGATGACCGGTATGACATCCGACCATGAACTTGCGAGCGGATCATCGGAAACACGCAAATAAACACCCGGTCTGCCCGATGAAAGCAGAATAGTACCGTCTTCAAGCTGTCTTGTAACAGGCAATACCCCGTATTCGTGAAAATATTGAGGCTTTTCCCACGTTTTGCATCCATCGTAAGAGCGTGTTATCATCATGATCGGTGCAGGGTGGTCGTCATCACCGATAATAAAAGGCGAAAGCGAGCCCGAACGCAAAATGGCAATGCAGGAGCCGTCGGCAACAAATTCAAGTGAGCATTCCATAAAGCCCTCTACGTCAATTGCTGTCGGAGTGTTGAAGCCCTCCTCGTAAATTATATGGCTAACGTATTCCCAAGTGTGTCCCATATCGGTTGAGCGCAAAATTGCGGTGCAGCGCCGAAGTGATGCGAGACTGCCATCGTCGTTGATTGCAGGCGCATCTACGGGCATCCAAAGCGTGCCGTTGTGGTCGATCTTCATGCAAAGCGCAGGGTGAGGGAAGACGCGGATTAAAAAGCCTTCACCGTGTAAGACTACAGGCATTTTGTCCCAAATTACGGTGCAGGTTTCTTCAATGACGGTATCCGTGCCGGCTTTTATTCTGTAAGCTTTGAATTCTTTAGCAACACGTTCGCCAAGTAGGGGTTCAAGCTCATCGACTGTGTAGACTGACATACCGCCCCATATCATTTTGCGGCTTTTAGGCAATATTGGGAGCTTCGGTAGTGTTTCCTTTCTCAAAACCGAATGCTCGCGGAAATAAAAAACATCTCCGTTGGGTAAGCGTGCGCCTGCACGCATCCATTCATCCTGAGCGTTTTTGACCCGTTCCCAGCTTTCGCCGTCATCAAGGGATTTGTAAACAGGGTTCTTTTCCTCCTCGCCAAAGGTGAGCCAGCTATCGCGTCGGGCGTTAAAGCGGACGAAAAGCGTGCCGTCTTCCGAGCAACGGACGTTCGGATCTTGATAACCTCCGAAAAGAATCGGCTCTTCGGTGCTTTGTGCAACTATAATCGGCGCTCCAAGCTTTACGGTCTTCATATCGCTAAGTCCTTTCTTTCAAATTTATTACATGTTATTGTATCATATTCTCCGCAGTTTTGCCATTATTAATATAAAAAAGTGCGGATATTGTAAAAGAGGTAAGGAGTGAATCCCTACCTCTTTTTGAGTTTAATTTAAGGTGCTTTGCGATTCCGATCAAAGAACGGTTACGAATTCCTGCTCGCTCAGGTATTCATTCTTGCCGATCTTTACGGTTTTGATAGCTTCAACTGCAGCTTCTGCTTCTTCAACCGTTGCATATCCGACGTTGTGAGCATACCATTTGTTTGCCCATTCCTGCTCGTTAACGTATGCTGCTGCGTCAACGGTGAACCAAAGACCGGTTTCTTCGTCGTATTTAAGTGCCTTTTCCTTGGGCATCTGTGCTTCGAATACCCAGTATTGATGGTTTATGTCAGCGTTGAAGGTACCGCCGTTAACGATGATATGTCGCTGATTTTGACCGTTTGCGTTAAAGATCCAGGGTGCATAGTTTGCGCGTGTGCCGACCGCATCGAGAATGAAGGTGCCACCGTTAACGGTAACGATTTGGCTTCCGTTGGTGTAAACTATCGAATCCTCGGCATTATCCAT
Source organism: Eubacteriales bacterium (assembly GCA_045657425.1). Taxonomy (GTDB): domain Bacteria; phylum Bacillota; class Clostridia; order Oscillospirales; family CAG-382; genus Coliplasma. Next base: position 15,386 of record JAZOTA010000052.1, read on the forward strand.
GTGGTAATATCCGTTTTCGATAGTCAGATAACCGGTGGTGCCGCGCTTCCAGAACATATAAGCAACCTTGGGAGCTACGTCGTTTGCATCTACGTCGATGCCGCCGTTGCCGATTACTGTAAGACCTGCGCCGTCTGCAACGTGAATTACCGCATAAAGGCGTTCTTCGGTAACGTCGGTCTGGTGATCAACGTAAATAGTTTTGCCGTTGAGATCGAGGGTGATCGATTTGCCTTCAATAAGGAACATTACTGACAATCCGTCTTCGGTAGCGGTTGCGTTTTCGGCGGTAACCGAAATATCGGAAAGAAGGGTAACGGTCTGACCGTCTTTTGCAGCCGCAAAAGCTTCGGAAAGCGAACCGTAAACGAGGTTGCCGACAAATGCGACACCGAGATCGGCAACGTCATTGGTAACAGTCCAAGTGCCGTTTTTGTTATCGAGAACAAAGCCGGTGATGTTTACCTCGTAAGACCAGTGCTGTTTTTCAATATTGTAGTTATAAGTGCCGCCATAAATATTTGAATATCTTACGTCTGCGCCCAAGCAGTTGAATATCCAGGGCATACCGTTTGCGCCCGCATCAACGTTGCCGAGCGTGAAGTTGCCGTCATATACGTAAATGCCGTTATTGTTTTCGGCGGAACAGCCGGAGTAAACAAGGCAGTCCTTTGCCTTATCGAGCTTGTAGGTGCCGTTTTCGATAATAACGGAGCAGCCTGCTTCGTAGTTAGCGATCAAGCTGTAAACGGTGCCGATTGCAGTCACGTCAACGGTGCCTTCACCGGTAAGAGTAAGGTGACCACCGTTTTCGGTCGAGAATACGCCGACGAGCATATTCTCGCCTGTATATTCGCCCTTGATGGTCTTGCCGTTAAGATCAACGGTGATAGATTTGTCTTCAACCTTGAAATATGTGTCATAAGAGCCATCGAGCTTGTTGAGAGCTTCGTTTGCAAGATCAATGTCTGCGATAAGCGTAACGGTTTGACCATCTTTTGCGGCTGCGATTGCATCGGAAAGAGTCGTGTAACCAACGTTGCCGATCATTGCAACGCCAAACGCCTCATCAACGACCGTCCAAGTGCCGTTTCGATTGTCAACAATGAAGCCTACGACGTTAACCTCGTATATCCAATACTGTTCGGAAACGTTGAAGTTATAAGTACCGCCGTAAACGTTTGTGAAGTTATCGTTTTTACCCAAGCAGTTGAAGATCCAAGGACTGCTGTTTGCGCCCGTGCCAACGTTGCCGAGCGTGAAATTGCCGTTATATACGTAAATGCCGTTATTATTTTCGGCGGAACAGCCGGAGTAAATAAGGCAGTCCTTTGCCTTATCAAGCTTGTAGGTGCCGTTTTCAATGATGATCGAGCATTCGGGTTCGTAGTTTGCGATCAAGCTGTAAACGGTGCCGATTGCAGTCACGTCAACGGTGCCTTCACCGGTAAGAGTAAGGCGACCGCCGTTTTCGGTGGAAAATACGCCGACGAGCATATTCTCGCCTGTATATTCGCCCTTTATGGTCTTGCCGTTAAGATCAACGATGATAGACTTGCCCTCAACCTTGAAATAGGTGTCATAAGAGCCGTCGAGCTTGTCGAGAGCTTCGTTTGCAAGATCAATGTCTGCGATAAGCGTAACGGTTTCACCGTCTTTTGCGGCTGCGATTGCATCTGCAAGGGTTTCATAACCCTCCGAGCCTACGGTTGCTACGTAAACCGGTTCGGTTTCGTTAGCGGTGCTGTCAGAGGTTGTTTTATCCGAAGCGTCGGGTGTGGTAACCGATTGGAACTTTTCGGTAGGGACGATGCCCGCGGTCGCGTTGTTGCCTGCGGTGAGGTTATCCCCATCGGTTTCTGCAATGTTGAAATTTGTGCTTGCACCGTTGGGTATTACGGTGTAAAACTCGGCCGCTGCCGTATTGGTCGATACCAAGCTGATCGCCAGAACGATAACGACGAGCATACAAAGAATTCTTTTTTTCATATTTTCCTCCGTGTTTGTCATTTTGATATTTTAGTAATGTATGTATCTACATATTGTAGTAAATACTATGTAGTAAATATTATAGTATATAAAGTATAAAAAGTCAACACACTGCGAATAAGTAATCATACAATATCTGAGCTTTTTGTCCGATAAAGCCGCCGTAAGCCATTATATGCGACAACGCCTTAAAATATGAGCAATCAAGGGCAAAAACTAAATAAACGGTCATGAATCAATGCTGAATAAAAGCTACCTTTTATATTATCTTTTCTCTAGAACCGACAATGTTAGAGAAGAACGAAAAGAGAAAAGTGAAAAGAACAAAAAGATATTTTCGGTATTTTTGCGTATGAATTCGAACTATTACAAAATCACGGCGAAGCCGTGTATATCATCAAGACGTAGTCTTGCATATCATCAATTCCGTAGGAATTGTATATCATCATTGCGAAAGCTAAATACAGCCTGCGGTTGATGATATACGCCTACGGCGATGATATACACGCGTACCGCGTGATGATATGCCATTGCTTTCGCAATGGATAAAAAAACTCTCGTTCAAGAGAACGAGAGTTTTTTGGTGCGGATGACAGGACTTGAACCTGCACGCATATGCACCGGTTTCTAAGACCGGCTCGTCTGCCAGTTCCGACACATCCGCATCGAACGTTATTTTAGCACAAGCTAATGCAAAAGTCAATATCGTCGAGGCAAATTGACAAAACCTCTTGCAAGAGAACGCTTTTTGGAGTACAATATTAAAAACGAAAAAAACGGAGAATAGATATGAAAGTTAGCGAAAGATTTTTAAAATACGTTTCGTTCGGTACAACCTCGGACGAGTCCTCCGAAACCTGTCCGTCAAGCGCGTGTCAGCTCGTTTTGGGCAGATTCCTTGAAGAAGAGCTTAAGTCAATCGGCTTGAGCGAGGTAGGAATGGATGAAAACGGTTACGTTTACGGTGTGCTTCCTGCAAGTGAGGGCAGAGAAAACGACCCCTCTATTGGCTTTATCGCGCACATGGACACCAGCGACGGCGCTTGCGGTGACGATATCAAGCCGCAGATCGTTAAATACGAGGGCGGCGATATTAAGCTTAACGATGTGGAAAGCATCTCTCTTAAAAATTTCCCCTTCCTTGAAAAATATATCGGCGGTGAAATCATCACCACAGACGGCACAACGCTTTTAGGCGCAGACGACAAGGCAGGCATTGCCGAAATTTTTACGGCGCTTGAATATTTGGTTGAGCACCCCGAAATCAAGCACGGAAGAATCCCCGTTTGCATTACTCCCGACGAGGAGATAGGACGCGGTGCTGACAGATTCGACCTTAAACGCTTTGCGGCGGATTGGGCATACACCATCGACGGCGGCGAGCTTGGCGAGATTGAATACGAGAACTTCAATGCCGCTTCGGCGCATATCGTCATTAACGGCGTGAATATCCACCCCGGCAGTGCGAAGAACAAGATGAAAAACGCGCTTCTTATCGCAGGCGACGTTATTAAAATGTTCCCCGATGCCGAAACCCCTGCGCATACCGAGGGATACGAGGGCTTTTACCACCTCGGCAGTGTTCACGGCGACGAAACGACCGTTACGATGAAATATATCATCCGCGACCACGACCGAAGCAAGTTTGAAGCGCGCAAGGCGTTCGTTACGAATCTTGTTAACTACCTAAACGGCGTTTACGGTGAGGGTACGGTTGAATTGACGCTCCGCGACAGCTATTACAATATGCGCGAAAAGATACTTCCACACATGCACATTATCGATTCGGCTGTTGAAGCGATGAAAAAGGCAAACGTCGAGCCGATGATCGTTGCAATCCGCGGCGGTACCGACGGCGCACGTCTTTCCTTCGAGGGACTTCCTTGCCCGAACCTTTCGACAGGCGGTGCGAATTTCCACGGCGTTCACGAATTTATTCCCATAAACTCTATGGAAAAAATGGTCGAGATAATCGTTACTCTTATGCAAGGATAAATAAAGCAAGAAAAAAGGATTCCGATCGGAATCCTTTTTCTTATTCAAACCTATCCTTAATTTCTCTGTCGCGGTGGTAGAATTGCTTGTCGCGTTCGGTGATTTCGCGCATAACCCTGCAGGGGTTGCCTACGGCGACAACGTTGTCGGGGATATCCTTCGTAACAACACTGCCTGCGCCGATAACGCTGTTTTCGCCGATGGTTACACCGGGAAGTATCACACTGCCTGCGCCTATCCACGCGTTGCGCTTGACGTGTACGGGGAGGTTATATTGCACTATCTTCTCGCGCAGAGTCGGGTCAACGGGGTGTGTGCCGGTGCAAATGGTTACGTTAGGGGCAATCATAACGTAATCGTCGATATGAATTTCGCCGTCATCAACGAGAGTGAGGTTGAAATTCGCATAGACCGATTTGCCGATATGCACTTTCTTGCCTGCCCAATTTGCGTGAAAAGGCGTTTCGATATAGCTATCCTCGCCAAAGGAGGCAAACATTTCCTTTAAAAGCGAAAAACGCTTATCCATCTCCGAGGGCTTTATTGAATTATATTCGAACAGCATATCAAGGCGCTTTACCTGTTCTTCCATAAGCATATCGTCGTTGCATTGGTAAAGCTCGCCGTTTTCCATTCTGCGTTTTATTTCATCAAGGTTCATAAAGGGATGCTCCTGTAATTTTTTGATATTTTACCACAAAGGCTCGCAATATTGCAATAATTACTATTTCTTTTTTGCAGATTTTGTGGTAAAATATCGCAAACGAGGTGCTTTTATGGACGAATATACAATAAAACCGATAGCTTACATACATAACGACCTAAAAACAAAATTCGGTGTGCCGAGGCAGAGCGGATTGGCAAAGTCGCTTCTTTCGGAAATCGTGTTCACGCCCGAATTCCGCATTTCGGACGCATTGCGCGGAATAACCGATTTTTCACATATTTGGCTTATTTGGAGCTTTTCGGAGGCGCGCAGAAGCGACTGGTCGCCAACCGTCCGTCCGCCGAGATTGGGCGGTAACGAGCGTGTCGGCGTTTTCGCAACGCGTTCTCCTTACAGACCCAACAGCCTTGCGCTTTCCTGCGTGAAATTGGTGCGTATCGAGCACCGCGAGGGCTTGGGCGACGTTCTTATCGTTTCGGGCGCCGACCTTATGAACGGTACGCCGATATATGACATAAAGCCCTATTTGCCTTATGCCGATTCGATTGAAGATGCGATTGGCGGATTTGCGCCCGACGGCGGAAAAACGCTTGAGGTTATCGATGAAAGCGGCGCATTGAACAAGCTTTCGCCCGAAAAAAGGAATGCCTTGACCGAGCTTCTCGCCCGTGACCCCCGACCGCAATATCACGATGATGCATCACGAGTTTACGGAATGGAATACGGCGATTATGAAATCAAATTCCGCGTAGACGGAAGCGTGCTATACGTTGTTTCCGCAGAAAAAAGATAAAAAAGGTGAAAAACCATGGCAAGATATCATAACGAGTTCAAATTCAATCATCCTATCCACGAACAGCTTTTTGCGGATATTCATCGATATATACTTAGCGAGGGATATGAATATCTGAATTACGAGGGTGAAAACCTTTATAAAAAGGGTAAAGGCCTTGCATCCGGCCCGACCTTTTTAAAGATAATGACCGATCAAAATCGTATCGTAATTGAAGCTTGGGTAAAGTTTGCGGTTCTTCCCGGCGTTTATGCCGGTGAAATGGGAATCGACGGAGCAATCGGTGCGATTCCGAAAAGCGTTCTTGGCGGACGAGTTCGTTATATCGAAACGATGATAATTAACAACGGCGGCGTTGCGATAGGTGCTACCGCGCCTGTGCCCAACCCCAACGCTTCCTCCGCAAACGAACAGCCGCAACAGACACAGCAAAGCCGCGACCATATCTTTTGCACCAAGTGCGGAAACAAAATGCAGATAACTGCATCATTCTGCACCAAATGCGGAAACAAGCTTAAATAATGCGAAAAACGGAAGACAATTTCTTTAAAAGAAGTTGGCTTCCGTTGTTGTTTTTCTTTACAAATAAAGGTTTTTGTGGTATAATATAAAATAGCAAAATTTGGAAGGATTTTTTCGTAAAGAGGCGACAGGCTCGCTTGACGATGAAAAATTGCGCGAGCTTGGCGAAAAGCTTTACGTGATATCTGTCGAGATGGAGTGGAAATGGAATATTTTAACGGATTGCCGATAGACACCGGCAGATTAATGACCGAGATCGTTATGGGGTCGTTTTTTGTTTTGGTCGTCGCTGTCTATCTATTTTTGTGTTTATATGATTTAAAAAAACGGATAAGTATATACCGCGAGGCTTGCAGCGAGCCCTTGAAAATAGAACCGAATAGCGATAAATACGAAAAGAAGCTACGCAAAGCCAACCGCAGAAAGCAAGAAAGCAAAAAGAAGGCGGGCGCAAAATTGTTTAAAGAAGCGTGCGCTGTGCTGGTAGCAATCTTTGTGTTGTGTGTTGTGGCGATGCAACCAATCGGCGCGATTGTCGATTATGTGTACGATGATTATTGCGACGTTGTTTCGGAATACGAAATTGAAAGAGTTCGCGTCCCAAGATCGCATCGTAATTGCGCCGTTTTGGAAGACGGAACGCGGCTTGAGTATGATTACGGTATGGTAGAAGGCGAGAGACATGATCGCGGAAAAGGGCGGTTTATATATGGCAAAAGAAGTAATGTCATAGTAGGATTTGAAAAAATTGAATGAACAAGCCGGCGAATTGCGTAAAAATCCGAGAAACGCGTCGAAAACAGCGGGAATATAGACAATTAAATTTATAAGAGTCGTTGTAAAACGGCTCTTTTTTCTTTACAATTTGCTTGTTTTGTGATATAATATAAAATAGCAAAATTTGGAAGGATTTTTTTCGAATGGACATAATAGCAAAAATAGCAGAGGAATTAAAAATACGTGTAAAGCAGGTCGAAGCGGCTGTTGCGCTTATCGATGAGGGCAATACGATACCCTTTATCGCGCGTTACCGTAAAGAGGCGACCGGCTCGCTTGACGATGAAAAATTGCGTGAGCTTGGCGAAAAGCTTGAATTCTACCGTGCGCTCGATGCAAGACGCGCAGACGTTCAACGTCTTATTGACGAGCAAGGCAAGCTTACCGAGGAGCTCGTTGCCGCTATCGAAAACGCGCAAACACTTTCCGAGCTTGAAGATATTTACCGCCCCTACCGTCCCAAGCGCCGCACCCGTGCGAGCATTGCGGCGGAGGCAGGACTTACACCTCTTGCCGAGCTTATGCTTGAGCAGAAAAAGGATGTTGATATAGTTGCCGAGGCAGAAAACTATCTCAACCCCGAAAAGAAGATAAACACCGCAACCGATGCGTTGGGCGGCGCAAAGGATATTATTGCCGAGCGTGTTTCGGATAACGCCGAATTCCGCAAGTGGATACGCGAATTTACCTATCGCTCGGGCAACCTCGTTTCGAAGGCGAAAACCGAGGAAGACAGCGTTTACCGTCTTTATTACGACTATAACGAGCCGCTCTCCAAAATGCCGTCCCACCGCGTTTTGGCGGTCGACAGAGGCGAAAAGGAAGGCATTCTTTCGGTTAAGGTCGAGGTTGACAAGCAACAGATTTTCGATTACCTTCGCGGTCAGATGCTTTCTGCGCGTGAATGCTCGAGCACTGATTTTGTGCGCGAGGCGACCGACGATGCTTACGAACGTCTTATTGCGCCCTCGGTACAGACCGAAATGCGTAACACCATAACCGAAAATGCGCAAGAGCAGGCGATTCGCGTTTTTGGTGAAAACCTTAAAAACCTTCTTATGCTTCCTCCTGTACGCGGAAAGGTCGTTATGGGCTTTGACCCTGCATACAGAACCGGCTGTAAGATCGCAATAGTAAACGACGTCGGCGACGTTTTGGATACCACCGTTGTTTATCCGACACCTCCCCAAAACAAGACCGATGAAGCAAAGGCAAAGCTTAAAGCGCTTATCAACAAGCATAAGGTCGACATTATTTCTATCGGTAACGGCACCGCATCGAAGGAAAGCGAAATTTTCGTTGCCGATATGATCAAGGAAATCGACCGTCCCGTCAGCTATATTATGACCAACGAGGCAGGCGCTTCGGTTTATTCGGCAAGCAAGCTTGCGAGTGAGGAATTCCCTCAATTCGACGTTTCGCTTCGTAGCGCGGTTTCGATCGCTCGCCGTTTGCAGGATCCGCTTGCAGAATTGGTTAAGATTGACCCCAAAGCCATCGGCGTTGGTCAGTATCAGCACGATATGGAGCAAAAGGCGCTTGATTCCTCGCTTTCGGGCGTTGTTGAATCCTGCGTTTCGGGCGTTGGCGCAGATCTTAATACCGCGTCGGTAAGCCTCCTTTCGCACATTGCGGGTATCAACTCCAAGATTGCAAAAAGCATTTACGAATACAGAACCACAGTTTCGCGCTTTAAAACGAGAAGCGAGCTTTTAAAGGTAAAGGGCATTGGCGAAAAGGCATATAAGCAATGCGTCGGCTTCCTGCGTGTGCCTGAAAGTGCTGAGGTTTTGGATAACACCTCGGTCCACCCCGAAAGCTACGAGGCGGCATATTCGCTCCTTAAGCTGCTCGGATATGGCAGAGAAGACGTGCGTGCGCGTAATCTCGGCGAAATTCGTAACCGCCTTGAGGAAAAGGGCGCGCAAAAGGTTGCCGACGAGCTATGTATAGGCGTACCCACCCTTAACGATATCGTTTCCGAGCTTATCAAGCCCGGCCGCGACCCCCGTGACGAGCTTCCTCCTCAAATCCTCCGTACCGATGCAATGGATATTTCCTCGCTTAAGACGGGTATGGAATTTGTCGGTACAGTCCGCAACGTTGCAGATTTCGGCGCGTTTGTCGATATCGGCGTGCATCAGGACGGCTTGGTTCACATTTCAAAGCTCAGCAACAAGTTCGTTAAACGCGCAAGTGACGTTGTAAAGGTCGGCGACATTATCAAAGTGAGAGTTATCGACGTAGACGTTGCAAAAAAACGCATTTCATTGGAAAAAATTAAATGAAATATGCAAGAACCCTATTGAAATCTTGCAAAAAGCATTGTATAATAACTCATTAAATTAAGTTTTATTTCTTATCGGAGGAAATAATTATGCAGTTTAACAATCAATATCTTCAAAATCTTTACGCTCAGGTTGAAAAGCGTAATGCAGGTGAAAAGGAATTTTTGCAGGCGGTAGGCGAGGTTTTTGAATCTCTCGCTCCCGTTATCGAAAAGCGCCCCGACCTCGTTGAGGCAGGCATTATGGACCGCATCGTTGAACCCGAACGCTTCATTCAGTTCCGCGTTGCTTGGGTCGATGACAACGGCGTTGTTCAGGTTAACCGCGGCTTCCGTGTTCAGTTCAATTCCGCAATCGGTCCTTACAAGGGCGGTTGCCGTTTCCACCCCAGCGTTTGCTCGTCCGTAATCAAGTTCCTCGGCTTCGAGCAGACCTTCAAGAACTCTCTTACCGGCCTTCCCATGGGCGGCGGTAAGGGCGGCGCAGACTTTGACCCCAAGGGCAAGTCCGACAATGAAATCATGCGCTTCTGCCAAGCGTTTATGACCGAGCTTCAAAAGTACCTCGGTCCCGATACCGACGTTCCCGCAGGTGACATCGGCGTTGGCGCAAGAGAAGTTGGTTATATGTTCGGTCAATACAAGCGCATCCGCGATGAATTCACCGGCGTTCTCACCGGCAAGGGCCTTTCCTACGGCGGCTCTCTCGCAAGAAAGCAGGCAACCGGTTACGGTCTTTGCTACTTCACCGACAATATGCTCAAAAAGAAGGGCGACACCTTCGTTGGCAAGACCGTTGTAGTAAGCGGCTCGGGTAACGTTGCTATCTACGCTTGCGAAAAGGCAACTCAGCTCGGCGCAAAGGTTGTTGCAATGAGCGACTCCAACGGCTACGTTTACGATCCCAACGGCATCAACCTTGACGTTGTTAAGCAGATCAAGGAGGTTGAACGCGGCAGAATCAAGGAATATGCAAACCGCGTTGCAGGCTCGGTTTACACCGAAGGCAAGCGTATCTGGCCTATCAAGTGCGATATCGCTCTCCCCTGCGCAACCCAGAACGAGCTCAACGGCGACGATGCGAAGGCACTCGTGGCAAACGGCGTAAAATACGTTGCAGAAGGCGCAAATATGCCCTCTACCCCCGAAGCAATCGAAGCATTCCTCAATGCAGGCATCTACTTTGGTCCTGCAAAGGCTGCAAACGCAGGCGGCGTTGCTACCTCGGGTCTCGAAATGAGCCAGAACAGCATGAGACTTTCCTGGACCTTCGAAGAGGTCGATGAAAAGCTCCACGGCATTATGAACGGCATCTTCGCAAACGCTACCAAGGCTGCTGCAGAATACGCTAACAGCGAGGATAACCTCGTTGCAGGCGCGAACATCGCGGGATTCCTTAAGGTAGCTGATGCTATGAAAGCACAGGGCGTTTTATAAAAAGAAAACGGCGCAGACCGCGAAAAAGGAAGTCGATATTTCGACTTCCTTTGTTTTTTTCGCTTTAAACGAATATCTCCTCGCAGTACCTTCTTTTTAGTACAGCTTCGTCGATATTCGCTTAATCTGCATCCGTTTTTGGTTAGAGGGGACTTGGGGTTTTATTAATTTTTTCTGCTACGCCCGAGCGCTACGCTCTCTCCAAAAACGCGTAACGGCGCAGAACGCAAAAAAGGAAGTCGAAATTTCGACTTCCTTTGCTTTATTTTGTTTTGTTTTCGATATATTCGCGCACGGAGGGTTTATCGATACCGAGCGAGGCGGCAAGCTCGCCGAACAGCAGGTCCTCTGCCTTTTTCAAAAAGCGTTCGTCGATTGCCGAAAGCTTTTTCTTTTGCTCGATGCACTTTTCCTTCTTTTTTTGTATCGAAAGGGTGAGCGTTACAAGCTCGGTGCAGTCGTGGCGCTTGATTATCTTGCTGTAAAGCTCGGAAAGCTCGCGCGGTGAGTTTGTTGTGTATGCTTCGGGGTTCAAGGTGTTAATACCTTCGATAAGCGATTCTGCCTCTGCGCAGGAAAGTATCGGGCGCATATATACGTTTTCGTTGTCGGCAGGCGAGAAGATAGTACAGCTTTGGTAAAGCGGACAAAGCTTATAGCAGGGCCTAACGCTGCCTGCAAACTCCTTTTCGACAATATCTTCTACGCGGCATACTCCCGTTTCGCCGTAGATAATCAATTCGCCTATTGAAAATTTCATAAAAAACCTCTCCCCGATGGGAACAAAAAAGGGTCTGCTCTGCAAATTTTAACGCAGAGTCACGGATGATATACACATTATGTATACTTTATTGTAACACAAATTTAATAAATTATCAAGCGGAATTTTCGTTTTCGTCAACAAAAAACGCCCCGAAACCGCAGCTCGAGGCGTTGATGATTGGGTTATTCGAGTCCGACGTATCCGCTTTCGTTAACGATGCGTTGTCCTTCCTCCGAAAGTATCCAGTCTATCATTTTTTGCACGTTTTCGTTGTCGTTATCCGCTCTGTATACTGCATAAAAATTGCTTACTAACGGATATTCTCCGTTAGAAATGTTTTCCTTGCTCGGATATACTCCGTCTACGGAAACCATTTTTATGCCATCGTTCGCGACAATGCCGTCGACGTAATATCTAAACGAAAAACCGATAGAAGCACCGAGAAAAGCAAGCGGTGATTTTTTAATTTCCTTTCCGTCCATAAACTTAAGCATTCTCGTTTGGCTTCCGCTTCCTTCGGGACGTTCGATTGGATTGATAATGCGGTTTGCGCCGCCGACGTCCTTCCAATTCGTACACTCGCCCGAATAAATGCTTTTTATCTGTTCGACGGTAAGCTCGCCCACGGGATTATTTTTGTTTACGAAGAACACAAACGCCTCATAGCCGATAGGGACAAGCACCAGCTCGACACCGTTATCTTTTGCATATTGCTTTTGCTGTTCGGATGGCGCACCGCAGAAGATTATATCTGCGTCGCCGTCGACTACCGCCTTGTATGCTCCGCTTGTGTTGCGGTATTGCAACGCGCTTTGCGCGGTGTAGGATTCACCGTCAAACTCGACCGAATCGGACGGGTAAACTGCATTTGCAAAGGCGGAATACACGGGAAGCAGGGCTGTCGCACCGTCTAAAACAGGAAGCTCGCCCGTTAGCTTAAATTCCGAATCGAGCTGAACGATTTTGGAATCCTTTGTAAAGGGAAGATATTTTTCGGGCTCTATCATCGTGTTTTGAGCCGAAACATCGCCGAAGTTGCTTCCGCATTTTACCGTGAGCACGGAATACAGCGAGAAATTATAAAGCGCAATTATCAACACGGTAAGAAAGATGATAAGAATCTGTTTGAACAACCTCATAATTACCACCATTCCTTTGAAACGAAGTGAATTATCGAGGAGTTGTTATATGCATATACCGCGTATACGGTATGCGCCACGGTGACTAAAATTCCTATTGCGATTATAATTGTAAGAATATTTTTAAAGGTCTTATCTTTCATATATACCTCACATTAAAGCAATAGGTTGAGAGAACACGTTTATTACAGCACCTAAAATGCCGCAGGTGATTGCTGTGATGATCAACGACCATATAAGAACTTTTCTTTGGTGTCGGCGTTCAAAGCTGTTCTTGGGGGCTTTGCAAAAACGCACAATAGTCAAAATTGTATAAATAAGAGCGCATATCGGAAGAATTACAAAGACAGGGCAAAGAATAAAATAAAAAATAAAATAAAAAAGTAACATAAAATTCTCCTTTCGTCTTTTGAATATCGATTATACGATACTGTATTTTATCATATTTAGACATGTTTTTCAAGCCGATGTAAAAAACGCCCCGAAACCGCAGCTCGAGGCGTTGATGATTAACTTGTGCGTGCTTTCTTTTTGCCGCTTTTTCTTATAACAATAAAGGCTACGTCGATAAGAAGCATCAAGCACCACGGAATCATAAATTTTATGTCGTGTTGACTACCGAGTGCTCCCATAACGAGCAGGAGAACAGAGGATACCGTTATCAGCACAGCATCGCCGAAGGACACGGCTTTTTCGTTATATCTGTTCACGCTGAGGCTTGTGATTGCAATCAAAACAGCAGGGGGCGCAAGCACCAAACCGTAAATAATCGCATACGTGATGAAATCGCGCGCAAAGTTTTGCTTATCGTATACTATAGCGAGGAACGTGAACAACACGCTGAAAAGCAGTATGGTCAGGTACATAGCGTTAATAAGCACCTTGCTGAATTTCTTGATAGCAGCCATTATAAAGACTCCTTTATATCGAAGCGGCGGCAAGAACGGTTTTTTGGAAGGTATCCTTTATCAGCGCGTGGCCCTCGTTTGTGGGGTGGATTCCGTCGATGCCTATCATATCGTCATCGGTACCGCGCGAAACGAAATTGCTTCTCAAATCGAGTATCGGGCATTTTGCGATACGCGCGATTTTTTCGGAGATACTGCTGTAATATTCCTGCCAACGCGAAATGCGGTTAATGTCGCCCATCCAGCGAAGCACGTTATCGTAATTCAAGCCCCTTGTGACCCAATTCATAAACTTTTCGGAATCGATGGGGACAAGGTTGCATATCGCCACCTTTGCGCCCTTGCTTCGTGCATAGTCTACCATTTCAATATAGGTCTTTTCGAACTTGTCGATAGGGGTGTTGGGCTCGAAATCGCCCTCGGGGTTTTCGGCTACCTCTGCCCAATTGTAGTTGCAGTCGTTTCCGCCGTATTCAAGCACAACAACGGTGTTCTCGTCGCAATCGCCGAGCGTGGCTTTCATAATCTCATAGCCCTCTTCAACGGTCGCGCCCATTTTGCAGTTGTTTTCGACCTCTATGCCGTTTTCGTTGAGCTCCTCATAGCGATAACCGAAAAGCTTGTATCTTTTGAGCTCCTCGTTATACATAACGCCCTTAAGGATGGAATCGCCGTAAATTTTTATCTTTTTCAAATCTGTCAACCCTCTTTGTGTTAATGCTGTTCTGATGTGAACCTTTGCTTTGCAAAGGGAACGTTGTTTTCGCACTTATCTTACCCCGATTTTTGCCAAAAGTCCACCTACCGATGCAAAAACCAACCCGACCGATAGGGTTTGGTGCAGTAGAGAAAATTTTCTACCGTTCTACTGTCGGTAGAAAAGCTTGATTTTGCAACGCTTTTCGGGGTTGACAGAGCGTTTTTTGTGTGATATTATAGGTTTAGAAAGGATGTGCGGCGTATGATGGATTATAAAAGAATAATCGCAAACAACATCACAGAGCTTCGCAAGGCTGTGCCCTTGACGCAGGCGGAGCTTGCCGAAAAGCTGAATTATTCCGACAAAGCCGTTTCCAAATGGGAGCGCGGCGAATCGATACCCGACGTTATCGTGCTAAAACAAATTGCCGACGTGTTCGGTGTCACCGTGGATTACCTGCTCGAAGAGGTGCATCCGTTAAAGGCGACGATGCAAAGTGTTCCGCGCCAGCTGAAGAAGAACCGCTTTCTTATAACCGGTCTTGCCTGTATGCTCGTTTTTCTTATCGCCACGCTTTTCTTCGTTACGCTGGGACTTGTTACCGAGCTTAACCGTTTGTGGCTCGCCTACGTTTACTGCGTGCCCATTTGCTCGATATTATTGATCATCTTCAATTCGATATGGGGCAAGCCGAGGTTGAATTTCTTTTTCATCTCCTTGCTTGTGTGGAGCTTCCTCGCGAGCGTTTACCTCACAATAGGCGATTATAATAATTGGCTTATCTTCATCATCGGCATTCCCGGACAGATAATAATCCTGCTTTGGTCGGGCATTCGTGCAAGGCGAATTAAAAAGGACAAGAAAAAAGAACAGTAAAAGAAAAAACTACGCTTCCGAGAAGCGTAGTTTTTATATTATCGTAATTTAGTCTACAAGATAGAATTTGCCGAGGATTTCATCGGTTTTATCTTCGTTCATGGTGGTTATGCAAACGCTGGCAACGTATCCCTTGCACTTGATAACAACGCTGAGCTGATTCAAAGACATACCGTACAGTTTGGAGGTAATACGGAGTGCGGAAAAATCCTCATCGCCGATTTTTACGGTGACTTTTTCGTGGTTGATATTTTCGCAACCCATATTTTTTAGGGTATCGGTGAGCGATTTGATAACGGATTCGGAAAAATATTTATCGGTATCAAGAAGCGCGATCTGTGCTGCGTTGCCTTTTTCAAGGTTGACAACAATATTTGTGCCGTCTACCTTGGAAGCATACATATCGTATACGATTTCAGCATCTGCAACAGCATCGGCGAAATCCTCACCCGCGAGAGAGGTTGTGAAATTATTCAGCTCTTTTATTTGCTCATCGTCATAAAAGGTCCAAGCGCTGTCGAGCTTACAGCCGATGCCTATGAATTTATTGGTATAGACACCGCCCGAAGCTGTGCCGAGCGAAAACGATTCTTCTTCAACTTTGCTTTCGTCGTTACCCGATACGTCGCCGCGCACGTCGTCTTCCTCTGTGCACGCGATAAGCGAAACGGACATGATTAATACCAATAAAAACGCAAGTAGTCTTTTCATGATGTACTCCTTAAGTTTATTTATAGCCTATTGTATCATATATAGTCTATATCGTCAAGAAAATCAAAAAAATTCCGCTGTGTTATAACACGGCGGAATTTTTGTTTTGCATATATAGCCTTACAGTCCGAAGCGCATTTTATAGGACGTTAAGGTGTTTTGCATCAGCATCGCGATAGTCATAGGGCCCACACCGCCGGGAACGGGGGTGA
>JAZOTA010000053.1:0-33821 GCA_045657425.1 Eubacteriales bacterium
TTTCTTTGCGATTTCATATTCATCATCCTTGGGAGCTTTGCCGTGCCAAGTATAATTGTTTTCCATAAAGGAAACGCCCTTGCCCTTAACGGTGTTGCAAATGATTGCCGCAGGCTTGCCGCAAGCAAGTGCTTCGTTTACAGCGTTATCGATAGCTTCAAAATCGTGACCGTCGATAACTTGAACAAACCAACCGAATGCCTTGAACTTTTCGTCAACGGGGTGGGGGTTCATAACGTCGCTTACCGCACCGTCGATCTGGTAACCGTTGCAGTCGATAAACGCAATAATATTATCAAGTCCGTACATATTTGCGAACATTGCCGCTTCCCAAACCTGACCTTCTTCGATTTCACCGTCGCCGAGCGCGGTATAAACCTTCCAGTCATAGCCCTTGCGCTTTGCAACAGCCGCCATACCGCAAGCGGTAGAAAAGCCCTGTCCGAGAGAGCCGGTGGACATATCGATACCGGGGATGCCCTTCATATCGGGGTGTCCTTGAAGCATTGCGCCCAATTTACGCAAATTCTTCAGCTCTTCAACGTCGAAATATCCCTTTTCAGCCAATGCGGAATAAAGCGCAGGACAGCAGTGTCCCTTCGAAAGAACAAATCTGTCGCGGTCTTCCTTTTTGGGATTTTTCGGGTCGATGTTCATTTTGTGGAAATAGAGATAAGTGATTACGTCCGCAATAGACAGCGATCCGCCCGGATGGCCACTTTTTGCGCCGTATACCGCATCGACAGAATGAATTCTGATTTTAGCGGCTCTTTCTTTCAGCGTGAGGAGAGTTCTTTTTTCCATAATCATTTCCTTTCTGACTAAAGCCCGGCACGGCGGAGCGCATCGCTGAAATACGCAGGCCTTGCCGCTTCAAACGTCATGGTCTCACCCGTTATCGGATGGACAAAAGATATGTATTTCGCAAACAGGCATTGACCTTCCATGCCAAGTCTGTAACGCGCGTTTCCATATACCGTATCGCCTGCAACGGGATGTCCGATATATGCCATGTGCACCCTTATTTGATGGGTGCGACCCGTTTCGAGCGTAAGCTCAAGATGGGTATATTCCCTGCTTTCGGCAACTACGCGGTAATGCGTTATTGCCTCTTTGGAATTTTGGGCGGTTACCGCCATTTTTTTACGGTCGGTCTTGTGACGTCCGATAGGTGCGTTGACCGTTCCGCTTTCTTCCTTTAAATGACCGCCGATTATCGCTTCATACTTCCGCTCAAAGGAATGAACGGCGATCTGCTCGGCAAGACCTTGATGTGCTTCATCGGTCTTTGCGACGATGAGCAGACCCGAGGTATCCTTGTCGATTCGGTGCACTATACCGGGACGTATTACGCCGTTTATCGACGAAAGACGGCCCTTGCAATGGTAAAGCAGGGCATTTACCAGCGTTTGATCGGGGTTGCCTGCGGCAGGGTGCACCACCATACCGCGTGGCTTATCGACGACGAGGAGATATTCGTCCTCGTAGATTATATCGATGGGAATGTTTTGAGGAACTGCTTCAAGCTCGCGCTCGGGCGGCAGGTCGATTTCCAAAATATCGCCCACAACAAGCAAAAGCTTCTTTTCGCATTTTTTGCCGTTGACTGTTATTTTTCCTTCGGAAATAAGCTCCTGCGCTCTTGCGCGGCTTATTTCAAAGACCCTTGACGCCAAAACGTCAAGACGGCATTTTTCCTCGGTATCCTGCAAAGTAACGGTGTAATTATTCATTTTCACTGTTTTCCTCGGAGGATGCAATTTCTGTTTCCTGCGGAATTTCTACCTTTTCCTCGGTTACCGCTTCAGCGCCTTCCTCGGCAGCCGCAACCGCCAATGCTTCCTTTTCCGCCTTAAGCCGTTTTTCGACCTTCGGCTCGAAAAAGATAACGTAGACACCAAGCAGCACCGCGCCGACGGTTATAAAGCAATCGGCAACATTGAACACGGCAAAATCCATAAACTCGGTTTTGAAGAAATCCACAACGTAACCAAAACGGATGCGGTCGATCATATTACCGATACCGCCGCCGAGCACCATCGAAAGTGCGATGTTAAGGAGCTTATGGCGTTTATATTCCTTGATGAGGAGGAAAATAATCAACCCCATCGAGATGAAAGAAAACACCATAAACACCCAGCGTTGATCCGAAAACATCGAAAAGGCGGCACCCGTGTTGCGGGTATGATAAAAGCTCATAAATCCGGGAATAAAGGGCTCCGTACACTTAAAATCGATATTTTCAACAACGATATATTTCGTTATCTGGTCGGCAATAATTGCCAGAACCGCGATAACAGCTGCTAACATATAGCTTTACGGCAGCGTGCGCAGAGATGCTGACCGTCCTCGTCCATAGTGCAATCATCCTTATGCATCCAGCAACGAACGCACTTTTCACCGTCTGCAACCGAAACTGCAACCGAAATGCCGGTTTCTTCATCGAAATATGCATTTTCGGGAGCGTTTTCATCACAAAGACTAACCTTGCTTACGATGAAAATGTCGGGAAGGATCGATTCAAACTCGCGGAAGAGCTTGTTTGCTTCGCTGTCTGCCTTTGCATAAATCGTAACGCTTGCTTCGAGCGATTTACCGATAGCCTTGTCGGCTCTTGCGATTTCAAGCGCCTTCATAACGCCGTCACGCAAGGTAAAGAGCGATTCGTATTTCGCCTCGATTTCCGAAAAATCGTATTTTTCTTCAAACGAAGGCATATCGTTAAAGAATACGCTTTCAACGTCATCAGAATCGGTATGACTGATGAAATTCCAGGTTTCTTCTGCGGTGTAGGAAAGAATGGGAGCGAGCAATCTTGTCAAAGCGCTTGCGATGATATACATTGCACTTTGAGTACTGCGACGTGCAGGGTCGTTCTTTGCTTCGCAGTAAAGTCTGTCCTTGGTAATGTCGATATAAAGCTTCGACATATCGATCGAGCAAAAGTTATGAATTTCGTGATAAACGATATGGAACTGATAGCTGTCATAAGCCTCGCGAACGCGTTTAACAAGCTTGTTGAGACGCGAAAGTGCCCATTTATCGATATCGGTAAGATTTTCAGGAGCAACCATATCCTTGTTGGGATCGAAATCGGTTTCTGCCGAGCCGAGGTTTGCCAAAAGGATACGGAGAGTGTTTCTGAGCTTACGGTAGGATTCGGAAAGCTGCTTGAAGATTTCCTTGGAGCAACGAACGTCTGCGTGATAGTCGGAGGATGCCGCCCAAAGACGAACGATATCGGCACCGAAGTCCTTGATAAGGTCGGCAGGGTCAACACCGTTGCCAAGGCTCTTGTGCATTGCGCGGCCCTGACCGTCAACAACCCAACCGTGAGTCAAAACCTGCTTGAAGGGTGCGCCCTTGTCAAGCGCGCCGACAGAGGTAAGAAGACTCGATTGGAACCAACCGCGGTATTGGTCGGCACCTTCAAGATATACGTCTGCAGGCCAGAGGTCGGGGGTATCCTTCATAAGCGAAGCATAGTGAGTCGAGCCCGAGTCGAACCAGCAGTCGAGGGTATCGGTTTCCTTTTCAAAGGTCTTGCCGCCGCAATGAGGGCAGGTAAAGCCTTCGGGGATAAGCTCGGTTACGTCACGCTCAAACCATACGTTCGAGCCGAATTCGTCAAACAGAGCGGAAATTTTAGCGATAGATTCGGGGGTAGAGATCGGCTTGCCGCAATCCTTACAGTAGAAAACGGGAATGGGAAGACCCCAACGGCGCTGACGCGAAATACACCAATCGGCTCTTTCACGAATCATGCTGACCATTCTGTCTTCGCCCCAAGCAGGGAACCACTCAACGTTTTCGATTGCCTTAACAGCCTGATCCTTAAAGGATTCAACCGAGCAGAACCATTGAGGAGTTGCACGGAAGATGACCGGCTTTTTGCAACGGTCGTGGTGAGGATAGGAGTGCATAATGTTTTCGGATGCGAACAATGCGCCCGATTCTCTCATATCCTCGAGAATTATAGGATTCGATTCCTCGGTCTTAAGACCTGCATATTTACCTGCATAATCGGTGTGCTTGCCGTAATCGTCAACGGGCACGACAAGGTCCATACCGTATCTCATACAAGTCTGATAGTCGTCTGCACCGAAGCCGGGAGCGGTATGAACACAGCCGGTACCGCTGTCCATAGTAACGTACTCGGCATAAACAAGGCGCGAGGTCTTGTCAAGGAAGGGGTGCTGAGCGAGCATATTTTCGAAAAATTCGCCGGGGAAGGTTGCAAGAATTTCGTAATTTTCAAAACCGCCAACCTTCATGGTCTTTTCGGCGGGCGCTTCCGCCATAATATAGGTTTCGCCGTTTTCTGCCTTTACGAGCGCATAGCTTTCACGCGGGTGCAAGCAGATTGCCATATTACCGGGAAGAGTCCAAATTGTTGTGGTCCAGATAACGAAATAGGTATTTTCAAGGTCGAAGCCGGCAAGCTTGCCGTTGTCGTCCTTGATCTTGAATTTAACGTATACCGAGGTACAGGGGTCATCGTGGTATTCGATATCCGCTTCGGCAACAGCAGTTGCGCAGAAGGGACACCAGGTTACCGGCTTTAAGCCCTTGTAGATATAGCCCTTGTCGAACATTGCGCCGAAGATTTTAACCTCTTGCGCTTCAAAGTGCTTATCCATCGTGCGGTAGGGAGCATCCCAATCGCCGACAACGCCAAGACGTCTGAAACCCGACATCTGCTTTTGGATAAAGTCCTCTGCAAAGTCCTCACATGCTTTTCTGAATTCGGGAACGGACATATCCTTGTTAAGGTCTTTTTTAGTCTTTTCGATAGCTCTTTCAATAGGAAGTCCGTGGTTATCCCAGCCGGGAACGTAGGGAGTATAATGACCGCTCATCGCCTTGGACTTAACGATAAAGTCCTTAAGCACCTTGTTAAGAGCGTGTCCCATATGGATGTAGCCGTTGGAAAAGGGAGGGCCGTCGTGAAGAATAAAGGGCTTTTTACCCTCGTTCTTCTTAAGAAGCTTTTTGTAAAGGTCTTCCCCGTTCCAGCGGTTAAGAGTTTCGGGTTCCTTTGTGGGAAGGTTGCCTCTCATCGGGAAATCGGTGACAGGCAGGTTAAGTGTATCCTTGTAGTCTTTCATTTCGCAATCAAAAGCATTTCGCCGCTATTATTCGGGCTTGCTTTCTCCCATCATATATTTAAGATATTCGTCTTCAGCCGTTTTTGCTTCCGCAGAAAGCTCGGGGCGGTCTTCGGTTTTTGCTTCAACCGCTTCGGTCTTTTCCTCGGGCGCTTCTTCAGCCGCGTCGGCAAAATGCGGTTCCTCGTTCTTTAATTCGCGAACGCTCTTTCTGCGCTCGGTTTCTTCCTCGATTCTCGTTTTAACGTCGTTGAAGATGCCTGCAACCAAAACGTCGTCGTTGGGAAGAACGATATCCTCGATTTCGTTGACCGAAAGGTCCTTAAGGTCGGCAATGTGCGCACCGTAAAGCTCGTAAAGCTGTTTTTTGAAGTCGATTATGCGGGTACGCATAATCCACGCCTTTTCCTTTTCGGCTTGGAGCTGTTGACGGAATTCCGCAATAACGCCGTCGCAACGGTCCTTTATCGCGCCCGTGATTATATCAGCTCGGTCGTTTGCATCGGCAATAATCTTTTCCGCCATCTTCTGTGCGGAGATAAGCGTGCTTCTGATCGATTCTTCCTCGTCCTTAATCTCGTCAAGGTTGGTAACAACGATGCGAAGCTTGCGCTCGAGCTCGTTATTTTCACGGTATGCTTCGGTATATTTTTCAAGTACGAATTCGAGATATTCGTCTACCTCTTGGGGGTTATATCCCTTGAAGGTCTTTTGAAACTGTTTGTTTTTCAATTCGTGCGGTGCTAACATCGCAGAGCACTCCTTTCGGTTATATATAGCGTTTTTTGTTTGCAGAGCATTAAAGTCGTGCATATAACGCCCAAAAGCACTACGCCTTTTGGCCTTTAAACGGCTTTAAAGCGGTAGTGCGGATTGAACTATTGTGATTATAAGGCAGGTCGCCATAAACGAAAAGTCGATTGGCGAATCAGCCAATACAGGGACGTGCGAAAGCAGTCCGCGCACAGGTGAAACGACCGGTTCGGTTATCGCATAGCAAAAGCTGAACGCTTTTGATTCCTCATCCGCAAAGAAGCCCAAAAGGACTCTTGCAAGAAGAAGCAGCATAAACATGCTTAAGAAAAGATAAACCGACCGTGATACGATATAAAATAATGCGTCCAAAAATATCTACCTTAGCGGAAAAGTTCTCTGGGTTGTTTTGCTTCTTCGGGTGCCGCGTTAGCTTCGTTCTGTTCGCCCGAAACGTCAACGTTCTTGGGAGTAACAACGTAAGTAGCGTTTGCAACCTTCTTTACCTGACCGTCGATTGCAAAAACAACGCCGCAAAGGAAGTCGATAATTCTCTTGGTGGTTTCCTTGTTGGTTTCTTCAAGGTTGAGAACAACGGTACGTCTTGCAAGAAGATGCTCGCCGATTGCTTTAACCTCGTCAAATCTTTCGGGCTTAACGACCTTCATTTCCAAAGCCGCGCCGGAGGAGATGCCGCCGGTAGATCTGGATGCAGGTGCCGCCTTGGGAGCTTGTACAGGTGCAGGTGCTACCTGTTCTTCTTCCTCTTCGTATTCTTCAAATTCTTCGTTTTCGTCGTATTCCTCTTCGCTCTTGAAGAGATCGCCCAAGCGATTCATAAGTCCCATAATTTGCCTCCTGAAAATATGTTTATTTTTTATTATTCGTTGTAGATTCTCTTGCCGAAAATGCCGCTTCCGATTCTTACCATCGTCGAGCCGCATTCAACCGCATCGAGATAATCGTCGCTCATACCAAGCGACAATACGTCCATAATACTATTATCTACATTTTGATACGATATGTCAACAAATATTTTCCTCATTTTGCAAAAATATTCGTTATTTCCGCCCTTTTGCTCACATTTTGGCGGAATAGCCATTAATCCGCGTAATTTAATGTGCGGCAAGCTGTTTAAATACCTGCAAAATTCATCAACCTCACTCGGTGCTATTCCCGATTTCGTTGCTTCGTTACCGATATTTACCTCGGCAAGCACGGGCATAACGATTCCGCGCTTTGCCGCCTGACGCTCGATCTCGTCGGCAAGCGAAATACGGTCGACCGAATGGATCATATCAACCTTATCGATAATATACTTTACCTTGTTCGTTTGCAGAGCGCCGATAAGATGTATTTCGGTCTTATTGCGGTTTATCTGATCGTATTTTTCCAAAAGCTCGTTAACGCGGTTTTCGCCGATAACGTCGATGCCCTGCTCTATCGCGAAATTTATCATTTCGGGCGGAACGGTTTTGGTCGCGGCAAGAATCCTTGCCCTGCCGCCTATTTCTTCCTTTATCCGCGCAATGCTTTCGGCAACCTGATTTTTATCGTTCATTGTTCTTTTACCAATTATTTCAAGCGTTTTCCGTCATACAGATCGTCACCGCCGATTATTACCGAGTCGTGCAGTGACAGCTCGGTTTTCGATGAATACGCAATATCGCGGCGGTTGGGATATGCGGGGTTTTTGGGTATTTCACAAACGGCGTAGCTGCCGTAATTATAAATAACGGTGGTTTTTTTGAAAACTACCTTTGAGCCGACGACAACGTAGACGCCGATCTGTCCGTCCTGCATACGAATTGCGTTGTTGCTGATGCGAATGCCCTCGTGAGCAGTCGTGGGGAGCTCAATCGTTTGGCAACGCGAATAATCGAAGCCCTCGGGCATGATTTTCGTGCTGAATACAAGCACGGTGCTGTCCTTGTCGGTACGAGTTATTCTGCGTTCAAGCGTCATATCGAGAACCGTATTGTTTGAATACTGAAAGGTTATCGGGTAACTGCCTTTCACACGGAAGGTTTCGGCAGTTCTTTTGTTGACCGCAACCGCAATATACCAGGTCGACGACATAACTATTTTGCCTGATGAGTTGGCGATAAGATTTTGATCGGGTGTCGATTCCGAAAGCTTTTCAAAGCCCTCGCCGGTAATATTTTCAAGCACGTCGAGTGTAAACGAATTCTCATAGCCGTCAACGGTCGAATAAAAATATCCGCTTTGAGGCGACTGCACGGTATAGTTTGCCCCGCTTAACTGATTGTTAAGCGCTTTCTTTTCTGCCTCAAGCACGTCTAATTCACTTTTGTAATTCTCGGAGTGTGTAAGCGCCTGACGGCGGTTCATAAGTATAAGCAGCTCTTCCTTTTCGCGCAGAACCTTATCAAAATCGTTTTCGTCGACCTGACGTGCAATCGAAAGGATAAGCTCGTTTATTTTCGTATCGATAAGCGTTATGTCGGTAGTCGAAGCGCCGGTTGTAAGGCTCGATCTTTCGAGAAGGTCGATCCGTTTGTCGATTTCGCTTATACGCTTTTGAAGCTTAACGTCGTTTTCATCGGAATAGGTTACAACGATATCCTGTCCCGATCTTACCTTTTCGCCATCCTCTGCAAGAAAGCAATCGGTGCCCTCCGCACCCTGCGGAATGACAAATTCATCTCGGAAAAGGAACGCAGAAAGCTCGGCGCGGTCGGCAATATTAACGTAGGTTGCGGTTTCGCGGTCGAGATTTACGCTTACGTTAAGCATAAGCTGAAGAAAAACGTAGGCAACTATCGCCACAGCCATTATCGCCGTGCCGAACTGTGCAAAAAAGCGTTTTGCAATCCTGATAAATCTATCGTGCTTGGTTTCCTGTTGCTTTATTCTCCGCGTTGTTACCGCGGTTTCTTTTCGTGTTTCGGGCAGATTCCTGTTTTGCTCGCTCAACGTTTTCCCTCCTTTGCTTTATCGTTAAATATAAATTATTTCACTTGCAGGTTTACGGTTAAACCAGGTTAATTGACGCTTTGCGTAATGTCGGGTGTTAAGGCATATCGCGGCTTTAACCGAATCGATATCGCACAGACCGTCGAAATAGGGGTAAAATTCCTTATATCCGATAGCTTGCGAAGCTGTCGGTGTTTCGCGCAAGCCCTTGGCAACAAGCCCTTCAACCTCTTTTTCCAAGCCCATTTCAAACATAATATCAACGCGCGCATCGATACGGTTATAAATCGTTTCGCGTTCACGCGGAATAATATAAACGGTGTGCGCCGAATATTCGCTTTCGCGCAGCTTGCTTCTTCGGTCAAGCTCGGTTTTTGTTATCCCTGTATTGTAATACATTTCCAAAGCACGGACAACGCGCTTTATATTGTTCGGGTGGATAGCGTTTGCCGATTCGGGGTCGATTTGCGCCAATTTTGCGTGTAACGCTTCGGCTCCAAGCTCGTTTGCCTCGGCAAAAAGCTTTTCACGCAGTATCGGATCGTCCTCGGTAGCGATAAGCTCGGTGCCCGAAACGAGTGTATCGATATAAAGTCCCGTGCCGCCTGCAATTATCGGGTATTTACCGCGTGAAACGACGTCGTTTATCGCCGCTTTGGCAAGGGTAACGAACCTCGCCGCCGAAAAGGGCTCGTTAATATCGCAAATATCGATGAGGTGGTGGGGTATGCCCTCCATTTCCGCCTTTGTCGGCTTTGCGGTACCGATATCCATTTCGCGGTATATCTGCATGGAATCGCCGCTTATGATTTCGCCGCCGAGCTCGATTGCCTTTTGAATCGCGTATGCACTTTTTCCGCCGGCGGTGGGGCCGACAACAACGGTAAGCGGTATTTTTTCCATAATTTTTACCCTACTTTAAAGGTGCACCAAGGCGCAGGGTATCCTGCGCCTTGATATTAACTTCACGTCTAATATTATCTTATCATAATATCCATTAAAGTCAATGAATTTTTTATTAATTCTTGGCTTTATCGTTATCGCGCAATGCCTTTCTTCTGATCTTGCCCGAAATGGTTTTGGGAAGACTTTCGACGAATTCGACCTTACGGGGATATTTATAGGGTGCGGTATGAGTTTTTACGTAATTCTGGATTTCCTTTACCAATTCGTCGCTCGGCTCCTTGTCCTTTGTAAGAACAACGGTCGCCTTAACGATCTGCCCTCTCGTTTCATCGGGCACACCGGTAATTGCACATTCGAGCACGTAGGGAAGCTCCATAATAACGCTTTCGATTTCGAACGGGCCGATGCGGTAGCCGCTCGATTTGATAACGTCATCAACACGTCCGACGTACCAGAAATTGCCGTCTTCATCGCGCCATGCGGTGTCGCCCGTGTGGTAAACACCGTCGCAAAGCACGTTATCGGTTGCTTCTTGGTTTTTGTAATAGCCGAGGAACAAGCCAAACGGTCTGCCCTTGTCCAAGCGAATAACGATTTCACCCTCTTCACCGACAGCGGCAGGTGTGCCGTCCTCACGCACGATGTCGATATCGTAAGCAGGACTGGGCTTACCCATCGAGCCGGGCTTCGGCTCATTACCGATAAAGTTGCCGACGGTAAGAGTCGTTTCGGTCTGACCGAATGCTTCCATAAGCTTAATTCCGGTTGCGTTATAGAAGAGCTTGAACACCTCGGGGTTAAGCGCTTCGCCTGCGATGGTTGCGTATTTGAGCGAAGAAAGATCGTATTTATTAAGGTCTTCACGAATGAAGAAGCGATACATCGTGGGAGGCGCGCAGAAGGTGGTGATATTGTATTTTGCGAACATAGGAAGCAATTTCGAAGCGTCGAAGCGGTCGAAATCGTAAACGAAAATTGCCGCCTCGCAAAGCCATTGACCGTAAAGCTTGCCCCAAAGTGCCTTGCCCCAGCCGGTATCGGAAATGGTGAAATGCAAGCCGTCGGGATCGACGTGATGCCAATGTCTTGCGGTAACGATATGTCCGAGCGGATAAGTAAAGCTGTGCATCGCAAGCTTGGGATATCCCGTTGTACCCGACGAGAAGAACATTACCGAAGGATCGTCCTTGCTGTTTTCAACACGTGGGAAGTTGGACGAGCAACGCATAAAGTTGCTGTCGAAATCCTGCCAGCCGTCGCGTGTGCCGTTGACCATAATTTTGGTCTTCATAGTGGGACATTTGAGGTAAGCACGTTCCGCTTCGATTGCGGTGTTGCCATCTGCGGTGCAGACTATCGCGCTGATCTCACCTGCGTTGAAGCGGTATTCAAAATCGTGCTCGACAAGCTGGTTCGTTGCAGGAACTGCAACCGCACCGAGCTTGTGCAATGCGATCATACATACCCAGAATTGCCAATGGCGTTTAAGAACGAGCATTACGCGGTCGCCCTTTTTAATGCCCTGCATTGCAAAATAGTTTGCCGCCTTGGAGGAAAGACGCGAAATATCGGAGAAGGTAAATTCCTTTTCGGTTCCGTCGTTTCCGACCCATTGGATACATTTTTTATTGGGAACCTTTGCCGCAAGCGCATCAACAACGTCGTAGGCAAAGTTGAAATTATCGTTGCAATGAAGCTTGATATCTTTAAGCTTGCCGTCTTCGTCAAAGGTTTCTTCAACGAATTGCTTATAAATACAGTTATCGTAATTGTAGGACGTTGCTTTATTTTCAGTCTTTTCGGGCGCTTTTTCCTCTTTTTCGCTGTCTTCCTTGAATACTACCGCAAGGAAGGTGCAGTCCTGACCACCGACGGCAATCATACCGTGAGGATGCGCGGAATCGTAATAAACCGTGTCGCCGGGGTTCATAACGTAAATATGCTCACCCAACTGAACCTTAAGGTTACCCGTAAGGATAAGGTTGAATTCCTGACCCTTGTGTGTCGCAAGAGTTATGGGCTTGTTTTGCAGTTCTTCATCGTATTTTGCGGTGACGATAAACGGTTCGCTCATACGGTTTTTCAAAAGCGGCGCAACGTGGCGATAGTCAAAACCCTTTTCGCGCTTGATGGGCATACCGCCGCCTGCGCGCGTAAGGTTGTAAAAATCAAGCTTTGGATCAGAACCCGAAACGAGCTCGGAAATATCCATACCCAAAAGCTTTGCGCACTTGAAAAGGAAGGAGAAGGAAAAATCTTCCTCGCCCTTTTCCATACGCATATATTCGGATTCGCCGATGCCGCACGCCTCCGCCAATGCTTTAACGGGCATATCGAGATTTTCTCTCGCCCATTTAAGTCTTGCGGCGATTGCTTTTGATTGCTGTTCCATTTTCAAATTACCTCTTCTTTGTTGATTTTTAACGTCGCTAAGAAGTGTACAAAAAACAAAAAGCTCCATCTCTGCAACGAGATGAAGCTGTTAAAAAACAACTGCATTATACCACTCATTTGCGGCGCACTTGACGCTATTCCCTTTTTTACGGCGGAAACTCCGTCACACCCTACTGACATTTCAGGTATGCAGCTCGGAGGTGATAAGATAAAATGTCGGTTATTGCCTCGCACCAAACGGCAACTCTCTGAAAGCCGAAACGGTTTTATCCCGTGTCCTCGTCTAAGCATTTATTGCTTGAATATTAGCATATTCTTTTGGGTTTGTCAAGGTTTTTTACAAAATCCGTTTTGACGTGTTAATTTGCTATTTACTTTTGACATAAAAGCGTGTATAATTTATATGAATAATTATTTTTACGGAAAGGATGCTTTGTTATGAAGGAAATGACGGTAAAAAGAGTTGAAGTCGGTATGCTTCATACAAACTGTTATATTCTTAAAAATCCCGACACTCGCGATGCGATAGTTATCGATCCGGGCGAAGATTTGACTGTCATTCAGGATGCGCTTCACCGCGCCGACGCCGTTTGCCGTCTTATACTGCTCACCCACGGACATTTTGACCATATACTTGCCGTCGGTGACCTTCGCGGAATCAACATTCCCGTTGCCATTCACGAGGCGGATGCGCACATGCTTACCGAGCGCGATATGTTTTCGGCAATACTGCCTTACGATCCGCGCCCCTTTGAACCTGCGGAATATACCTTTTCCAAAGAGGGTGAATATTCGATAGCGGGCTTTGATTTTTACGTCATCCCCACACCCGGACACACTGCGGGCAGTGTTTGTTACGTTTTCGACG
The DNA here is from genome assembly GCA_045657425.1 of Eubacteriales bacterium. GTDB lineage: Bacteria > Bacillota > Clostridia > Oscillospirales > CAG-382 > Coliplasma. Next base: position 12,967 of record JAZOTA010000053.1, read on the forward strand.
GTATGATGTTTACAGGCGACACGCTTTTCAAGCAAAGCATCGGAAGAACCGACCTTGGCGGAAACGAAGCGCTTATGATGCGTTCGTTACGCGCATTGCGCGATTTGCCGGGCGATTACGATATTTATCCCGGTCACGATTCCCCCACAACGCTCGACAACGAGCGGAGATATAACCACTATTTGAAAAACGCATAAACCTTTTATACCCCCATGTTCACAAGGAGGCAGAATTATGAAAAAACGCGCATTCGCGTTTGCTTTTTCGATGCTTTTTGCTTTTCTTCTGTTTGCCTGCGAAACGGATGTGCCGATCGATGAATCGAGCGAGGATGCTTCTTCGTGCGCCGAATCGGTATGCAGCACGACGGAAGAAAAGATTTGCAAGGTTATGTTTTTCCGAGGCGAGACGTTCAGTGAAAGAGACGCAACCAACGCTTTAAAATCAACCTACTACCGCGCCGAAGCATTTGCGGATTTCGAATCGGAGTATTCGCAATATAACTCGTACATACATTATGAGAGCCTCGCAGAAAACGAAAAGCTTCTTTACAAAATCTATGAATACGCGCTTTATAACAGCTATCGCTTCGTTTTGTTCGACGTGTCGCTTTTGGAGGGTTCCGACCAGACCGAAGGAAGCATATTGCGCATATTATCTGCGGATTCGCCGTTGCTCGAGCAAAACATATGGTTCTCCTTCGACGAGATCAAGTTGCCTACAGACGAAGAAAGCAAAGGCGACACAGAATTCAACGGCATTTTGCTTACGTGCGACAACTTCTCCTTCAAGCTTTTCGAGAAAAAGAAGGATGCGATAGCGCTTGCCGAAAAGATCATCGAGGAAATGCCCGAGGGGCTTTCTTCTATGGAAACGGCAAAGCATTTCTATAAGGTTCTCGGCAGAAACACGACCTATGACATAGGCGAGGACGGAATTCAGAATTACCTTTACAACGCGATATCCGGTCAATCGACCCATTGCGACGGCTTTGCAAACGCCTATTCCCTGCTTTGCAATATGGCAGGGGTGCCTTGCTATGAAAAGATATGGAACTCCACAGACGTCGGACACACCTGGAACGCGATCTATTTCAACCACTCCTGGTATAACGTCGACGTATCTGCGGTCGCGAACTATAAGGACGGAGAAGGAAGTGAAACACCGTTTTGGTACGGATTTGGATTGCAGGAGCGTTGGACTGTCGGCAGACATGTATTTCAGGATTTTGCTCCCGTATGCTACGGTACGATAAGGACACAGGATTAAAAAATATCAGATAAAACAAAACAGAAACTAAAACTCAAGGAGATCATTATGAAAATTCTTTACGGAGCAGCACCCGAAAATTACAAAGTCGTTTGGGGACAGACCACAACCGAGTCGGTTGGTGAATTACCCAAGGAGATAAAGCTTGTTGCAGGCAAAAACGATACAGCGGCATTTAACGCGGTTATTACTGCAGACGACCGTTTTGCACTTAACGTTTCCAATCAGCCTTGGTTCTCGCAGCACGCAAAGCGCAAAAACATCCGTCTTTCGGCGGAATTCCCCTTTGAAGCCTCGCTTTATCACGTCGGCACAGTCCTTTGCGACGATGCATACCGCCGCGGCGACGTTTTGCTTAACGATAGCGTTGTCGAAGTGGATGACGACGAAGTGCTTGCGGTTTACTGCGAGGTTAAGGTTCCTGCAACTGCAGAAAAAGGCACGTATAACGGCAAGATTAAGATTTTTGAGAACTACGGCTTCTCGAAGGAAGAATTCGTTGGCGAAATCAACGTTGAGCTTACCGTATACAACTTTGTTTTCCCCGAAAACAAGGATAACGGCTTCCACCTCGACCTTTGGCAGCACCCCTCCAACCTTGCACGTCAGCATAACGTAACCCTTTGGAGCGACGAGCATTTTGAGGTTTTGGAAAAATACACCAAGTCGCTTGGCGAATTGGGCGTAAAATGCGTTACCATTATGGTTTCCGAAATGGCTTGGAACGGTCAGGGCTGTCAGGCAGAAAAACGCTTCAAGGCAAATCTTTTTGAATATTCGATGATTCCCGTTGTCCGCAAGGCAGACGGAAGCTTGGTATGCGATTACTCGATAATGCAAAGATATATCGACCTTTGCGCTAAATACGGTCTTGACGAATGCATTTCGGTTTACGGTCTTGTAAACGTTTGGGATGCAAAGGTTTACGGCGGACGTACCGCGCCCGATTATCCCGACGGAATTCACGTTCGCGTATTCGACGAAGCAAGCGGCGCTTACGATTATCTCCGTACCGCAAAGGAATTGGACGAATACATCAAGATGCTTGAAAACTACTTCAACGAAACCAAGCAGAACGATATTGTAAGAATCGCGGCTGACGAGCCCGCAGACGTTGTTGCATACCGCGCAAGTCTTGAGCACATCAAGGCAGTCGCTCCCTCCTTCAAATACAAGACCGCTATCAACCACGCGGAATTCGTTAACGAGTTCGGCAACGATATTTATGATTTCGCGCCTTATATTTCGGCGATGTTCAGCGAATACGATGCGCTTATGAACTTCCGCAAGGAAATGCCCGACAAGCGCTTCCTTTACTATGTTTGCTGCTGTCCCGAGGTTCCCAACAGCTTTATCAGAAGCGAGCTTACCGACGGATACTACATCGGTATTCTTGCGGCTCTTGCAAAGATGGATGGATTTTTGCGTTGGAGCTACACCTGCTGGACAGACGAGCCCAACGTTGACCTCCGCTATGGTCCCTTCCCCGTTGGCGACCTTGGTTACGTTTACCCCGCAAAGAACGGCGAACCCCTTCTTTCGCTCCGTTGGAAGACGATGTACCGCGGCATAAAATACTTTGTGCTTATTAAAGAAGCGGAAAAGCGCGGACTTAACGAAGCGCTCGATAAGGCATACAGTGCTGTGCTTATCGAAAGAGATCTTAAGAAGCTTTACGGCGTTTGGGAAAGAGATAAGATAATGAGCATTTCCGCAGACGATTACCGCAATTTCGCCGTTACACTTATGGAAGCGTTGGAGGCATAAATTAATGAACGAAACGATCAAAATTCTTACCGAGCGCAGAAGTATTCGCAAATACAGCGACAGACCTATAAGCAAGGAAGATTTGGATCTTATTCTGAAGGCGGGGGTTTATGCCCCCACCGGCAGAAACACACGCGACACGCTTTTCCTTGTCGTTACCCAAAAGGAACTCATAAATCGCATGTCGAAAATGAACGCCGCCGTTATGGGCAGTGAAAACGACCCCTTTTACGGCGCACCTGCAGTTATCGTTGTTTTTGCCGACAGAACACGCACAACAACGGTCGAGGACGGCTCCTGCGCGATGGCAAACCTTATGAACGCGGCATTTTCGTTGGGAATTGATTCCTGCTGGATACACCGCGCAAGAGAGGTTTTTGAATCCGAGGAAGGCAGAGAAATTGCAAGATCCTTTGGCATTCCCGACGAATATATCGGCATCGGAAACTGCATTCTCGGTTACCGCGATTGCGAGCTTCCCACCCCCGTTGAACGCACACAACCCATAATTTTTGTTGATTAAGTGAGGGCTTTGAAAATGAAGCTTGTTCGTTTTCTTCGCATCACTGCGTTTATATGCTCGTTTTCCTTGTTGCTTCCCTTTGCGGTTTCCTGCTCGAACGATACGGTCAACGAATCGAGCGAATTCGCTCCCGAAAGCGAATCCTCGACAGAAACGCAGGAAAGCAAAACCGTTACCGTCGGCGACACAGAATTTACACTTGACGGCATTAACAAAGCTCTTGACGGCAAGGGAATTTACATTTTCATGCCCGATTACGAAAATAACGTAACACCCAAAGGCGAGGGCGAATTTTTCGACACGGTCGTTATTGACGATTCGGTGATTGCCGTTTATCCGAAAGGAAAGAACGCAATTATCCCGAGTGACGGATTTGTGCTTCGTTTTTGCCAAAGCGAAGCTGCTGTTTCGGTCGGCGATGCGGTCAAAACCGATATTTGCGATATCGATGCGACACCCCAAAAATACGTGCGCTTTGGCGATATAACAATCGAAATCGGGCACGAAAACGAAATTCGTACCGCTGAAGACACGGGCTGGCTTTACGATTCGCGTTGGTATTCGGCAACCACAACAAGCAACGTATGGTGCACCGAAATCGCAATTAAAGACGGCAAAATTGTTGAAATAAACCGCTCGGGCGATAATATCGGCGATATGCGCATTCCCATCGGCGGTTACGTTTTGGCGGTCGGCGAGGCCTCGTCCTCCGAGCGCAAAACGAAAAAGCTTAAGGTTGGCGACGATGCCGAAATATTTTTGGGCGAAAAGCTTTACGACGTTAAAAGCTTTGGGTATTCGGGAACAAACCGCGCCCGTCCCGAAAACGGAATCGTCATTTTCACACGCGAAAAGCAAACCACTACACCGGTAGGCAATCACCTAACCGAAATTATCGTTGACAAAAACCAAAAAATCATTGGCATTTATCCCGATTGCTCGGGTATGAATAAGATACCGGAGGGCGGATTTATTATTTCCGCAACAGGTAGCGGAGCAACCACCGTTGGCAAAGCCGCACGGATTGGTGCACGTGTTTTTGAAAAAAGAGCCAAGGCAATGTGTATTGCTTACACTCCCGAAGTTGTTTTTGACGAACTTAAAAACACGGTAAAAGCACAGAAATTGCAATATGACGAGCTTTATCAAGCGGTCGATTTTGTCGATTTCAAGGCCGCATCCGAAAAAATTGCCGAAGTCGATGCAATAATTAAATCGGTCGAGGACAATCAAAACGACGGTCAAACGCTTTTGCAGGCAATCGAAAAGCTGCAAACGCTCACCAAGGAAACCGAGCTTTTGCTTATTCCCCAAATCAACGTGCAGGACAGAATGGCTTGGGTAACCTTGGGCGAATACGATGCCAACAAAAACATAATGCTTCACTACAAAACCCAAGAGGACGTTGATCACACGGTTGCTTATGCGAAATCGGTCGGTCTTAACACGCTTATTATCGACAATCTTGCCGCATCGTTTGCCGTTTACGACAGCGAGATCAAGGGAATCGTCAAGCTTCCTCAGCTCGGCGACGTTGACCTTCTTGAAGCATTCAGCAAGGCATGTAACGAACAGGGCATTCGGTTGATAATAATGGTCAACGCATTTTCAAGCGGTCTTGACGGTGTGGCTTATCCGAACGATCACTATATGTCGATCTACAAGGATAAATACCTTATCACCAACAAGGGCAGACATATCGGTCCCGACGGATATATCACGCTTGACCCTGCCGATCCCCACGTGCAGGCATTCAACCTTGCTGTACTTACCGAGATTTGCGAAAAATACGACATATACGGTGTTCAAGCCGACTATATGCGTTACCCCCTTCCTTGGTTTTACCAGGAGCATAATTATGAGGATTTCGGGTTTAACGAAACCTCTACGGCAGGATTTATCAAGAAATACGGCAAAAATCCTGCGACACTTAAAATTTCCGATCCGCTTTGGGAAAAATGGTGCGCTTGGAAGCGCGATATTATTTCCGACTATCAAAAGCGATTTTACGAAACCGCAAAATCGGTCGACAATAAGCTTAACGTAAGCTTTACCTGCTTTGCCGATTATCGCGACAGACAGATTTATACCTGTCAGGACGTCGAAAAGTGGGCGCAAAACGGATATGCCGATGCGATATTCCCGATGATCTACGGCGAAACAACGAAATATCAGCTCGATTACGTTCAAAAGAATCTTCCGATTGCCGAATCGACCGATATGGTTATCGGTGTCGGCACTTACGTTAAAGCAACGCACGAATCGATGAAGCAACAGTTATTTATGAATTATGACGTTGCAGTCGAGGGTGTTTCGGTATTCACTCTGCGCTACATTTCAATTTGCGGATACGATTCGCTTTTCCGCAAGGCATTTTCAAAGGAAGCGGTACCGACCGATGCCGACGACAGCGTCCTCGTCCCTGCTTGTAATGATATGATCATAAACCGCTTGGAAAACATCGTCTTCGTTACCGAGGATGAAAAAATCGCAAGCGATATCACCGCAATCGCAAGCAAGGTAACGGCGATCGACATTAGTAATATTTCCTTTGAGGATTATCAAAAGCAATTGACCGAAATACGTGATGAATATGCTGAATCCGCAGGGCAAACAACACACGAGAAGGCGGTATTTATTCTGTTTGATTACATAATCGGTCTGTAAAACAAAAAAATTACTCGGCACACCGAAAATCGGTTGTGCCGAGTTTTTTGTTTGCTTTTTTATCTTTCCTCGCGGAAGTAGTTAAGACCCAAAGCCGCAGGAAGTCCGCTTCTGCCGCGTTTATTCCTAATTGAGGTAACAACGAGCACGATTGCGGTGATGATAAAGGGAAGCGCTTGATAAAGCTGTGTGGGAACGTCTGCAAGCCAACCCAAAAAATCGGGGAATGCCATTGCAAGACTGCTTCCCGAAACGCGAAGCGTGTTGAAGAAGCCGAATACAAACGTGCCGATTACCGCAACCGAAGGGTTCCAGTTTGCGAAGATAACCAATGCAACCGCTATCCAACCGTAGCCGTTTATCCAACAGCTCGAGTTAAACGAGCCGGACATATTAAGTCCCATATAATATCCGCCGATACCCATTATACCGCATCCAAGACAGATGTGGAGGTATTTGCTTCTTTTTACGTTAATGCCGACAGAGTCTGCCGCCGCAGGGTTTTCGCCGATTGCACGCAAGCGAAGACCAAATTTGGTGTGCTTTAAATACCACCACATAAATATGGCGATAGCAATACCCAAGTACACCAAAATATTATGGCTGAACAAGCCCTTGCCGATTATCGGAATATCGGAAAGCAGAGGAATTGATATATCCGAAAAGCCCTCTTTCAAGCTTTCCGAAATGGTCGGCCAGCTTCCGCTTGCCCTTAAGCCGTTACCTACGAAGAAGTAGATACCCAAGCCAAAGGTCGTAATGGTAAGACCCGTGATATTTTGGTTTGCATGAAGCGAAACGGTAAGTGCCGCAAACAGCAAGCCGAACACTGCACCTGCAATAAACGCGGTAAGGATGCCGACTGTCATGCTGTTGGTGAAGCATCCGCAGATATAGCCGAATATCGCGCCGACTGCCATAGTACCCTCGACGCCGAGGTTAAGACTGCCCGATTTTTCAACAACAATCTCGCCGACCGTACCGAAAAGCAAGGGAATGTTTAAAAGGATGATGTTGTGGATAAACGATGTGATAACGCCGACCTTATCCATTATCCTTGCCCCCTTTCTTTACACGGACGATGCGGAAGCGAATGAAGAAGTCCGCAACGAGAACCAAAAACAGAATAATACCCTGAAGCATATTCGCAAAGCTCGAATCGACCTGCGAGAACGAAACTGCCGCAACGGTCGAGCCGTGCTGAAGAATACAAATAAGTGCCGAAACGACAAAGATCATCGGGGTACTTAATTTTGCAAGCCACGCAACGATAATGCCCGTCCAACCCACGTCGTCGGTAATCGCGGTTGAAAGCACACCTGCCGTACCAACCTTAAACGCCGCCGCAAGACCGATAAGCGCCGCAGAAAGGAAAACGGTGCGAAGCACGATTCTGTTAACCTTCATGCCTGCATACTTTGCGGTGCTTGCGCTGTCGCCGACAACGCCGATTTCATAGCCCTGCTTGGTATATTTAAGATAGAAGAATATCAAGCCGCCGATAAGTGCGGTAAGAATTACGGTTATATTAAGCTCAAAATTGCCGCCCAACGAAAAGGCCGGGAATTGTGCTGTATCCGCAAAGCTTTCAAACACGGGACGTGCCGAATCGGCTTGAAGGAAGAAGTTCCAATCCGCCTTCGTTTCGCCGATAAAGTACAACACATACAACGCAACGTAGTTGAGCATAAGCGTCATAAGGGTTTCGTTAGTGCCGAATTTAACCTTAAGCGCACCTGCGATAAGTCCGTAAAGACCTGCCACGAGCATTGCCGCAAGACACATAACGATAAGCGTTACCGCCATAGGAAGTGAATCGCCAAGCTGGAACGCAACGAAAGCCGCCGCGATAGAACCCATTATAAACTGACCTTCACCGCCGATGTTCCAAAAGCGCATTTTAAACGCCAAGGAAAGCGCAACCGAAGTAAGCACAAGCGGAACGAATTCCTTAAGATAGTTCATAAAGGTCTTGTAGGCAATTCGGTTGCCGACAGTACCCATTGTGAACATTTGAGAATAATATTCAAAGGGGTTAACGCCGATAGCGGCAAGGATGATTGCACCGACTGCCAAAGCGGCAACAACGGCAACAACATAATAACAGCAACGCTGCCAAAGCGGACAGTTGTCGCGTTTTACGATATGAAATCCCATAATCACGCATCCTCCCCATCTTTAGACTCAAACAAGCTGTCCTTTGCGATGCCTGCAGGCTTGTCCTCATATTTTTCGCTGAGGTCCAAAACGCCCGTCATCATAAGTCCGAGCTCTTCCTTCGAGGTCTTGTGGGCATGCACGACACCCATTACCTTGCCGTGACAAAGCACCATTATCTTGTCACAGAGCGCCATCATAACGTCAAGGTCCTCACCTACGAACAAAACGCCGACTCCGTCGAGCTTTTGCTTGTTGAGAATGTTATATATAGCGTAAGAAGAGTTGATATCCAATCCGCGCACGGGATATGCCGTAACAATTACGTTAGGACCTGCCTTGATCTCACGTCCGAGCAAAACCTTTTGCACGTTACCGCCCGAAAGACGGCGCACGGGCGTTTCGGTTGACGGAGTAACAACCTCAAGCTCCTTAATAATCTGCTCGGCATCTGCTCTGCCGCGCTTGCGGTCGACAAGCGGGCTCTTACCGTCGCGGTAGTTTTTAAGAAGCATATTTTCGGTTATCGACATCGAGGGTGCAAGTCCCATACCCAAACGATCCTCGGGGATAAAGGACATCGAAATACCCTTTTCCAGAATCGCTTTCGGCGAAAGTCCGACGATATTGTCGCCCTTGTGAATCATTTGTCCATTTTCAATAGGACGCAAGCCCGCGATAGCCTCGCAAAGCTCCTTCTGTCCGCATCCTGCAATACCTGCAACACCCAAAATTTCGCCGCCGCGAATATAGAAATTGACGTTATCGATCGCAATACTTCCCTCATCGTTGCGGATTACAAGGTCGCGTACCTCAAGCAGAGGCCGCGTTTTTTCAACAACGGGTCTGTCGATATTAAGGTCGACCTTTCTGCCGACCATCCATTCGGTCAATTCCTGCTCATTGGTTTCGTTGGTATTAACGGTGGTTATATATTCACCCTTGCGCAAAATTGCAATTCGGTCAGAAATTTCCATTACCTCGTTCAATTTGTGGGTGATAATGATTATCGCGTGGCCTTCTTCCTTCATACGGCGAAGCACACCGAAGAGCTTTTCGATTTCCTGAACGGTAAGAACCGCAGTCGGCTCGTCAAGGATTATCGTCTTTGCGCCGTAGGAAAGCACCTTGATAATCTCAAGCGTTTGCTTTTCGGAAACCGCCATATTATAGACCTTTTTTCTGGGGTCGATATCAAACCCGAATTTACGGGAAATATCCTCGACGTATTTATAACGGTCTTTTTTAAGGATGGCGCCCGTTTTGTCCTGACCCATCCAGATATTATCGGCAGCAGAAAAAACCTCCACCAACTTAAAGTGCTGGTGAACCATACCGATGCCGTATTTTTTGCTATCCTCGGGAGAATCAATTGAAGCCTCGTTGCCGTCCACGAAGATACTGCCGCTGTCCGGCTTGTAAATACCCGAGAGCATATTCATCAACGTGGTTTTGCCAGAGCCGTTTTCGCCCAGCAACGCAAGAATCTCACCCTGCTTGACAGCCAGATTGATATTACTGTTTGCAACGACACTGCCAAACGTTTTTGTGATATTTCTCATTTCAATAGCGTATTGATCTGCCACAAAGTCCCCTCCTTTAGGTCCTTTTAAAACATAAAAGAGCAAGCAATAATCTTGTTTGCACTTTTACATTTAAAAAAACCGGGCCGGTCGGATGTCCGGCCGGCCCGGATGCTTTACAAATTAATTATGCTTCCTGAACGCCTGCTACGTAGTAGTTCATGGTGCCGGTAATAACGCCGTCTGCAACAGAAGCGCCACCTGCAGCAACGATTACGTTACCTGCGTTGTCCTTAAGGTCAGCATCTGTCTTGGTAACAGTTGCCTTGTCGCCGTTAACGGTGATGGTAAGCTTTGCGCCGGAGAATACGTCCCAAGAACCGTCAACGATAAGATCTCTAACCTGCTTAATAGCGTCAGCAGTGCCGGGAGCACAGTTTTCGCTGAGGGGAGAAACGTCAACGAAGTTTTCCTTAAGGCCGCCGTAGTATGCGGGAGTGCCCATCTTGGTAACGAATTCGCTTGCTTCGCAATTCATTGCGGTTTCCATAGCGGTCTTGTAGTAAACATCCCAGTGCCAGATAGCAGCGGTAAGGTGTGCCTTGGGAGCATCGGGAGTCATATCGGAGTTGTAACCGCAGCCGAATACGTTAGCATCCTGTGCAGCGATCTGAGGTTGTGCGGAGTCACAGTGCTGAGCGATGATGCCGCAGTTGAGAGAGTTGATAAGCTCTTTTGCGAATGCAGATTCATTTACTTCGTCTGCCCATGCGCCGAGCTTCTTAACGTAAACCTTTGCATCGGGGTTAACAGCTTGTACGCCGAGAGCGAAGCCGTTGATACCGGAAGCGGTTTCAGCATATTCAGTGCCGTATGCAGCAACGTAACCTACGTTATTGTTGCCGGTCTGAAGGCTCTTAAGACCTGCAGCGATACCGGAGAGGTAACGAGCTTGGTATGCACGGCCGAAATAGTTGTTAAAGTTGGTTTCGTTGCTCTTATAGCCGGTGCCGTGAGAGAATACAACGTCAGGATATTTGGTTGCAGCTTCTTCCATAGCATCGATATAACCGAAGGAAATACCGAAGATGATGTTTACGCCCTTACCTACGAGGGTGTCAACTGCTGCGAGAACCTGTTCTTTATCTTCGGGAACTTCGTCAACGATAAAGAGCTGCTTTTCAACGTCAAGACCGAGTTGCTTCATAGCTTCGGTAATGCCGGTGTGGTGAGCATAGGTGTAGCCTGCGGTGTCGTTCTTGCTGTTGATGTAAATCGCGCCTACCTTGAAATCCGCCTTAGCATCGTCTTCGGACGAGCCGCAAGCAGTAAAGGAGAGGAGCATCAAAGCTGCAAGAAACAATGCGATAAACTTTTTCATTTTGTTTCCTCCAAATTTTTTAGGGGGTATCCCTTTTTTTACGATAGTAAAACTACCGCATATTATGTCATTATTTTACTACCAAAGCGAAAAAATTACAATAGTTTTTGGAAAATTCTCTGAAACAAATTAACAAAAAATGAATATTTTGTTATACTCAAACGCTTTTATATACCTCTCCGCCCTCAAGAAATACCGAATCGATTCCATTGCCGTTAAGCTTTTCGGCAAGGAGCTTCATTCCCGCATATTCCGAGCTGTAATGTCCGAGCACCATTATCGCGCGCTTCTCGCCGAAATAGCAAGCGTCGCGCACGTATTCGTCAACGCAAACCTCGCCGACCTCGCCGGTAACAAAAATATCGCTTCCCGGGTCAAAAAGCTTATCGATTTGCGCCATACCTACTCCGCCAAGACCGAGGCAGACCTTTTTAAGCTCGATATCGCAATCGCCGACGATTCTTATGCACTCAACGTTAAGCTTTTCGCGCACAAGCCTTGCGAGGGTGCGAGGCGTTAATTTTTCTTCAAATTCGTATCTTCTCACACCGAGGGATTCGATGGGATATTTTTTAACGACGTTAAGTCCAAGAGAAGAAATGAACCCTGCGTGAATCAAATCGTCCTCGCGGTGATGTGCGTGGTCGTGATAGCGGAAAAGCGTTATTCCCGAAGCGATAAGCTTATCATATTTCAACCTGTCGATTCCGAAAAATTCGTCCACCCTATCGCCACGCGAAAAGGTCGGCTCGTGCGTTATAATAACGTTTACGCCCTCGGCAACCGCCTTGTCGATAAGCTCTGCGGTAAGCTTAAAGCAGGTTCCGACCTTCTTTACCTCCGCATCTTCATCTCCGACAATAAGTCCGTCACAGGTGGGGTCGAGAATCGAAATTGCGCCCTCAAGCAAGCTTTCGTATAATTCTTTTGCCGTCATTTTTATCACCTCGGTTTTATTATAACACTTTTTGTCGATACGTTCAAGTGGCAAAATAAAAAGCCACAAGTGTGGCTTTTTCGTTTATAATTTTACTTATAGCTTCGTGTTTCAAAATCATCAAGAGCTATTGTAACAAAAGCATTCCCAAAGGCTTATCGGTTGTTGTTTTTCGATTTGATATACATTGAAAGCGCCAACAGGCACAATGCGGGATAATAGGTTCCCATACAAGCGTTATCCGTCCAGCTCCAAAGTCCGATAAACCAGTCGAACACCAGCATCAAATCCGAGAAAAAGAACAGCGCGCTTGCGACGGCAATCGTTCCGGTGAGTGCGTTCCTTTCTCTGACAAAATTGCCTAGTGCCTTGCCGAGCATAGTCGAGATAATCAGCGCGTAAACGATACAAACAATGCGGAATACCTCCACTTCAAAGGTGAGCAACGGACAGAACGTAAGAAAAATCAAGCATCCGACAAACAGCGCACCGCTGATGATATAATCGAGCTTCTGCATTTTCTGCACAAAGCAATAGGCGATAACAAAGCAAACGTGACCGAGCGCAAAGGTTGCCGCGCCGATGATGAAATCGTAACCGATCAAAACGTCGCCGAGGAACGCCAAGAGCAATCCGAAAGCCATTCCAACGTAAAATTTCTTGTTGCTTTGCTTGGAGGTAATTGCATAACAAAGGTTTATGATACCGAGCAGAGCAAAGCCGCCGCTGCAAATACACTTTAACGTGAAATCAAAGCCGTTGCTTTGATAAAAATAATTCAGTATGAGGATTGATGAAATAATTACGGTGTTTGCCGCAATCATAATTTTATTTTTCATATTGTTTACCTCAAGAATATGTGTAAAAGCTTTTCGTAAAGCTTGCTCTTGTACGATTGGTAACGCATCGGCAAATCCAGCCACGTTTTCTTGTCCATAACCGATTTGTAATGCGAAAATGCGGCAAAACCGTCTTTGCCGTGATACGAGCCCATACCGCTTTCGCCAACGCCGCCGAAGCCCATTTCGCTTGTTGCAAGATGAACAACCACGTCGTTAATACAGCCGCCGCCATAGGAAAGCTCGGTTGTGACGCGCTTAATATGCTTCTTATCGCTTGAAAAAATATACAATGCCAAGGGCTTATCCTTTCCTTTGAGCTCATCAACAAGCGAATCGAAATCATCAAAGGTAAGAATCGGCATAATGGGGCCGAAGATTTCTTCGCCCATAACCGCATCGTCTTCGGTTACGTTATCCATAACGGTCGGCGCGATTTGGCAGGTGTCGGCATTGACATCGCCGCCGATGACAACCTTATTTTTATCAATCAAGGAACAAATACGGTTGAAATGCTTCTCGTTGATAATTTTACCGTAATCTTTGTTTTCAAGCGGATTTTCGCCATACTGCTTTTTAATCTGCCTTACAACCTCGGCGACAAACTGATCCTTGATGCTTTTATCGCAGAGAATATAGTCGGGCGCAACGCAGGTCTGTCCGCAGTTAAGATATTTGCCGAACACGATACGCTTCGCCGCAAGCTTGATATTTGCGCTTTTATCCACAATACAAGGACTTTTGCCACCAAGCTCCAAAACGGTCGGAGTTAAATGAGCCGCCGCGTGGCGAAGCACCTCTTTGCCAACGGCTTGGCTTCCGGTAAAGAATATAAAATCGAATTTCTGCTCTAACAGTGCGGAATTTTCGGCTCTGCCGCCCGTTACAACCGCAACGTATTCGGGAGCAAAGCATTCGCTTATAATTTTCTCTATTATTTTACTTGTGGCGGGAGAATATGCGCTCGGTTTTACAATAGCGGTATTACCTGCGGCAATGGCGTCTGCCAAAGGGTCGAGCGTTAAGAGAAAAGGATAATTCCACGGACTCATAATGAGCGTGTTACCGTAAGGAATGGGTTGCTTAAAGCTGTGTGATGCAAAATTGGTTATCGGAGTGGCAACGGTTTTCTTTTTTGCAAATCGTTTCGTATGCCGTATCATATAAGAAATTTCGGAAAGCACAAGACCGCTTTCGCACATAAAAGCCTCGTAATGGCTTTTGCCGAGGTCGGATTTTAACGCATCGTTAACCTCGGCTTCGTATTTCTTGACGGTTGCATAAAGCTTTTTAAGCTGTTCGATACGAAACTTAACCGAAATGGTTGCGCCGCTTTTATAATATGCTCGTTGAGCCTCGAGCAGGTTAGAAATCTGTTCGCTTGTCATTTTAGTTGCTCCAATCTGCGAATTTATAATAGAAGTTTTCGAGTTCCTTCCGTGTCATAAGCTTCGGCACAGGATAAAGCGGATTTGCTTCCTTTTCGGCGTGCTTTGACAAATACGGAATATCTTCTTTTTTTATTCCCGTTAATTTTTCGGGTATGCCCATCTCTGCGTTGAGCTTCTTTATCGCGCTTATAAATTTCTCGGCGCCGATTCTGTGCGAATCGGTTTCGTTACAAGCGCCCGAAGCAACTCCAAGCTCGTAAAGCTTTTTATACACGCTTTCGCCGTAAGCTTCGAGCACGTACGGCATAATAACCGTATTGGCAAGACCGTGGGGAGTGCCGTAAAGTCCGCCGAGCGAATGAGCAAGCGCGTGGATATATCCAACGTACGATTTTGAAAAAGCTATGCCTGCCTTATATGCCGCATGAAGCATATTTTCTCGTGCCTTATGATTTTTCCCGTCGGAGTATGCAACGTGAACGTTTTCAAACACAAGCTTCGTCGCCTCCAATGCAAGCGCTCTTGTTTCTTGTGTTGTCGAACGGCCGATATATGCCTCAACCGCATGAGTAAGCGCATCCATTCCCGTACTTGCGGTCAAGTGCGGCGGCAACGAATATGTCAAGGATGCATCCAAAACCGCATAATGTGGAATCAAGGGAAAGCTCATAATTGCATACTTGCGGTGAGTGTCAGAATCGGTAATCATCGCCGCAAGTGTGGTTTCGCTTCCCGTTCCTGCGGTGGTGGGAATGGCAATCAGCGTTGGAAGCTTGCGCCACGCCTTCAACTTGCCCCCCAACTGATTAACCGTTCTTTTGGGATATACAACTCGGACGCCGACCGCTTTGGCGCAATCTATTGCAGAACCGCCGCCGATAGCAATAATGGCGTTACAGCTGTTGCTGTGATACGCCTTTAATGCATCCTCTACGTTTTTAACGGTGGGGTTCGGAAGCGTGTCATCGTAAACGCAATAAGGAATATTGCACTTTTTCAAGACCTCCGCAACGGGATTTAACAGTCCGTTGTTAACGATGCCTTTGTCGGTAACGACAAGCACATGAGTTGCGTTTTCTTTGGCTAATACATCTTTAATTCCTGCGCAGGAATTAATGATTTTCGGTTCTCTGTACGGAAGAAAGGGCATAGCCATTCTGAATGCGGCTTGAAAAACACGGCAAAATACTGCTTTGGGAAAAAACATAATTACTCCTTGTTTTCGCTGTTCTTGGAAACGGCGTCCAGGCTATCGCTGATGATGGAAAGACTGCGGTAAAACTCCACTCTTTCTTCCTCGGAAAGCCCATCGCTGATTGCATCAAGAACTCCGTTTATCTTGTCCGAAATCTTTTTGCCTGCCTCGTTTCCCTTGTCGGTAAGCACAAGCGGACTTTTGTATCTCTTTGCGCACTTTGACTCGCAGGTCAAGAATCCGTTTGTTTCAAGATAATCGAGCGCACGCGAAATTGTCGCCTTGTCTTCTTCGCAACGCTCGCAAAGGTCTGTTGCGGTTGCGCCCTTGGCAGAGTAAAGATAATAAAGACAGGAAACGTGAGCGCTTCTCAAATTGTATTCTGCCATTTCTTGGTTTTTAATTTTACGAATATTTCGGCTGATTCTGTTAATAAGAACAGTAAACGTTTCAAATCTTTCTTGCATAAGCTTGCCTTTCTGTTTTAATCGATGCTCATATCGAGCTTGTAACGCATAATTTTTCGCAAGGTGTTTTTGGGAAAGTCTTCTGTACGAATCCTCACCACGTTAATCTTCTTGTACGGAACTGCGGCTCTGTTATATTTTTCGATATACGGCTGCAAATATGCCTTGACGTCGGTTATTTCGTTCTTGGAAATATACTCGCCGTCGGGGAAAATCTCGGCAACAATGGCGTTGTGCTCTACACCTCTGCGGCTTTGTCCTTCATATACAACAATATCCTGCACACCGGGAATGGAAATCAATTCGTTTTCAATTTCCTCGGGATATACGTTTTTGCCGTTGGAAAGAATTATCAAATTCTTTTTTCTGCCGGTAATATAAAGGATTCGGTCCTTGGTAAGCTTTCCGTAATCTCCCGTTTTGAAGAAGCCCTCGCTGTCGAACACATCGCGGGTTGCCGCTTCGTCTTTATAGTAACCGAGCATAACGTTGGGACCTTTAACGCAAATTTCTCCTTCGCCTGCCTCGTTCGGCTTGCTGATTTTGACCTCATCCATATCGAGAACGGTACCGACACTGCCCTTCACGACGTTAAGGCTTCGATTAACCGAAATCAACGGCGAGCACTCGGTTATGCCGTATCCGTTCAAAATCGAAATTCCCAAGCCCTCGAAAAACGAAACGATTTCTTGATTAATCGGCGCACCGCCCGTTACAATGGTTTTGATTCTTCCGCCAAAAGCGTTTCTTATCTGTGAAAATAGCTTTTCTCTTAAGTCAACAAGCCCAAAGCTTGCGGCTCGTGTAACCTTGGCAAGCTTTATCATCTTGTTTACTATTGCATCCTTGCCTTGGTTCTTGATGTTTGCTTGTATTTTTCGATAAAATGTTTCAAGATAAAGAGGAACCAAAACAAGATGGCCGGGCTTTTCGATCATAAGCTCCTTTTGTACGTAACGTATACCGCTGGAAATATATACCTCGGTTCCGATCATTACGTGTCCTATGAGCATAACGGTAGAACCGTAAGTATGGTGCGGCGGCAAAACCGAAACCGTTTTCTTTGCAAAATCGATATAAGGTAAAGCGTCAGCCATATTGCGGATAATCGAATCGGTGCAAAGCATAACGCCCTTGCCTTTTCCGGTAGTTCCCGAGGTATAAACAAGAAGCGAAAGCTTGCGATTGTCAAAGTCCACGGCGAAATACGGTCTTCTGTCATCTAAATATTTACGGCGGCCTTGGGCTATCATAGTCGAAAGACTTTGTTCACCCGTTGCGCCGAAATAGATAGTCGGAGCTTTTAAATCGCAAACACGTTGGATTTCCTCGCTCTTTTCCAAAAGGTCTTCATCACAGAAAAGATAATCGATATCCGCGCTTTTTGCGGTGTTTGCCAACTCCGTGGCGCTCCAATCTCGGTCAAGCGGAACAAGAACCGCGCCGATAAGAAGGGTAGCGTAATATGTAACAACAAAATCATAAGACATTTTGCCGATTGCGACAATATGCTTTCCCTCCATTTTACGAGAAAGCATTTCGCTTGCAAGAGCTCTTACGTCATCGCGGAACTCAACGTAACTGACGGTGACCTTTTCCTTGTCATTGGGCTTCAAACGATAAGAAAATGCAACGCTGTTGCCATAGGTCTTTGCGGCATATTCTACTATATGACGAATACTTTTAAATTCTCTTTTAGGATGTAACTGTTCGCTATTCATTGATAGTTAACTCCATTTTTTCTTTATGTTCTTGCTTTGAAAATCCAACTTGTTTTCAAATTTGTTGTCCAAACGGCACTTGTTGATTTCTCAACAAGCATAGACTATAACACAAACTTGTTGATTTGTCAACAAGTTTGTGCGTATTTTTACACTCATCAATCGATTTGTTACATAGCGTTCATTTTTATTTTAGTTATATACCAAAAGGCAATTTTTATTCAGAACAAAACAAAAAAGCCGTACTACATACGACTTTTTGTTTTGGCTAATAACTGTAATTTTGATGCGAACATTATAAACCGCGGCATCCTTCGCACGAACCGTCAGGTTCTTTGCAATCATAGCAGCAGTCATTATAAATGCAATAATGAGCGCAAGAGCGTTCACTAAAATCATAAGCTTTTTATTCTTTTTCATATCAATAGAAAGTATTTCTTCATAACCGTTTGGCAAATCATTTACCATAATTTGCGGTGTGATGTTAAATGCCTGTATTTTTAAAGATAAGAGCTCTGCACTCTTGCCAAGTTCCCTCTACAAAGGCATCTTTATACAATATCAATGCCGCATTGTTGCTCATATACAATATAACGGAATCCGCTTTTTCTTCAATCTCACTAATAATGCTATAATTGAACACGTTGACAGAGGTATGATCTTTTGCGATGATTTCATCATCCAAAAATTCAATGGTCCGCATCCATTCTGTAACGCCATAGGTTGTTGACAAAAATTTATAATTTCGACTAACAACGACAAAACGTGCGATAAACAGCCTGAATACGCTTAGCGATATTAAAAAGACCGACATGCATACATATAACCAATCTTGTATCATAATGTAAAAAACAAGACCGAGTATTCCAACAACTCCCAGAACACTGGAAACTATGAAATTCACAATATTCGCAGCGCCGCGAAAACTATAACTTTTTACCCACGATTTCATCAACTGCTTCGTAACCTTGTATTCGTTTTTCATATCTCATTCTCCTTTAAATTTTTGAAAAACCGTGCTTTTATGAACAGTATTTTTAACAATTATAGCATTAAGATAATTCCGTGTCAACAATAGGAGTGAAATGGTGCGTCTGCGACCGAATATGAGGAGTGTGCACGCTTTGTCGCTTGCCACCCTTCAAATCCCTTCAGAACAAAACAAAAAAGCCGTGCTTTGCACGACTTCTTTGTTTTGGCGGAGAAGGAGGGATTGGATTTTGCGGTGCCCGAATTTTTATTCGGCTCCGCTTTTCGTTTCGCCGTAAAAATCCGACCGCTGCAACTCAGCCGCCTCACTGCACCTGTCCCCGACAGCGTTCGGCGGCTTCCCCCTCGCGGGCGCGAGGGTTCTTCGACACACTACACAGCCAAAACAAAAAGACAGGCATTGCCTGTCCTTTTGTTTTGGCGGAGAAGGAGGGATTTTTTGCGAACTCCGTCGCTTGCCGCGCGATTCCATCGCACTCTCGCTTCCTCCGTTTCGCAAACCCGTGGCGGCAAAAACGTGTCCCCGACACGTTTTTTCTCGCCCTTCAAATCCCTTCAGAACAAAATAAAAAAGCCATCAATGATGGCTTTTTTATTTTGGCGGAGAAGGAGGGATTTGAACCCTCGCGCCAGTTGCCCGACCTACACCCTTAGCAGGGGCGCCTCTTCACCACTTGAGTACTTCTCCATTTGGTGACGATATAACTTTTATATTCTCTTTTCGGGGCGGTTGGTTTCCCTTCCGCCCATTCAAGAGTTTGGCGGAGAGAGTGGGATTCGAACCCACGTGGGCTTGCACCCAAACGGTTTTCAAGACCGCCTCGTTATGACCGCTTCGATATCTCTCCAAATATAGCGAGCTGTTAAAAAACATCTCTATTTTGCCGTTTAGCGAGGCTCCGCCTCGTTATGTCCGGCTTGCGGTGCCCGAAAGCTTACTGCGTTTCCGTTGGAAACTTGCAACCTTTCGACCGCTGCGCACTGCAATCCTCGCTTCTTCCGCCACAGGCTGCGCTCGGCTTGCACTCCGCTTCGATATCTCTCCATATTGAGCCGAATTAGTCAGCCCAATTAGAATATCACAAATGAGCTTGATTGTCAATAGCAAAACTTAAAAATAATAATTTCTAAAGTTTTTTAACAATGACAAAAAATATTCCTTGACAAATCGCTCAACCGTAAATATAATGTAAGGTTAAAAATCCAATTTTTGCAGGAGGTATTTATATGCAATACGAGCTTTTAACAACCGAGCAAGCAGACAAAATTCGAAGCCGCTTCGAAAACACTTTTTTCAAAACATACCAAGAATTCGAAATTTCTTGGACAAAATGGGCGGAAGAATTTGCAAAAAACCGACCAGATGCTGCAAAACCAATTATGCCGGAATATTCTTTGACAACATATTGGAACAAACTTAAAGAAAACACTGATATCACTTTTGATGATGCAATATCGTTTTTAAAGAGTATTGAAAACCCTGTATATTTTCTGAGCGATCCCAACGGAATGAACATACTGGACAACGCATCTATCGAATTTGTTGCAACGACTGACGATCCAAAAAGCTTTGCAGACTTTATATATGACGAGTGGAAGATGATTTACACTTTGCCCGATGATGTATGGAAAGACCCTACTCTACCGTGGGACCTTTTCGTGTTTGATCACACTTTTAACTGGATGTTATATTTTACTCATCACAACATTGACGATTTTGCCGAAGAAAAAACCGGATGCGATTGGAATAGGTTGTGCATAAAAATTTAAAAAAGAAAGACGGCACATAAGTGTCGTCTTTCTTATATCTTAGCTTAATTAGCCTTCGATGTCGATAACAACGCCCGAACCAACGGTTCTGCCGCCTTCACGGATAGCGAAGCGGAGACCCTTTTCGATAGCGATCGGGGAGATGAGTTCAACCTTCATGTCAACGTTGTCGCCAGGACGGCACATTTCAACGCCTTCGGGAAGATTGATGATACCGGTAACGTCGGTAGTTCTGAAGTAGAACTGAGGTCTGTAACC
>JAZOTA010000054.1:0-24483 GCA_045657425.1 Eubacteriales bacterium
GAGCTGTACGGTACCGGTAACGAACTTGTGGCTTACGTTAGCGAACGCGGTAAGAGCCTCCTGCAAGGGGGAATACCATTTACCGTTGTAAATAAGGTCTGCATAATCAACCGCAAGCTTTTGCTTAACGTGGAGAGTATCCTTGTCAACGGTGAGCATTTCGAGCATTTCGTGCGCGAAATAAAGGATAGATCCGCCGGGGGTTTCATAAACACCGCGGTCCTTCATACCGATAAGACGGTTTTCAACGATGTCGATGATGCCGATACCGTTTGCGCCGCCGACCTTGTTAAGCTCTGCGATGATTTTCGACGCCTTCATCTTTTCGCCGTTGTATGCAACGGGTGCGCCTGCTTCAAAGTCGATAGAGATATATGTAGGTTCATCGGGTGCCATCATAGGCGAAACGCCCATTTCAAGGAAGCCCGGCTTGTCATACAAAGGTTCGTTTGCAGGATCTTCAAGGTCAAGACCCTCGTGGCTTAAGTGCCAGAGGTTTTTATCCTTGGAATAGTTGGTTTCGCGGCTGATCTTCAAGGGAACGTTATGCGCTTCGGCATAATCGATTTCCTCATCGCGCGATTTGATATCCCATTCTCTCCAAGGAGCGATGATTTTCATTTCGGGAGCGAAGCGCTTGATTGCGAGCTCAAAGCGAACCTGGTCGTTACCCTTACCGGTTGCGCCGTGGCAAATAGCGTCTGCGCCTTCGGCAAGTGCGATTTCGGCAAGTGCTTTACCGATAACGGGACGTGCAAAAGCGGTACCGAGAAGGTAGGTTTCATACTTCGCATCCATTTTAAGCGCAGGGATGATGATTTCATCAACCATTTCATCAACAAGGTCTGCAACGATAAGCTTGCTTGCGCCGGTTGCGATTGCCTTTTCTTCAAGGCCTTCAAGCTCGTCTGCTTGACCGACGTTACCTGCAACCGCGATGATTTCGGGGTTATTATAGTTTTCCTTAAGCCAAGGAATGATTATCGAAGTGTCAAGACCGCCCGAGTAGGCGAGAACGATTTTTTTGATGTTTTCTTTGCTCATTTTCTTTTCCTCTGTGTATTTCAAACATTTTGCAAGTGTAATTATAAACCCGAAAAATACAAAAGTCAATAGCAAAATGAAAAAATATTCATAATTTTTAATATTTTTTGCATATCAATGCATAATACCTTGAATATATTGCATATTTATGCATATTATTCACATTTCTTGCATATTTTCGGATAATACAAGCAAAACGGCGCAACGCTTACGCTGTGCCGTTTTGAATTTTCGATTCGATTTTTGCTTTAAAAGCTCACTCCACCGCCGCGTGAACCGCCTCCGCCGCTGCGTGAACCGCCCGAATTGTTCTTCGGACGGGCAACGCGTGTGACGGTCGAATAAAGATAAAGGTCACGGCTGTGCTTGAGGTTGAAGCTTCCGCTTCTTATGTATTCGCGCGCGTTGGCTTGGTAGCGCACACTTTTAAGCTTGCTTTTCATCGACGAGGTTACCAAAAACGCAATTATCAAGCCGATGATTAAGGCGATGGCGATATTGCGAAGCCACGGAAAGCTCAGCTTACCGTCGACCAAATCGACAAACTGCGTGCAAGCTTGGGCATAGCTGTTATTTTTCAATGCGGGAACGAGCTCCTCGAGTAAAACAGTACCCTCGGGAAGACGCTTTTCGCCGAAAAATTCGATATAGGCTCTGCGCTCGGACTTAAAGATTACGAGTATCACGCCAGATTTCTTTTCGCCCATACCGTAACCGCCGTTGCGGAATGCATCACGCGCGAAAGCCGCTTCGCTTTGATAATTTCCGATCGTATCAACGGTCATTATAACGACGTCGTATTCAAATTCATAGCTTATATCGTCAAGCGTTTTCGCTATCCGGTTATCTTCGACGGCTGTTAAAAGATCTGCCCCGTCGAAAAGCCGCGATTTGCTGTCGTTCGCCGATACGTTAAATGCAAAAAGGAAGACCAAAAGGAATGTCAAAAGACAAACTAATAATTTCTTCATGCCATTTCCCCCTTACATCAACCAGAAAAGGTAGGTTGCGGCAAACGCAACCGCCGCACTTCCAAGCGTCAAGCCCAAAAACCAACGGGCGTATTTGCCCTTGTCAACGGGAAGGTCGCCGACGAATTTGCCGGTCTGTCCGTTCATTGCAAAAACGTATTTTTTGTCCTCAAACGTGGTGGTCAACAGCCAAACGGGGAAAAGCGCATATTTTGCCGTTCCGTTTTTAAGACGGACGTTTACCGATTGGGGAATGACCGAATGATAACCGATTACCGTATCGGCAAGTGCCTGCTCGGTCGAACGGCGGACACGGTCGTTTGCACGGGTTATGCTTTGCTCGGCATCGACGTCGTATTTATCGGCAAGATAGCCTGCAAGATAAGCCGTTTGGAAATCGACGGCATCCGAAAAATCAAACGGCTCCAACGATTCCATAAGGTCGTCCGCCATTTTCGAGCTTCCGTCGACGGGGATGCGGTTGAACCCCATTTCACCGCCTCGGGTTATCGAATAAAAGCTTGTTTTCGTGTAGGTATAATTGGAATCCGCCCAGCTTACCATTCGCGTTGCGCGGTAGCGCGCGTCGGCATCCGCATCGGCATCGAAAAGCCAAAAGGGAACGTAAACGCCCTTTATCTCGTCAATGCGGTTCTTATCCTTAAATATTTTAGGTAGCAGAGCTTTTCCGCTGATATGTCTGAGAAGACCTGCCTTTGCTTCCTCTTTGTTCAATTTAAAGGGAATTACGTAATCGGGGCGCAGCATACCCGAAAACTGCTCCTTCATAACCACGGGGTTATCGCAATAGGGGCATTTCGTTGCGGCAAGCGTTTCATCGCCGATTATCTCGCCGCCGCAGGAATTACAAACGTAGGTACGGATGCCCTGCGTTTCGCCCTCCTGCCACTCGCCGCCTGCTTCGGTTTCCCACGAAAGGTCTTCACTGCCCTCGGAATTAAGGTCCTCGTCATAGGATAGAAGGGTTTCGACCTCGAATTCGGTATCGCAGTAAGGGCACTTCATTTTTTGGATGTCGCTGTCAAACGATATCGCGCCGCCGCAACAGGGACATTTATATTCTTGAAGGTTAGCCATTGGGATTTACCTCTCAACCGACGATATCGCCGTTATCGAAGGCATCTCCGCATTCGGGACAGAATTTGGGCGGATTGCTTCCCTTTTCGGGCTCGAAGCCGCACTTGTCGCATTTATACTGAATTGCTCCCAACGGCTTTTTCGCGCCGCATTCCGAGCAGAATTTTCCTTTGTTGGTTGCGCCGCAGGAGCAAACCCAGCCGTCCTCGGGCTTCTTTGCTCCGCATTCGGTGCAGAATTTACCGTTGCAGGTCGCACCGCAGGTGCATTTCCAGCCCGAAGCGGTTTGTTGCACGGGTGAGGGTTGAGCGTTTTGCTGATTTGCGCCCATTGCGAAAAGGTTCTGAGCGTTAACTACGCCTGCGTTCATCGCCATTCCCATACCCATAAATCCGGTCATCGCACCTGCATCGTTTTGAGCCGCAGACTTCATCGCGTCCGCCTGAGCGCCGACCAAGGTTGCCGCCGCCATGGTGGGGTCGCGCATGATTGCGGTGCGCTGTGCCTGCTTGATCATTTCGGCATCGTCATCGGGAAGCGTTACCGAGCCGAGCGCAACGCTCACAACGGTAAGTCCGCGCAGCTCTCCCCATTTTGCCGAAAGTGCCTTGTTCATCGCATCCTCAAGCTCGGTGTTGTGCGTGATTATTTGGTTGGGACGAAGCTCAAGCTCACTCAATCTGCCGAAAGCAGGCTGAAGCGCACTTATAAATTCCGCCTTTAACTGCGATTCAAGCTCGTAACGGGTATATTTTTCTTCAATATTTCCGCAAACGTTGGTGTAGAAAAGCAAGGGGTTTTCGATCTTGTAGGAATAAACGCCCGAGCAACGAAGCGAAACGTCGACGTCAAGACCGATTTTGCTGTCGACAACGCGGAAGGGAATGGGGTTCGGTGTGCCGAATTTGTTATCGACCAATTCCTTCGTGTTGAAATAGTAAACGCGCTGGTCCTTTCCGGTATCGCCGCCGTAGGTAAAGCGCTTGCCGATGGTTTTAAAGGTATCCAAAATACCCTTGCCCAAGGGACCGCTGAAAATACTCGGCTCGCTCGAGGTATCATAGGTATACTGTCCCGGCTCGGCGCAGATATCAACAACACGTCCCTGCTCGACAATCATCATACACTGACCGTCGGCAACGGCGATTCCCGAGCCGTTTGAAATAACGTTATCGTGTCCCTTTGTGTTGGAGCTTCTGCCGTTTACCTGCTTTTGTCCTCTTACGGCAAGAACGTCCTTATCCAACGAATCGCAATAGAAAAATTCCTTCCACTGATCGGCAAGTGTTCCGCCGAGTGCGCCGAAAGCGGCTTTAATAAGTCCCATTATAATGTCCTCCTATACTGTGTTTATCTCTGTTTATCATTTAACGGTAAGCTTTTCGATAGCCGAGTTATCTCCTGCAACCACCAAAAGCTCGTTTTCAACAAATTTACGGTTGGGGTCGGCAAGAAGCTCAAATTCCTCGCCGCCCTCGGTCGCTACGGCAATAACGTTTACGTTATGCTTTTTACGCACGTCGGCTTCGATGACCGTTTTGCCTACCCAGCCCTTGGGTGCGACTATTTCGGCAATTGCAAAGCCGCCCGACGGAGCGAAATAATCCACCATTCCGCGGCGCGAAAGCGTATAGGCAAGCTTTGTGCCCGATTCCTTTTCGGGAAGCACGACAAAATCGGCACCGACCTTCAAAAGCACCTTCTTTTGGCGCTCGTCGGTCGCACGAACAACAATCTTCTTTATGCCCAGCTCCTTCAAAAGCAGGGTGATAAGAATGCTGTCGGAAAGGTTGTTTTCCATACATATTACAGCACAGTCGCAATTCTTCACCCCTGCGGCGCGAAGCACCGCTTCGTTTGTGGCGTCGCCGCATATTGCGTTTGATACCTTATCGCCCACAAAATCTATTTTTTCCTGAGTTTCATCGATAATAAGCACCGATTGCTTTGTTTTTGCAAGCGTCAGCGCAAGATTCATTCCGAAATTGCCCAAGCCGATAACGCAAATAGCTTTAGCTGCACTCATTTTATTTTTACCCTCTCTTTCATCAACCTATCGGCATACCCATTCTCGGGAAGCTTATATGCGGCTTTTCGCGATTTGTTCGCACCATTATCGCATACATTACCGAGGTTATTCCTATACGTCCGAAAAACATCAGACATATTATCAACAATTTGCCGAACACCGAAAGCGTCGGTGTTATTCCGACCGTTATTCCGACCGTTCCGAATGCGGAAAATACCTCGAAGAAGGAATCACTAAGTGAAACGCCCTCCGAAGCGGAAAGCGCAAATCCGCCGATCGCAACAACGGTGATACCGATTGAAAACAGCGCGTAAGCTCTGCGAACGGCATCGTTATCTATCCTTCTTCTTCTCATCACGGTGTCGCGTTCACCGCGGATTATGCTTACGGTCGATGCGCAAACGACGGCAAGCGTGCCGACCTTAATACCGCCTGCGGTCGAGCCCGAATTTCCGCCGATAAACATAAGTATCATCGAAAACAGTCTTGTTCCCTCGCCCAATGCCGCCTGATCGACAGCCGCAAAGCCTGCGGTTCTTAAGGTGACCGATTGGAAGAGCGAGCGCAATATTTTTGTCCAAGCGTTACCTTCTCCGAGAAGTGCTTGATTGCTCCATTCCGAAACGGCAATCACAGCCGCGCCGCCCAATACCAAAACGGCGGTAAGCGCAAGAACGATTTTCGAGTATGCCGATATTCGCTCACGGCTTTTGAGCCAATGGAAAATATCGTCCCATACGATAAAGCCGAGTCCGCCTGCAAGAACAAGCGCGGACAGGACAAGCATTACATAGGTATCGTCGGCATAATGGGCAACGCTTTGAAATTCTCCGAACTCGCCTCCCAAAATGTCAAAGCCCGCATTGCAAAATGCGCTTATCGAATGGAATATGCTGTAAAGCAGACCCTTTAGAAAACCGAACTGAGGAATAAACCTGAACGATAACAGCAAAGCGCCCAAGCCCTCGGCGGTAAACGCGAAAGCGGTGACACGGTGGGCAAAGGTCGCAAGGTCGGAATAGGGGTCGAGGTTCATCGATTGAGTAAACAAAAGCTGCTCACGCGGTGAAACTCTTCGCTTAAGCAAAGAGGAAAAGACCATCGCAAGCGACATAAAGCCCAAGCCACCGACCTGAATAAGCATAATTATAACGCCTTTTCCGAATGCCGACCAATAAACGCCCGTATCGACGGTTATCAAGCCCGTAACACAGCTTGCACTGGTTGCGGTAAAGAGCGCATCGAGCGGATTTGTAAATTCATTTTTTGCAGAGGAAAAGGGCATAACGAGAAGAAGCGTTCCAAGCAATATCAACGCCAAAAATCCGAAAATTATTACGTTTGTGGGGGACACCCTTTTTTTCAAGCTTTTCCTCTCCTTTTCCTGAAAAAATAAGCGAAAACGGCGCAGAGCACCATTGTGCAATACGCCGTTAATTCAAAGCTTTTGTAATTCCCGACGTAAAGACTCAACGTCTGATACGGGTTGTATGCCGCATTCTTCAAGCAAGCGGCTCGGATCGGTATAGCCGTAACCGATCGGCAGAAAATCGATATTTGCGTTCTTTGCCAGATTCATATCCGCCATACCGTCGCCGACAATTAACGCCTCGTCGGGCGTAAACCCGAATTGTTCGAGGATCGAAAGTGCCAAATCGGGGTTCGGCTTGCGGTCGGTATCGGCTCTGACACCGCGAACGAGCGCAAAGCGGTCACCGAAATAATGCTTTATCATCGGGACAGCGTTTTTATCGTCCTTGTTCGTAAGAACGACCGAAACGATACCCTTTTCGTTAAGCATATCGATAATTTCGGCAATGCCGTCATAGGGCTTGGTTTGGTCGAGCATACATCTTTCGTACTCGGCACGGAAATGGGTTCGCACCTCTTTGCAAAATTCGTCGTCACCGCCGTTTTGAAGCGCGCGGCGAATGAGCATAAGCGAGCCGTTGCCGATAAAGCTTTTAACCTCGTCGACAGTCCTTGGCGGATTGTTATAAAGCGAAAGCGCGTAATTTACAGCCGCCGCTAAATCGCCGATAGTGTCAAGGATAGTGCCGTCGAGGTCGAAAATAACAAATTTTTTATTTGGCTTCATTATCGATGAAGTCTGCAACGTCCTTAACGGTGCGGAGTCCGGTTGCATCATCGGGGATGATGATGTCGAGCTCATCCTCAAGAGTCATAAGCATTTCTACGATATCAAGGCTGTCCGCGCCGAGGTCCTCAACGATAGCCGCATCGTCTGCGATTTCGGAAACCTCCATACGAAGCTGCTTTGCAATTACTGCCTTTACTCTTTCGATCATTTGCATAATAAATAATTCCTTTCTGTTTAAGAAAAATTAACCTTTGCTTATTTTTACAATCCTATAATAATAGATAGTTTGCAAAAAAACAATAGTGTTTTTAGATTTTTTACAATTTGTGTGTCGAGAGCGAAGCGACATATACACATATACAATAGAAATCACTATATTTTCCAAGGACATGCGCCTTGGAAAATATACCTTAGAGCGTCGAGGATTCGCACAACGAGCGAAGCGAGGCGCACGAATCCTGTGCGAACGAACGGCGCTCACAAAAACGGGTAAAATTCGAAGAATTTTTCCCGAGCGCGTCAGCGCAATCGGGGGGTCCCCGAAAATGCTTGTCATTTGGGGGGGATTCCAATAGTGTTTTTAGATTTTTTACAATTTGTAGGTTAAATAAATGTTAATTCGGTTGACGGACAGAAAAAATTATGTTAAAATACACTGATTAAATATATAATGTAGGAATATGCCTGAAAACACTTTGTTTTTGGCGGTGGATTATGCTTATATTGGGCATCGACCCGGGGTTGGCGACTATCGGCTTCGGGTTGGTTATGAAAAGCGGCGATAAATACCGCGCAATTGAATACGGCGCGATAACGACCGCGCCCAAGCAGATGATCGAAAAGCGGCTTGAGGAGATTTATGACTCGATGGTCGAGCTTATAAACAAATGCAAGCCCGACTGCATGGTAATCGAAGAAATTTTCTTCAACAACAACATCACCACCGCAATCGACGTTTCGATGGCAAGAGGCGTTATTTTGCTTGCGGCACAAAAATGCGGAGTTGATATT
This sequence comes from Eubacteriales bacterium, assembly GCA_045657425.1. Taxonomy (GTDB): domain Bacteria; phylum Bacillota; class Clostridia; order Oscillospirales; family CAG-382; genus Coliplasma. The sequence continues at coordinate 8,255 of JAZOTA010000054.1, forward strand.
TACGAATACACACCGCTTGAGGTCAAAAGCTCGGTCGTCGGTTACGGCAGAGCCGAAAAACAGCAGGTTCAGTATATGGTCCGCTTAATGCTCGGTCTTAACGAAACGCCCAAGCCCGACGATACAGCCGATGCACTTGCGCTTGCGCTTTGCCACGGCACAAGGATTACAAATTACCGATAAAGAGGTAACACAAATGATTCATTTTATACACGGAACTCTCGCATCGCTTACGGCTGACTTTGCCGTTATCGATTGCGGCGGAGTCGGATTCAAAATGGGAATATCGGTTTCGACTGCATCGAAGCTTTCTGCAAAATCGGGAAAAGACGTGCTTTTATACACATATATGGCGGTAAGCGAGGATAATATTTCGCTTTACGGCTTTTCGGAGGAGGACGAGCTTAACCTTTTTACAAGGTTGATATCGGTTTCGGGCATCGGCCCAAAGGCAGGTATTTCGATACTCGGCACGTTTTCGCCCGATGAGCTTCGCTCTGCCGTCGCAAGCGGTGATGCGAAAACCATTTCGCGCGCACCCGGTATCGGTCTTAAGACCGCACAAAAGCTTATTATCGAGCTTAAGGATAAAATAACCTCGGACGATATGACCTTTGCCGTTTCGGAAATGAACAAGGACCCCGAAAAGATAAGTCAGGTTATCGACACGCTTGCGCTTTACGGCTTCCCTCGCGCAAAGGTTTCGGACACCTTAAAGAAGCTCGATTCCTCGCTTCCGCTTGAGGAGCTTATTGCCCAGACCTTGCGTATTTTGGGAAAGGAGGCAGGACGATAAATGCCGATTAATTCAAAAATTCCCGACTATTCCGACGATTTTGATTTTGAAAGCCGAATCACGGGTGCGGAATTTTCCGCAGAGGATATTGAAAACGAATTTTCCTTGCGACCGAAAACTCTTAACGAATACGTCGGTCAGCAAAAGGTCAAGGACAACCTTTCGATATTCATAAAAGCCGCCGCTTCAAGAGGCGACAGCCTCGACCACGTTTTGCTTCACGGCCCACCCGGTCTTGGTAAAACCACGCTTTCCTGCATAATCGCAGGTGAGCTTGGCGTTAATCTTAAGGTAACGAGCGGTCCTGCAATTGAAAAGGCAGGCGACCTTGCGGCGTTGCTTACAACACTTGAAAGAAACGATATTTTATTTATCGACGAAATACACCGTCTTCCCCGTCAGGTCGAAGAGGTGCTCTACCCCGCGATGGAGGATTTTGCGCTTGACCTTATGATGGGCAAGGGCCCTTCGGCTCGCTCGATACGTATTCCGCTTAAGCCCTTTACGCTTATCGGCGCAACGACGAGAGCAGGTCAATTATCCTCACCCCTTCGCGACAGATTCGGTATGTCGTTCAGATTGGAGCTTTATTCTCCCGAGGACCTCGCCCTTATCATCACTCGCTCGGCAGGTATTTTGGGGGTTCCGATAACGGCTGACGGCGCTTATGAAATTGCGCTCCGTTCGAGAGGCACACCGCGTATCGCCAACAGATTTTTAAAGCGAGTACGCGATTTTGCGATAGTTGAGGGCAACGGAGTTATCGATTTCGATATCACTCGCAAGGCACTCGATGCGCTTGAGGTAGATGCGTTGGGACTCGATTCGGTCGACAGAAGAATGCTTACCGCAATAATCAAGCATTTCAACGGCGGTCCCGTCGGATTGGAAACGCTTGCGGCGGTAATCGGCGAAGAGGCGATAACGCTCGAGGACGTTTACGAGCCTTATCTGCTTCAGCTTGGATTCCTTAACCGCACGCCGCGCGGAAGATGCGCGACTGCAGGCGCATACCGTCATCTTGCACTTGAGGTGCCGATGGGCTTGACCGAGCAGGTCAGCTTTACCGACGAAATTTAACACAGCAGGTGAACTTTTATGTTTGTTGCAAATAATTGGAAAGAATACCGTCTTTTAGACGCAAACGGCGGTGAACGATTGGAAAAATGGGGCGATTTTACGCTTATACGTCCCGATCCGCAGGTTATATGGAACGGTGAACGCAACCTTTCGGGCTGGAAGAAGGCAGACGGCATTTACCGTCGCTCACGCTCGGGCGGTGGCGAATGGGTGAAAAAGGACGTGCCCGAGGAATGGGTTATTTCCTACGGCGACCTTAAATTCGGCATTTCGCCTATGGGCTTTAAGCACACGGGTCTTTTCCCCGAACAGGCGGCGAATTGGGATTGGTTTACCAAGCTTATAAAAAACAGCGGAAGAGAGATAAAGCTTTTAAACCTTTTTGCCTATACGGGCGGCGCAAGCGTTGCGGCGGCAAAGGCAGGAGCGTTCGTTTGCCACGTCGATGCATCGAAGGGTATTGTTGCAAAGGCAAAGCGCAACGCTGAGCTTTCGGAAATTCCGCAAAATAAGATTCGCTATATCGTTGACGATTGCTTTAAATTCGTAGCACGTGAAATAAGACGCGGCAACAAATACGATGCCGTTATTCTCGATCCGCCCTCCTTCGGACGCGGTCCCGGCGGTGAAAAATGGGTTATCGAGGAATGCTTGGACGAGCTTGTGAATTTGGTTTGTCAGGTGCTTTCCGACGATCCGCTTTTCGTGCTTTTGAACTCCTACACAACGGGACTCTCCCCTGCCGCAAACGGATACGTTTTGAGAAAGAACACACGTCATCTCGGCGGTACGGTCGACAGTCAGGAAATCGGCTTGCCCGTTGAATCGAGCGGCGAGGTTCTTCCCTGCGGCTCTGCAAGTAGGTGGACGCCCTGATATCTCCCCAAAAATGCAAGCATTTTCGGGGACCCCATGACGCTACGCTCTCCATTGAAATCCAAGGATTTCAATGGGGTTTTGGATGTTCGTTGCTCATGCCCTAAAAATGCAAGCATTTTCAGGGAACCCATGCTCGCGCAGAGTTCGTGCGCGCTTCGCTTGTCCGAACTCTCGGCACTCTAAGGTATATTTTTCAAGGCGCATGTCCTTGAAAAATATGTTGATTTTATTGTGTTTTTTATCGTAATAATGCGATTGCGCCTCGGATGCCTTCCCCCTCGGGCGAAGGTGGGAAAACCATTAGGTTTTGACGGATGAGGGGTCAAATAAAACGTTTTCCTTATACGTTACCGGCGGGCGATTCGTGAATCGCCCCTACGGGTGTATTATCTTACCGATAACATAAAAAACCAAGGTATATTTTATTGTATTTACTTAAATCGATGTATGTTGCATACAGCACACATCAAAATGCTTCGCATTTTTATACCTTATAACATCGCGAGTGTCGAGCGTTTGGGGACCCCACAAAACAGGTTTTGTGGGGCAATCAGCGAGGCGCGAGGCGCGAGCACACGATGTTCACAAAAAACGGGGAAAATTCGAAGAATTTTTCACGAGAGCGAAGCGACCTATCACCTCAAATTCCGGAGGAATTTTATGTCCTTTATCGAAGCTCGCGGAGTTGAATTTTACTATTCGCCCGAAGAAGACAAAGTAATAAACGGAATCGACCTTAAGATCGAAAAAGGCAGCTACGTTGCAATTCTCGGTCATAACGGCTGCGGCAAAAGCACGCTTGCAAAGCTGCTTTGCGGTATTCTCGAGCCGACCGAGGGACAAATACTTGTCGACGGAATGGATACTACCGACGAGGACCGCTCGTTTGACATCCGAAAAAAGTGCGGTATGGTATTCCAAAACCCCGACAACCAATTGGTCGCAAGTATTGTCGAGGAGGACGTGGCGTTTGCGCCCGAAAATCTCGGTCTTCCGCGTGAGGAGATTCGCAAACGTGTTGACGATGCGCTGAAAACCGTCGACATGACGAAATATGCAGGACATTCCACCCATAAGCTTTCGGGCGGACAGAAGCAACGTATTGCAATCGCAGGTATTCTTGCGATGAGTCCCGAATGCATCGTTTTCGACGAAGCGACCGCAATGCTCGACCCCACGGGCAGAAAAGAGATTGTTGCGGCGATGAAACGCCTTAACCGAGAAATCGGCATTACCGTCGTTACCATTACCCACTATATGAACGAAGCGGTCGAGGCCGACAGAATTATTGTTATGAATCGCGGCGAAATTATTGCAGACGGCACACCGAAGGAGATTTTTTCGGAGGTTGAACGCCTCCAATCGGTTTCGCTTGCCGTACCGCAGGTTACCGAATTGCTTTATCTGTTGGAGCAGGACGGACATAATATGCCGCGCGGTGTTTTGCACGCAATGGATGCCGCCGACGTGTTGACGGCGTTTATCGGAGGGCAAGAATGAAAAATTACGCTCTTGAATTTAAAAACGTAAGCGTTATTTACGGCGAGGGCTCGCCCTTCCGCAAGGCGGCGCTTAACAATATAACCACCTCGTTCCCCAAGGGCAAGATAACCGGCATTATCGGTCACACGGGAAGCGGTAAAAGCACGCTCGCATCGCTTACCAACGGACTTTTAAAGCCGACAAGCGGCGAAATTCTGCTTGACGGCGAAAACATTTGGGCAAAGCCGAAGGAAATGATAAAAATCCGAAGCCGTGTCGGTTTGGTTTTCCAATATCCCGAATATCAGCTTTTCGACGAAACGGTCGAGGACGATATCGCTTTCGGCCCGAAGAACATGAAGCTTTCCGACGAGGAGATAAAGAATCGCGTTAAGCTTGCCGCACAGTTTTGCGGATTGAGTGAAAAGGAGCTTAGACGCTCACCCTTTGAGCTTTCGGGCGGACAGAAAAGGCGCGCCGCCATTGCAGGCGTTCTTGCGATGCGCCCCGAAATATTGGTGCTTGACGAGCCTGCCGCAGGGCTTGACCCCAAGGGCAAGGAGGAAATTCTTTCGGGCTTGGTGGAATATAAAAACACATATGGCGCAACACTGCTTATAATTTCGCACAGTATGGAGGATATTGCAAAATATGCCGACGAGATACTTGTTATGAAGGACGGCGAAATTTATATGCAGGGCGGTGTTGAGGATATATTTATGCAGGCAGAACGGCTTTTCGATGCAAATCTCGACCTGCCGCAGATAACCAAGCTTTTTATCGAGCTTAAAAAACGCAAGCTTGTTAAGGATACCGACGTTTACAGCGTCGGCTATGCAAAAAAAGAAATCGAGAAATTGATAACCGCAAAATAAACCTTTTGGACAAAATTAGGAACACAAAATGCTTAAAGACGTAACGTTCGGTCAATATTATCCCGGCAATTCGCTTTTGCACAGAACCGATCCGAGAATAAAGCTTTTGATACTTATCGAATATTTGATTTTCGTGCTTGTTGCAAGCAGTGAGCTTGCGGCGGCAGTATCGCTTTCCTTTACCGTATTTCTTATCGCCGTTTCGGGCGTTAAGTTCAGAATACTGATAAAATCGGTAAAGCCGCTTATTTTCGTGCTGATATTTACCGCTGTGATAAATTTGTTTTTCACAACGGGTGAAAGCGAACCGCTTGTTGATTGGAAATTTATAACTATATATAAAGAGGGCATACGCAATGCCGTGATGATGCTTTTGCGCTTGCTTTCGCTCGTTTTGGGCTCGAGCGTACTGATATCGTTAACGACAAGTCCGCTTGAGCTTACCGATGCTATCGAAAGCGTGCTTTCGCCGCTTAAGGTCATCCGCGTGCCTGTGCACGAGTTTGCGATGATGATGTCGATTGCACTTCGCTTTATCCCCACGCTTATCGAGGAAACGAACAAGATAATCTCGGCACAAAAAGCAAGATGCGCCGATTTTGAAAGCGGAAATATCTTTAGGCGCATCAAGGCGCTTATACCGATACTCATTCCCCTTTTCGTTTCGGCGGTGCGCCGTGCCGAGGAGCTTGCCGATGCAATGGAATGCCGTTGCTATCACGGCGGCGAGGGCAGAACGAAGCTTAAGGTGATGAAAGCCTGCGTGCGCGATTACGTTTTCTTCGCCTTTACCACTATTCTGACAGTCGGAATTTTCTTCATTAATAATATAACGGTCGCAGGAATAATCGAATTATGCAGGGATATATTCTAAAAATTGCATATAAGGGCACGAATTACTGCGGTTGGCAGGTTCAGCCCGAAAAGCTGACGGTTCAATCGGTTGTCCAAGCGGCGTGTGAAAATGTTTTCGGCTGTAAGGTCGACCTTACCGGCTGCAGCAGGACCGATTCGGGCGTGCACGCAAGGGGCTTTGTCGCTTTGGTAAGCGGTAAAGCGCTGCCGAGCATTCCCGTAAATTCGCTTCCGCTTGCGATAAACACCAAATTGCCCGAGGATATTGCAATTCTCGAGGCAAGCGTTGCGCCCGACGGGTTTCATCCCCGATACGGCGCAAAGGGCAAGGAATATATTTACACGGTGCATAATAGCCGTCTGCGCGACCCGTTTACTGCCGATACCGCTTGGCAGTTTCAAAGACACATCGACGAAGATATTGCAAACGAGCTTTGCAAGGAATTTGTCGGCAGACACGATTTTTCGGCATTTATGGCGAGCGGCTCGAAAATAACCGATGCCGTGCGCGAAATAAAATACTTCAACGCCGTGCGTGAGGGTGAAAACGTCATCTTTACGGTTGCGGCGGACGGATTCCTTTATAATATGGTAAGAATTATGGTCGGCACCGTCGTCGAGGCGGCATCGGGCACCAAATGTATGCCGATAAAGGAAATTATCGCCTCGTGCGACCGCGCAAACGCGGGCATAACCGCCCCTGCAAAGGGCTTGACGTTAAACAAAGTTTTTTATTAAAGGAACAAACATGGGCGCTTTTTCTTGGTTTAAGGACAAAAACACAAAAAAGAATAAGCAAGAAACTCCCACGGTGGAATCGCATTACATAAAGCTTGCGCGTAAGGCATCGTTTATGCGTTATGCGGTGCTTCTGTTCATCGTTCTGTTCGGGGTTTATTCCTTCTCGTTCCACAGCAGCGAGATAACCGTTGACAACTTCGATTATATGATGAAGTTTTTAAACGTTGGAGAGGACGAGGAAGGGCTCAAGGGCAGTGTGATTTCCTTTGACGGAAGCGTTGGCAACCGCGGACTTATTTACAAGGGCGACTTGGCGGTGCTTAACGAAAACGGACTTACCGTTACCGGCTGGGATGCCGAGGTGATACTGCGTGACAGCTTTTCGTTTGACCATCCGAAGATAATCGAAAACGGAAAGAACATTTTCTGTTACGACCTGGGCGGCAAGGAGCTGCGGATATTCAATTCCTATTCGCGTCTGTCAAAGATGAACTTCGATTACCCGATACATTTTGTCGATGCATCGGCAAACGGCGAGTTTTGTGTTGTAAGCTCGGCAAAAAGCTACCGCTCGGCGGTCTACGTTTACGATGCCGAATTCAGAATCCGCTATTCACGCTTTTTCAGCGACAAATACGTTAATTTTGCCGCAATTTCGCCAAACGGACAGGAATTTATCGTTGCGGCGCAATATTCAAAAAACGGCAACCTTGCAACCCAGATATCGAAATTCTCGATATCCTCGGAGGACGCCGTCTTCTCGCAGGAATTCATAGGCGAGATACCCTTGGGCATATATTACACAGAAAACGGATACTGTCTGCTTACCACCGACACGATGAGAACGTTTAACGAAAATAACGAAATCGTTTCCGAAATATCCTTCTCGGGTCGAAAATTACTTTCGGGCAAGATATTCGGAACACGCTCGCTGATAAATTACGGGCTTGAGGGTCTTTCGGGCGGTACCGAAACGGTAATCTACCGCAACGACGGAAGCGTTGAATACACGAAAAGGTTTGAAACCGCGCTTTCGGATGCAACTGTCTGCGGAAACGTTCTCTACACCTTATCCCCCGGTGTGCTTACTGTCTGCAATATCGAAAACGGCGAGGAAAGCAAATACAGCATCCCCACGTCCTATTCGGCGTTGGTGCGCGACGGCGATTCGATAATACTGTTTTCGGAAAACCGCGCGGAATACTTTAATAAGGACAGCTTTTCAGGAAAGGATGAATCGAAATGAGCTTTTTACTTGATTTTGTTATAATTGCAATAATCGCAATCACAGTATACTTTGCGGCTAAAAACGGGTTTGTCAAAACCTCGATAAGCGCGCTTTCGTTTATAATCTCCATTGCGCTTACCGCGATGTTTGCCACCCCTCTCGAGCATGCGCTTATGAGTGCTCCCTTTGCAGAAACGGTCGAAACGGCGGTTACCGATATGGTAAAGGATTCGATCTTTGACGAAGACGGACTGGAAAAATTCGTAAACGGCGAAACTCAGGGGCTTGACACAGTCCTTTCGCTTGCAGGCGTTGAAAAAAGCGATTTTATCGAATGGTACAACGGCGAAAGCGCAAACGGCGAGGACGTTTTGACAAGCGCGTCAAAATTTATTGCCGAGCCGATAGTTACGCTTCTTGCAAAGCTTGCGGCGATAATTATACTGTTTATCGGCACACAGATTTTACTTGCAATTGCGGCATTCTTCCTTAACAAGCTTGCAAATCTGCCAATACTTCGCACCGCAAACAAGGGGCTTGGCATACTTTTGGGCTGTGTGCTTGCGCTTTTCAGAATTTTTATGTTCTGCTTTGCAATGAATTTACTTATCGAAAACGCAGACTTCCTTAACAGTGATTTTCTAATGTCACTTGATCCCCAAAGCACGTTCCTTTACAAGCTTTTCAGCGGCATCGATGTGTTTGCGTTCTTTATGTAAGCCTAAAAAAAGAGGTCTAAAAAGGTTTTGTTTTCGCAACAATCGGAAACAATATGGTGTGAAAAATGAAAAATATCCCGAATATACTATCCTTTATCAGATTGTTAATGATTCCCGTTTTCGTTTATACCTATTTCGCATTTGACACGATGCCGAGTTCGCTTATCGCGGCAGGCGTTTATATGCTTGCCTGGATAACCGACGCATTGGACGGATATCTTGCAAGGCGGAATAATTGGATAACCGACCTTGGCAAATGGCTCGACCCGCTTGCCGACAAGGCGATGCAGTTTACGGCGGCGATATGCTTTGCCGTTGACAATCTTGTGTTTCTTCTTGTGGTTATCCCCATGTTCATCAAGGAAATGCTTATGCTGATTGGCGGAATGGTCGTTATCAAGCGCAAGCACGTTGTCGTTCAGGCGCTTTGGTACGGCAAGGTCGCAACGATAATTCTTTTCGGTTGCGCATTCTTCAGAATCATATTCCGCGAAAGCCCTATTTTCGACATTACCGTGGCAATGCTTATCCTTACTACAATGATATTTGCGTTGGTAATGTACTGCATAAGAACGATGAAAACCTTGGCAGACACAAACGAAACAAACAAACCCGATGGCAAATAACGAGGTGATTTTTTAGATGGAATTAAAAAGATGCTCGCGCTGTAAGGTCCGCCCTGCGATAATTTTCGTCCAGAAAAACGTTGGCGGCAAGATAACCAGCGAGGGATTTTGCATTAAATGCGCCCAAGAGCTTGGCATTAAGCCGATTGACGATATTATAAATCAAATGAATATAAGCCCCGAGGAGCTTGATGCGATAAGCGAGGGAATGAACGAAATGATTCCCTTTGAAAACGACGGTGACGAGGAGGGCAGAGCTCCCTCGATTGACATCAATTCCTTTTTCGGCAACAACAAGCCTGTCGAAAGCAACGACAAGGCAAACGAAAACGAAGCAAGGGGTAACGCAAAGCCCAAGGAAAAGGGCAAAAGAGGTATGAGCTACCTGCGCGATTTTTGCATTTGCCTTACCGAGCGTGCGAGAGAAAACAAGCTTGACAATATTATCGGACGTGATAACGAGCTTGAACGCGTTATTCAAATTCTCACAAGACGTCAGAAGAACAACCCCTGCCTTATCGGTGAGCCGGGTGTCGGTAAGACCGCCGTTGCCGAAGCACTTGCGCAAAAAATCGCAAGTGGCGACGTGCCTTATAAGCTCAAGGACAAGGAAATTTATCTTGTCGATATGACCGCAATCGTTGCAGGCACTCAATTCCGCGGACAGTTTGGAAACCGTATGCGCGGACTTATTGAGGAAACCAAAAAATCGGGCAACGCGATACTCGTTATCGATGAGGTTCATTCCATTGTCGGTGCAGGTAATGCCGAGGGCGGTATGAATGCCGCAAATATCTTGAAGCCCGCACTTTCACGCGGTGAGATTCAGCTTATCGGCGCAACGACGCTTAAGGAATACCGCCAATATATCGAAAAGGATGCCGCGCTTGAGCGCCGTTTCCAACCCGTTATGATTGGCGAGCCCTCGATTGAGGACAGCGTTAAGATACTTTTGGGCATCAAAAAATACTATGAATCGCACCACGGAATCAATATTCCCGATTATCTCGTGCGCAGAATAGTCACCCTTTCGGAGCGATATATTACCGACCGCTTCCTGCCCGACAAGGCGATTGACCTTATGGACGAGGCGTGCGCGCACATGGCAATGCATTCGCCACTTATAACCGAAATTTCGGAAATCAGCGATGAAATAAAGAAAATCCGTGACGAGCTTTCTCCGCTTGAAAGCAAGGATACTCCCGAGGACGAGGATTTCCGCCGTATTGCGGAATTGAAATCGAATCTGCTTCAAAAGGAGGCTCGCTTTAACGAGCTTTCGGCAGAAAGAGATAAGCTTTGCCTTTCCGATGATGAGATTGCACGTGTTATCGAGGTTTGGACGGGTATTCCTGCCACAAACGTCAGCGAAAACGAATTTGTGAAAATCGAGCGTCTTGAAAACGAGGTCAAAAAGCGCATTATCGGTCAGGACAATGCCGTTAGCTCGGTCGCAAAGGCAATAAAGCGCTCGCGCGCAGGCATTTCTTATAAAAAGAAGCCGGTTTCGTTCATTTTTGCAGGAAGCACGGGTGTCGGCAAGACCGAGCTTGTAAAGGTTTTGGCAAATTATCTTTTCGATTCGCCCGAGGCATTGATTCGCCTTGATATGAGCGAATTTATGGAAAAGCATTCGGTTTCGCGCATTATCGGCTCGCCTCCCGGATACGTCGGATATGACGATGCAGGACAGCTTACCGAAAAGATTCGCAGAAAGCCATACACCGTGATTCTTTTCGATGAGATTGAAAAGGCGCATCCCGACGTGATGAACATTCTGCTTCAGATACTTGACGACGGCAGAATCACCGATGCGCACGGCAAAGAGGTTAATTTTGAAAACACGGTCATTATTATGACCACAAACGCAGGCAGTAACGAGGGCGGCTCGGTTGCGGGCTTCGGCGAAAGCGTTCACAGCAACGAAAGGTCGAAGGTTATGAAGGCGTTGGAATCCTTCCTGCGTCCCGAATTTATCAACCGCGTTGACGAGATAGTTGTCTTTAACCGCCTTACCAAGGCAGATTTCAACGACATCTGCAAGATTATGCTTGGCGATTTGCAAACCGTACTTGCCGAAAAGGGCATAACCTTTAATTATACCGACAAGCTTGTCGAATACCTTACCGAAAAGGGCTATTCCGAAAAATACGGCGCAAGAAACCTTCGCCGTCTTATTCAGACCGACGTTGAGGATGAGCTTGCAAACGAAATTGTTGCCTCCTACCGTGAGCCGATAGAAAAAATTTCGGTCAGCGTTAAAAACGGCAAGGTAAAAGTAAACGTTCTTAAATAATTTTAAACGAAGAAGATTTTTCTATGGACAGAAACCAAAATCCCCGAAACAGCTTTTCGGGCAACCAAGAAAAATTGAAAACTAAAACCGTTACCGATTCCTACGGCGACGACGGATTGACCTTCTCACCCGAGGAAATGCACCCTATTGAGGTTGCGGATGCGCTTGAAAGCGATCTTGTAATGGGTAAGACCCAAAAGCAGGTCAAAAAGGCACGCAAGCTTTTTGGTGTCAACGAATTAAAAAGCGAATTTACGCTTTCCTTCCGCGACAGCCTTAAAAACCAGCTAAAGGGACTTATCGGCATTTTCCTTACCCTTTCCTCGGTGATAATGTATATCTACCGTCCCGACGTGCCGAGCTATTTGGCAATGGCATTCGTTGTCGCGGCGATAACCGTGCTTAACGCCTTTGCCGAATACCGAGCAAGCATCGCTTTGCGCCTGCCGAAGAAATATTCCTCGCTTAAGGCAAAGGTCGTGCGCGACGGCGATGAAAGCATGATCGATTCGAGATTGCTTGTACCGGGCGACGTTATCGTGCTTGAAGAGGGTATGATGGTGCCTGCCGATTGCCGTCTTATCGACGATTTGAATTTTGCGGTGCTTGAAACGCACGTCAGCGGTCAAGCGGCAAGCGCGCACAAGGATTCGCGCTATCTTGCACGGAACGGCAACGAGGTAATTTGCGCCAACAGCGTTTACGCAGGCAGTATTGTGACCTCGGGACACGCAAGTGCAATCGTTTGCCGTATCGGCAACGAAACGCTTACCAAAAGAATGCGCACAGGCAAGGACGAAAGCACCCCCTCGATTATGAAATACGTACACGCGGTCTGCAAAACGATCTCGGTCGTTTCGGTCATTGCCTGCTTCACTCTGCTTGCAATAGGCGTTATCTGCAATTCCGACGTTACCGAATGGTTCATTCCCGCACTTGCGATAGGTGCAAGCTCGCTTGCCGACAGTATGGTTTCGCTTTGTGCGGCATCGCTCGGCTTTGGTGTTAAAAAGATGGCGGAGGATGGCACGGTCGTTAAAAAATACGACTGCATCGGCACGCTTGCAAAGACAAACACGATAATGTGCGGTAAAAACCTTGCGTTTCCGCCGAAAAGAATCGCACTGACAGGGCTTTTCTTTTCGGGAAGAAATTACGACCGCGAAAAGCGTCCCGATGAAGCGGCAGAGGAGCTTTTGAAGCTTCTGCTCATTTGCTCGGACGCACGCAAGATTACCGCCGCAGAAAAGAAAAAAACGCGCGGTCTTCCCGAATACAAGGGAAACGCGCTTGACGATGCTATTGTTGAATATTTCGGCGAATGGAACAAGCCGATTGGCGACATACGCGATAACTACATCCGTATGGATGCCGAATATACCCTTTCGGGCGATATTTCGAGAATGCTCGCCCTACATAACGGCAAAAACACCGTTATCGTCCGCGGCTCGCCCGAAAATATACTTTCGCGCTGTGTGGGCTACACGCTCGACGGTACCGATTATAAATTAAGCGATTTTACACGCAAAAAAATACTTTCCGCCGCAGAGGATGCGGCAAGAACGGCAAAATTCCTTATCGCGGTCGCTTGCGGCGAAACCGAAAGCGAACGATTGCGCGATATCGATGCCGAGCAACGGCTTATCTTCAAGGGCTTTGTTGCATTTTCAAGCTCGCTCGATGCGGGCGTTGCATCGTCGGTCTACCGCTGTGAGGCGGCAGGCATTGAAACGGTGCTTAATTCCAACGATGCTTATTACACCGCACTTAATTCGGCGAAAAGCGCAGGTATTATTACCGATGAAACGCAAATCATCACTGCCGAGCAGCTTCGCTCGTCAAGTCGGGGACTTGTTATCGCAAATGCGCCCTATTACCGAATGTTCCTTAACATCGACGACGGCGAATGGCTTGACATTATCCGTCTTCGCAAGGAAAACGGAAGAATTACGGCGGTTACGGCAGAACGCATTAACGAGCTTCCGCTTATGAACGAGGCGGACGTTTCGATAGTGCCCGAAAGCTCCTGCGATACCTTAAGAATGACCGCCGACGCATTGATGCTCGGCAAGGGCATAAACCTTATTACAGACGGCATACTGAACGCAAAAACCATTTGCCGAAGGATCGCATCGGTCGTAAGCTATCTGCCCGTCGGCGCATTGATAATGCTCGTTGCGTCGCTGTTTTCGGTATTTTACAACCAAACACCTGCCTTCCGTACGCAGGACGTTATGTTTGGCGGCTTGATTTTTAACCTTGCGTTTGGCTTTGCATTGGCTTACGAGCCGAGAAGCGTTAAAAATCTGCGCGATAAATATCCGTTTGCATCCGAAAAGCCGTCGCTTAACGATTTTATGTATCCCCTCATGTTTGCCATCGGCGGCGGTATTGCACTTTTCGTTTGCCAAGCCGCAACGAAAAGCTACACAAGCACGATGATATCGCTTACGCTTATGCTTTTCCTTTATGCCTGCTCGGTCGGCGGACACGGAAGCGTGTTTGCAACAAAGCGGTTCGGCAACCGACTGCTTTACCTTTGCGGCTTCGGCTCGCTTTTGGTTATTGCGGCGCTTGTGCTTACCAAATTCGGACATTCGCTTTTCGACTACGGCGTGCCCGAAATGCCCAAGCTTGTGCTTTCGCTTACCGTAACGGTCGCATATTTCATAATCACGCAATTGATAAGATATTTCCTCTCGCCCAACGGCAAAGGCGGTAAATCCTCAAAGCCCGAAGACGTCGAAGATGACGGTTCTGACGAGGAAGCCGATGAGGAAAGAAGCGATTCCTTTGTAATCTTCGATGATGACGATTACGCAGAGGACGAGGAAGAAGACGAAGAATAAAAAATAAAAATAAATCAACGAAAGGAGTAATTATTATGACCAAGATCACCGCAGATATGCTCGTTGGCGACGTGCTCGACGCACATCCCGAGCTTGCAAAATACTTCCTTGAAATCGGTATGCACTGCCTCGGCTGTCCTATGTCGCGCGGAGAAAGCATTAAAGACGCTTGCTCGGCACACGGTCAGGACGCAGATGCGCTTATCGAAAAGCTTAACGCCGCACTCTAATTCAATCGGCGTACGTCCGTAAAGTATTTTTGCGGACGCGCGCCCCAAAAATCGAAATAAGGAGAAAAAACAATGAAAAAGATGAAATTTGTTTCGGATTTCAAGACCTTTATCACCAAGGGTAATATTCTCGATATGGCAGTCGGTGTTATCATCGGCGGCGCGTTCGGTAAAATCGTTTCCTCGCTCGTTGCGGATATCATTATGCCCCTCGTAGGTGCGCTTTGCAACACCAAATCCTTGGCAGACCTTAAGTACGTTATCACCGAAGCTGTTCCCGCAAGTGAAGACGGCACCGTTGCCGCTGTTGCCGAGGTTTCGGTAAAATACGGTCAGTTCATTATGTACATCATCGATTTCCTTATCGTTGCGCTTTGTATGTTCATCGTTATCAAGATGTTCGTCGGTATGCGTACCAAGGTTGACAACCTTAAGAAGAAGGAAGAAGAGGTTAAGGTAGAAGAAAAGCCTGCTGAACCTACCGTTGAAGAAAAGACCTTGGCAACCCTTAACGATATCAAGGCACTTCTTGAAAAGAACAACAAGTAATGAAAAAATATCTTTTGGGTATTGACGGCGGAGGAAGCAAGACCGATTTTTTGGTTTGTGACCTCGAGCTTAACGAGGTCGCGCGGAGAATCTCCTCGCGCTCAAATCCCAACGATATCGGCATTGAAGCTCTCGAATCGCTTCTGCGCGAAAACGTTTCGCTTCTTCTGACGGAAAACGGTATCGATAAAGATGAAATCGTTTCTGCCTTTGCAGGAATCGCAGGGCTGACAAGCGCGGATTACGCAAAAAGGGTAAACGCATTGCTTACTTCCCTGCTTCCGAATGCAAAAACCGACGCGCTTCACGACGGAATAAACGTGCTTTACGGCGCGTTTCCATTTGATGATGGCGTGAGCGTTATTTGCGGTACGGGCTCGAGCTGTTTTGTAAAGCGCAAGAACGAAATAATCCGTATCGGCGGATACGGAAGCTTTGACCTTATCGGCAACGGCTATGAAATCGGCAGAGCCGGTTTAGCCCACGCATTGCGTACTGCCGACGGCAGAGAAAAAGAAGGCGTTCTTGAGGAATTGCTTCACAAAAAGCTTGGCGATGATTTTGTTCGTGCGCTTGATAACCTGCTTAAAATGAGCAAGGATGAGCTTGCTTCGTTTGCGCCGACCGTTTTTGAAGCCGCCGAAAAGGATGACCCGAACGCATTGGCGATAATCTGCGAAAATATGCGCTATATCGCAACGCTCATTAACCGCGCAGGCGATTATTTTGAGGGTGATTTCTCTGTGGCACTTGCAGGCGGAATACTTAATAACGGCATATCCCTATCCTATCTGCAAAACGCAGTAACCAACCGCGCAAGACTTATTAAAAGCGACCGCGCACCCGTTTTCGGTGCCGCCGCAAAAGCTTTGACGCTTGTAAAATAATCAAAACCACCAGTTGAACTGGTGGTTTGCACAGCCCCTATAAGGGGCTAATACAGGCTTCGTCCCTGAAAGGGACTACTGAAGATTTGACACCGCATTACACTCACAGGCAGCCGCTCACGTGCGGCTGTCTTTTT
>JAZOTA010000055.1:0-9642 GCA_045657425.1 Eubacteriales bacterium
GTAAACGAAGCACTTGCTTGCGGCAAGCCTGCGGCAATCATTTGCAACACCGTTAAGGGCAAGGGCGTTTCCTTTATGGAAAACAATTATACTTGGCACGGCAAAGCTCCCAAGGATGATGAATATGAAATCGCAAAGAAAGAGCTTTACGATGCATGGGTAAAGGCAGAGGAGGACGTTAAAAATGGCTGAAAAAGAAGCAACAAGAGTCGCGTACGGTAGAAAGCTTACCGAGCTCGGCGAAAAATATGATTTTTACGTGCTCGATGCCGACCTTTCGGGCTCGACACAAACCGCTGTTTTTGCAAAAAAATATCCCGAACGCTTTTTCAACTGCGGTATCGCAGAGGGCAATATGATTTCGGTAGCGGCAGGTATTGCGGCAACCGGTATTCCCGCATTTGCATCCTCTTTCGCAATGTTTGCTTGCGGCAGAGCATTTGAACAGATCCGCAACTCGGTTGCATATCCTCAGCTTCCCGTTAAGATCTGCGCATCGCACGCAGGTGTTACCGTTGGCGAAGACGGTGCGACCCACCAATTCTGCGAAGATATGGCAATTATGCGTGCGCTTCCCAGTATGACCGTTGTTTGCCCTGCAGACTCGGCTTCTACCGAAGCGCTTCTTGAAGAAATCGTTAAGTTCGACGGCCCCGTTTATATGCGTCTGGGCAGATATGCAGTTCCTCAGTTCTACACCAAGGGCGAACAGGAATTCAAGCTTGGCAAGGGCATCGTTCTTGCAGACGGTAAGGACGTTACCATCGTTGCAACCGGTATTATGGTTGCCGCAGCTATGGAAGCTCGCGGTATCCTTGCCGAACAAGGCATCGATGCGGCTGTTATCGATATTCACACCGTTAAACCGCTTGACGTTGAGCTTATCAAGGAATATGCCGAAAAAACCGGCAACGTCGTTACGAGCGAAGAGCATTCGGTAATCGGCGGTCTTGGCGATGCGGTAATTTCCGCACTCGCTGAAAGTGCTTGCGCAAAGGTTGTTAAGCACGGTATCGAAGACGTTTTCGGCACCTCCGCACCCGCAGGTGTTCTTTTGGAGCACTACGGTCTTAATGCGAACGGCATTGTCGAAAAAGTAAAAAAATTGCTTAAAAAATAAGATTTAAGGGGTATCGTTTGATACCCCTTAATTTGAAATTCGGAGAAAGAAAATGACAGTAGAGCAGTTAATAAATGCGCTTGACGGAATGATTCCAAAAAATCTTTCGGAGCCGTGGGATAACGACGGTCTTGACGTTATTCCCGATAAAAACACCGAAATTACGGGCGTTCTTTGTGCGCTCGATTGCACAAGCGTTGCCATTAACAGGGCAACAGAGCTTGGTTGCAACGTCATTATCACTCACCATCCTCTCGTTTTCAAGCCGCTTGGCTCGGTTACTTGCGACGACAGTGTCGGTAAACGTGTTATCGAGTGTATCAAGCGCTGCATCGCTGTTGTATCGTTTCACACCCGACTTGATATAATCGAAGGCGGCGTTAACGATATTTTAGCTAAAACGATAGGACTTAAAAACATCGAAAGTTTCATCCCGTATGGCAGAATCGGTGACGTTGATGAGGTTGAATTTGAAGAATTCGCGCGTCACGTTGCCAATGTCTTGGGATTGAATATATACGAATTAGGACTTGTTAAGTCGAAAAATACGGTAAAAAGAGTTGCGCTCGTTTCGGGCTGCGGCAAGGACGAGATTGGCGATGCGATAAACGCAGGTGCTGATACCTTCATCACGGGCGAGGTAATGCACAACCATATGCTCGATTGTAGGGAAATGGGTATTAACCTTATCTGCGCAACGCATTACGCAACCGAAAGAATCGTTTTGCCGTTACTCGCAAGCAAGGTAAAAGAGCTTGCAAGAGTTGAAGTTTTAGAATTTACAAGAGAAGACGAATATGGCATTTGACGGACTTTTTTGCGCCGCAGTAGCGCAGGAATTGAATAAATGGGCAGGCGCAAGGGTGGAAAAGATTCACCAAAGCTCGCAAACCTGCTTTTATTTCCAAATATACCGCGACGGAAAACGTGGTAATTTCGTTATTTCCGCATCCGCCTCGCGCCCGATACTTGCAATAACCGAGGAATCGGTTGCACGTCCCGACACACCCACGCCGACCTGTATGCTCTATAGAAAGCATCTGCAAAACGGTCGCTTTATTGAAGCGGTTTGGGTTGAAAACGAGAGAATTATCCGTTTCGTTTTCGATTCTGCCGACGAAATGGGATATATCAAGCGCAAGTTTATCTATGCCGAAATGATGGGCAAATATTCAAATATCATTCTTACGGATGATAAGGATAAAATACTTTCGGCAAGTTCTGTAACGGATATCACCGCAGGCGTGCGCAGTATTATGGCAGGTCTAACCTACGAGCAACCGCCAAAGCAGGATAAGATTTCGGTGTTTTCGGTCGATGACGCTTCCTTTATTTCGCTTTGCCAAGAAAAAAGCGGAATGCGGTCTTGCGACTTTTTGCTCAAAAGCTTTCTCGGCTTTTCGCCCGTCGTGGCAAGGGAGGTTGCTTTTCGCGCGTTAGGTGACCCCGAAATCGAAATTGATTGCGAAAACGCACCGTTATTGCTTGCAGAATTTAAAAATTTGGTGTCTGCGCTTAAAGATGGAGCTTTTTCGCCAAATGCGGTTTACGATAAGGAAAACAACGGAATCGAATATTCCTTTATCCGTCTTTCGCAGTATGGCGAAGCGGTTGAAATCCGCGAATATGACGGCTTTTCTGCTCTGCTTACCGATTATTTCGGACGTAAAGAGGAATCGGTCAACATCGGCCGTTATTCGCGCGAGATATTAAAAACCGTCAATTCACATCTTTCTCGTTCGCAAAAAAAACTTGCGCTTCTTAAAGCCGAGCTTAAGGATTGCGATGCGATGGAGGATATGCGCATACGCGGTGACGTGGTAACCGCAAATATCTATCGCATCCGCCAGGGTGACAGCGAAGTAACGGGAATGGATTACGAATCGGGCAACGAAATAACCGTTTCGCTCGACGTTGCGCTTTCACCTGCGAAAAATGCACAGCGCTATTATAAAAAATATTCCAAAATGAAACGTGCGTCGGTTATGCTTGCCGAGCAGATAAAAAAGACCGAAGCGGTTTGTGATTACTTAATCGGTGTTATCGGCTTTATCGACCGCGCGGCGAGCCCCAAGGAGCTTGCCGAAATCAAGCTTGAGCTTGCCGAGGGCGGTTTTATTTCCGACAAATCGGTTGGCGATAAAAAGAAAAAAACACCTGCATCGAAGCCATTGTCGTTCACCACGACCGACGGATTGTTGCTTCGTGTTGGCAGAAATAACCGTCAAAACGATGCTCTTACGGGCTCGGCGGACAGAAACGAGCTTTGGTTCCACATCAAGGGCTTTCACGGCTCGCACGTTATTCTTACTCCCAACGGAAACGAGGAACCGACCGACCGCGACTATACCGAGGCGGCGATGGTTGCGGCATATTTTAGCGAAAAGCGCGGAAGCCGTAACGTCGAGGTTGATTATACCCGTGTCCGCTCTTTAAAAAAGCCGTCGGGCAGTGCCCCGGGCTTTGTAACCTATGAAAAATATTGGTCGGCTGTGGTCGACGCAATAAACCCTTTTGAAAAGTGAGAAAATTATGAGCTTGCTTGAAAGGTCGATACCTCTTATAGGTGTTGACGGAGAAAAGAAACTGAATAATTCAAGCGTTATCGTTTTCGGTGTCGGCGGAGTCGGCTCTTGGTGTGCCGAGGCGTTGGTAAGATGCGGTATCGGCAAAATTACCGTTGTTGACGGGGATACCGTTTCCGAAACGAACAAAAACCGTCAACTTATCGCCCTTTCTTCCACCGAAGGACTTGAAAAGGCAGAAACAAGCGCAAAAAGATTAAGGGATATCAACCCCGATTGTCAAGTGACAAGCGTAAATTTGTTTTATTCTGCCGAAACGAAGGATGAAATCGACCTTGCGGAGTACGATTATATTGCCGACTGTATCGACACGGTGACGAGCAAGCTTTTGCTTATTACGACCGCAAAGGAATTAAAGGTTCCGATAATTTCTTCGATGGGCACGGGCAACCGTCTTGACCCGTCGCGCATTACCGTTACCGACATTTTCAAAACCTCGGGCGACCCCTTGGCACGCATTATGCGAAAAGAGCTTCGCGCAAGAAACGTTGAATCGTTAAAGGTCGTTTGCTCGCTTGAAGAGCCGGGAAAATGTTGTGAGGGAAGAAACGAAATTACCGGCCGCGCCACACCCTCAAGCGCCTGCTTTGTCCCTGCAACCGGAGGCTTGCGTATGGCTTACGAGATAGTTAAGGAGTTGCTTTATGTCTAAACAGCAATGGAAGGGCGGGGCGAACGCTTCGCTTTCGATGAAAAACTTTAGTTTTTCATCGCTTTCCGCACGGCTGGATTTGTGAGTTCCGTTCGCTCGCGCGGAATCCGTGCGCGCGGCTTTGCCGCTTGTCCGAATTCCCGCAACTCCAAGGTATATTTTTCAAGGCACATGTCCTTGAAAAATATGTTATTCTTTATTGTATAGGTAAAACTTATGTCTAAACAGCAATGGAAGGGCGGAGCGCTTTTGGCTCCCGTGCCGTCGGTGCTTGTTTCAAGCTCAAACGGCGAAAAGGACAATTTAATAACTATCGGTTGGACGGGTATCGCTTGTACCCAACCGCCAAAGCTTTATATATCGGTTCGTCCCGAGCGCTTTTCCTATAACCTCATTAAGGAAAGCGGAGAATTTTGCGTTAATCTGCCGACTGTGCAAATGGTGCGCGCGGTTGATTTTTGCGGTGTAAGGTCGGGCAAGGATATCGATAAATTCAAGGAAACCAAGCTTACCAAATCCGATTCGTTTGCCGTTTCCTGCAAAAGCGTTGCCGAATGTCCGCTTACGCTTGAATGTAAGGTCGATCGCATCATACCGCTTGGCTCTCACGATATGTTCATTGCCGATATAGTTTGTGTTGCCGTTGACGAATCGATAATCGATGAAAAGGGAAGATTGATGCTTGAGCGTGCCGACCTTTTGGCATATTCACACGGCGATTATTTTACCCTCGGCAAAAAAATCGGCGATTTCGGTTTTTCGGTAAGAAAAAAGAAAACCTCCGCAAGAAGGAGGGGGCATAGATGAACTCGGTAACAATAATTCACGTCGGTGATTTTAAACGCTAACGCGTTCCCCGCAAATCTGCGATTTGCAGGGGCCCCGTTTGTTTGGGATGTCCGTACGCTCGCGCCTGCGCGCACTCCCTTCGGTCGCACACTTGCGGACATCATAGGTGTTTTTTTCGAGGCGCATGTCCCCGAAAAAAACGGTAAATTATTATATTCGGTGATTGTATGAACTCGGTAACAATTATTCACGTCGGTGATTTTAAGGAAAAGTATTTCAAGGATGCCGAAAATGAATATATCAAGCGATTGAAGGCGTTTTGCGATTACAAAACGGTTTGCATAAAAGAAGAATCCTGCTTTGGCGAGGATTCCGAAAAGCTTATTCTCCGTGCGCTTGAAAAGGAGGCAAACGGCATTCGTCAGGCGATTCCCAAAAATGCGTTGAAGATTGCAATGTGTATCGAGGGAAAACAGCTGTCGAGTGTTGAATTGGCAAACGTGTTTTTGAACGAATCGCGTCCAATATGCTTTATAATCGGCTCGTCCTTCGGACTTGACGAGGCGTTGAAGCGCGAATGCGACCTTCGCTTGTCAATGTCGAAAATGACCTTTCCGCATATGCTTGCGCGAGTTATGCTTGCCGAGCAGGTTTATCGAGCTTTTTCAATAAACAGCGGAAAGAAATACCATAAGTAAAAAAATCCGCCCCATAACGGGCGGATTTCAGACCGAAGACAAATGGTCTGTTTACACCCTTGAAAGATAAAAACAACAAACAAGAGTTCTTTCGTTTGCATTCGGAAGAACTCTTGTTTTTTATAAGGAATTATAAATTTTTATTGTATTTTCAAGGGCTTTAATGAAAAGCTCGACTACCGTAGTTTTCTACGCCTACGCTCGCTTTTAAATGCCCCAAAAACGCAAGCGTTTTCGGGGACCCCAAACGCAAAAACAGCCTCATTTCTCTCAGTCTGCTTCTGCTTGCAGACAAAGTCTGCAAGCAAAAATCCGCCCGTATAACGGGCGGATTTATATTTACAATTAATAGTAAAAACCAAGGCTTGCTACGCTCAAAGCAACCAAAACGATAAAGATAATGTTTACGCCGATGTTGATTGCCGAGCAAACTATACCTGCAACTGCCATACCGTTGGGTACGTTTTCCTTCTTCGCTTTGCTAAGACCGATACAGCTGAGGATAAGTCCGGGGATACTGAGAATAAGAGTTAAATACCACAAAAGGCAGCACAAAACAAGAGAAACGATACCAAGCACCATACCTGCAATGCCGAGCGCTTTTCCGGGAACGGGAGCGGTAACGGGCATAGGAGGCATATAGGGAGGTTGATATTGTTGCTGAGGCTGTTGATAGGGTTGTTGGAATTCAGGTTGTTGATATTGTTGCTGGGGTTGTTGTTGAGGTTGTTGGAATTCGGGTTGAGGCACGGCTTGCTGAGGCTGTTGGTTGTCGAGCTGGGAACCACAGTTAGCGCAGAAAGCTACACCGTCAGGATTATTGCTACCACAGTTGGGACAGAACATAACTATTATCTCCTTAATAATTTTTCATTATTTTATCATAGGATTATATATAAATCAATCGTTTTTTTCAAAAAAACGGCTTTTTCGAGGAAAATCATCTAAAAACAGAATTAAAAACGTTAGCTATGGAATAGTAGTAATCATAGAAATCGTTGTAATTGTAATCGAAGATTTCATAAAGCGACGAAAACAGATACGCTCCTATGATAATTACATATACGACAAACAATATCGAAAGTCCAAGCGCCACTGCCGAGCACGCTATTCCGGCAATCGCGCATACGTTTTTAAGCCCTGCCTTTTTTGCCTTTGATCTGCTGAGTATACCGAGGACAAGACCCACTATTGCACAGGGAAGCGCGAAATAAATATAACAGCACAATACACAAGCGGTTATACCGAGCACCATTGCCGCTATACCCATACCTTTGCCGGGCACTCGCGGTGCGGACGTTTGAAAATTAACGTTATGTTGATATTGGAATTGAGTTTTTTGAGCATTTATAGGCGCGCCGCAGTGCGAACAAAAGCTTGCGCCGTCGGAATTTTTGCATCCGCATTTTTGACAAAACATATCTGATACCTCCGATTTATTGCTTCTAATCGCAGTTTATCATATATTTTGTTATAAATCAATCTTTTTTGGTGGTTTTTGAAATATTCTGTCCGATGCTTAAATTTAATGCCTCTGTCGGTCTGACAGAGGCAAAGCTTTTACATATTATTGTCCTTTTTATAATCTATTATCTTGCAAAGCACAGAAGCGGTTTCCTGCTTGGAAAGAGTGTGCGAGGGATCCAACGACTCGAAAAATCCTGCCTTGTTTGCGGCAAGGATAGACGCAAGCACGCGGTCCTGTGTGCCTGCTTCAACGCTTTCCGAGCCAACGTCGGGTAATTTCAAGGCGGCGCTTACCATATAAGCGGCATCGGCAACGGTAATTTTGCTGTAAGGTGAAAACGCGCCGTTGTTTAACTTAATAAGATTTTGCTCGCTTGCGGCGGAAAGGTAACCCTTCAGTCCCGACGAAAGTGCGCTGTCATCGCTTACCGCGCTGTCGGCAACGGCGGCAATATCGGCATCAAGTCCTGCGGCGCTCATCATCATAACCAAAAATTCGATTTTTGAAACCGGTGTTTCGGGATCGAAATAATATTTTCCGCCTTCGGTGCGGTAAACCATCACGTTCTGCGAACAGACTCGGTATGCACTTAAATGGTTTGCGTTGCCCTCCATATCGGCAAAAAAGATATTGCCTTGGTTTTTTTCAACCGTTATTGCAAGTGTCGCACGGCTTGAAACCTCGCCAAAGCGGTCGGTCACCGTGTAAACGAGCGTATCCTTGCCCGAAAAGCCGTTATTTGGAGTATAGGTGACTTTTCCGTCGTTGCCGATTTTAATTTCGCCGTCGCGCGGATAGGTTATCACGTTTACAGTAAAGGTATCGCCGTTTGGCTCGTTTATATCAAGCTTTGCTTCACATCCGATGTCCGAAACCGTCTTCATAACGCTGTCGGAAACTATGGGTGCAAGATTTTTTCCGTCGGTAAAGGTTATTTCGCAATTCATATCCCTTCCGTTGAAGCTTTTTGCATCGCAGGAAAAGCTAAAGCTTGCAGATTCTACCTCGCCGTTGGGAATGAATTTAAGATATTCCAACGACTCTGCAGGAATCGTCTGCCCAAGGGTTACCGAAGCGCCCTTGTAAATCAAGGTGCCGTCATTTGCTTCGGGGAGCGAAGAAACCTTGATATAAGTAAGCTCTTCCCCGATAAGGTTTTTAAAATCGTCCTTTTTGAAGGTCGCCGTTTCACCTTTTTCGCTATGCTTTGCAAGCGTTAACTGCTTTTGCAAAATCGAAAAGGCAGGCGGTCGGTCGTACGTGTTTTCGGTAATGTTTTCGTTTCCGCTCGAGCAGGAAACAAGAAAAAACGCCGTAAGAATTGATAAAATCACAGCTATCGTTTTTTTCATAATCATGCCTTCCTTTAATTCGTGTCTATATAATTAATACACGAAAGGGGATAATATTATGACAAAATCGGTTGCAACATTTATTTGCTTGTGGTAGAATATAAAAAATGTTTATTCGGAGGTGTCGGAATGGAAAAATGCTTTGTCGCAGTAAGCGGCGGAGTCGACAGCGCAACCGCACTTTTGCTTCTGCGTGAAAAGGGATTTGACGTAGAAGGTGTTACGATGATCAACTTCGGCGAAGAATTGGTGCCTAATTGCGCACCTACCGAAGCAAACGATGCAAAAAAGCTTTGCGATTTGATTTCTGTGCCGCACCACACCGTTGATCTGAAGGATGAATTTTATAAAACCGTTGTCGGTGATTTTGTTTCGGCTTATAAAATCGGCGAAACTCCAAACCCCTGCGTTGTTTGTAACCGTTTTCTTAAATTCGGCGCGCTTTACGACTATGCGAAAGAGCATGGCGCAAAGGAATATGCGACGGGTCATTACGTGCGTGTAAAGCAATGCGGCGACCGCCGTATTATCACTCGCGCGGCGGACGAGGATAAGGACCAAAGCTACGTGCTTTGGAGTTTAACGCAGGATCAGATTTCGCATTTCGTGGCACCGCTCGGCGAATTCTCGAAAAAAGAGGTGCGCGAAATTGCCGAGAAATACGGAATCCCCGTCGCGCACAAAAGCGACAGTCAGGACATTTGCTTTATCCCCAACGGCGATTACCGCGAATTTCTTAACCGTGTCGGCGGTAATAGGGATAAATCGGGCGATTTCGTACTCGCAGACGGCACAAAGCTTGGCAAGCATCTCGGTCAAAGTCACTATACAGTCGGACAAAGAAAGGGCTTGGGCATCGCCTATAAAGAGCCGCTTTACGTTATCGGCAGAGATATGAAAAAGAATTTAGTGATTCTCGGCAGTAACAACGACCTTTTTACCACAAAATTTACTGTAAGAAATGCATCGTTCTCTGCG
>JAZOTA010000056.1:0-41864 GCA_045657425.1 Eubacteriales bacterium
GCTCGTTCTATGAGTGCTCGGCTCTTGAAGGAGTAACTCTTCCCGTCGGATTGAAAACTATAGGAAACTCCTCCTTCTATAATTGCTCTTCTATTAAAGCCATGGTCATTCCCGACAGCGTCGAAGCTATCGAAAATGCCGCCTTCAGTGGCTGCAGCTCATTGATCTCTGTCAATATTCCTTATGGAATAGCTCAGATAGGCACATCTACCTTTGCAGGCTGCACAAGTCTTACAAGCATTATCATCCCCGACAGCATTACCTCGATTGGCACAGATGCATTCGATGGCTGTAACGGTCTTACGAGCATTGTCATTGGCGACGGCGTTACCTCGATTGATGCAGAGGCATTCTCTAATTGCCAAAACCTTGTCGACGTCATTATCGGTAATGGCGTTACTACAATCGGTAATGAAGCGTTCTACTATTGCACAAGCCTTACCAGCGTTACAATTGGCAACAGTGTTACTTCGATTGGTGATTACGCATTCTACAATTGCTACGGTCTTACAAGCGTCATGATCCCCGATAGCGTTACTTCAATTGGCCGTGGGGCATTCGGCGGTTGCTCTGGTCTTACAAGCATCACCATCGGCGACGGCGTTGCTTCGATCAGCGATTACGCATTCTCCGGTTGTTCAAAGCTTACAAGCATTAACATCCCCGATGGCGTTACTTCGATTGGTGGTTACGCATTCAACAATTGTAACAACATCACCGACGTATATTACGCAGGAAGTGAAGAAGACTGGGCAAAGATTTCGATTGGCGGTTCTAACGATCCCCTTTTCACTGCAACCATCCACTATAACTACAAGCCCGCGTCCGTTGGCTTGGATTACTCCGTTAATTCCGACGGAACGACCTGCATGATTATCGGCATCGGCACGTGCACCGACACCGATATCGTAATCCCCGAAGTGATCGACGGATATAAGGTTACTGCGATCTGTAGCTGGGCATTTTCGGGCAACGCAGAGATAAAAAGCGTTGTCATTCCCGACAGCGTTACCGATATTTACTCGAATGCCTTTTATGAATGCTCGTTGCAAAGCGTTGTTTTGCCGAAAGGCATTACGTATATCGATGAAAAGACCTTTTACCTCTGTACCGCTTTGACCTCCGTAACTATCCCCGACAGTGTTAAAACAATCGGAAAAGAAGCCTTTTACGGTTGCAGTAATCTTAAAGAGCTCGTTATCGGCAACGGCGTGGAAACCATAGGAGCCTCTGCTTTCGCATATTGTTCCGCTTTAACGTCTGTCGATATTCCCAATAGCGTTACCGTTATCGAGAACGGTGCATTCAGCCATTGCTACGCTTTGACCTCGGCTACACTGCCTAACGTAACCTCTATCGGCTCGAAAGCATTCGATAGCTGTACGGCACTTAAGGAAGTAGTTCTCGGCTCGAGTGTTAAAACAATCGGGGACAATGCGTTTTATTATTGCACCGCTTTAACCTCTATCACTATTCCCGATAGCGTTACCACTATCGAGCATGACGCTTTCGCGAGCTGCTATAGGCTTAAGACCGTAACGCTCGGAAAAGGTCTTACAACCCTTGGTTCATACGCATTTTCCGGTTGCTCGGCTCTTACCTCGATTATCATTCCTGAAGGCGTTACTAAAATTGATTCCGGCACGTTCTTCCAATGCGAAGCTCTTAACGAAATCGTTTTCGGCAACAATATAACCCGCATTGAATCAAACGCGTTCTACGAATGCGAAGTGTTAACCTCGGTCACTATACCCGATAACGTTACTTATATCGGCAAGTCGGCATTTTATTGCTGTTACGGCCTTAAAGAGATAGTTTTTGGAAGCAGTGTTAACAGAATTGATAAAGAAGCGTTTTACTCCTGCTCAAATTTGATTTCTGTTACTCTCCCGAAGAGTCTTACTACGATCGAGGCATATGCTTTTGATTGGTGTTCCGGCATTAAAGACGTTTACTACGAGGGCTCTGATGCAGAATGGAACAGTATCACTATCGTAACCGTTGGCAACTCTTTTCTTATCAACGCAACCATTCACTATAACTACGGCAAGCCTTCTTATTCCGAAGGCTTATCCTACACCGTCAATTCCGACGGAACAACCTGCACGATTACAGGCATCGGCACTTGCACCGATACCGACCTTATCATCCCTTCTGCAATCGACGGATATACTGTTACTGAAATCGGCGAAAACGCATTCAAGGGCAATACCAACCTCACAAGTGTCGTTATCGCAGACAGTGTAACTGCAGTCGGATATGCTTCTTTTGAATCCTGCACCGGACTTACGAGCGTAGACTTCGGAAACGGCGTAGAACAGATCAAAGGATATGCATTCTACGGATGCGTTGGCCTTACAAGCCTCGTCATTCCTAATAGCGTTACCGAAAACCAAGGCTATGCGTTTGAACGATGCACGGGACTGACAAGCGTAAGCATCGGAAACGGTGTTGCTTTAATCACTCGTGGCACGTTTAAGGGATGTACAGGCTTAAATAGCATAACTATCCCCGATAACGTAAAGAGAATCGATACCGAAGCGTTTATGGGCTGCTCCGCACTCGCAAACGTTGATTTAGGAAACGGAGTTGTCTGGATCTCCGAGAATGCATTCAGCTACTGCGAAGCTCTTACGACGATAACCGTCGGAAGCGCTCTCACGGTAATACGGGAATGTGCATTCGACAATTGCTCCAAACTCACCGACGTATATTACGCAGGAAGCGAAGAGGATTGGAAAAATATCACTGTCTATGACTACAACCATTGCCTCACTAACGCAGCTATCCACTATGCGAAGCCCGACAACTCGGTTATGACCTACGAGGAATTCCTTGCGGCGGAGGTCGACTCTACCGTTTGCGTTGAAACCTACGTTCAGGGCAACCAGTCGTGGTGGAACGAAACGATCGTTCTTTACTGTCAAAGCAAAGACGGCGGTTTCTATGTTTACAACGTCGCTTGCAGTGAAGAAGATGCCGCAAAGCTCGTAAAGGGCAGAAAGATCCGCGTTACCGGCACAAAAATAGAATGGTCGGGCTTGATAGAAATTTCCGAAGGTACCTTTGAATTCGTCGAGGATGGCGACACCTATATCGCAGAGCCGACCGACGTTACCGATAAGCTCGGCAGCGACGGCCTCGTCGATTATATGAATCAGTACGTCACCTTTAAGGGTCTTACCGTTAAATCGATTGAATATAAAAACGGCTATCCCGGTAATGATATTTACTTAGTCTTCACAAAGGACGGCGTGGATTTAGAGGCCATGATTGAGATTTATCTTACCGACGAAGATACCGATGTTTACAAGACCGTCGGTACACTTCAAGTAGGCGACGTTGTCGACGTTATCGGCTTCCTTAATTGGTATAACGGTCCTAATCCCCACGTTACCGAGATAACGGTCGTTAACGGCTAACCCCACAAATCACGGCGTTTCCTTTGCGGAAGCGCCGTATTTTTATGCATTTTCATTCCTGCCGTTTTGAAAAATCAAAGAAAAACGAAGAAAAACGCAAAAAATACCCCTAAAATCGAAAAAAGTTTTGAAAAAGGTATTGACAAATGAGATTCTTGTGTTATAATTGCGAAGTACGAAAAAAACAGATATTATCGAAAGGAATTCAACCTATGTCTACAACTATGTTGAAGAAAGAGGCTGTTGAACGTAAGTGGTACGTTATCGACGCTGAAGGCAAGACCCTCGGTAAGGTAGCAGTTCTTGCGGCAACCATCCTCAACGGCAAACACCGTCCCGAATACACCCCCCACGTTGATTGCGGCGAATGCGTTATCGTTGTTAACGCTTCCAAGGTAGTTCTTACCGGCAAAAAGCTCGACCAGAAATTCTACTACCGTCACAGCGGTTACGTAGGCGGTCTTAAGTCGGTTAAGTATCGCACCCTTATGGCAACCAAGCCCGAAATGGCAGTTGAACTCGCAGTTAAGGGTATGCTTCCCAAGAACAAGATTGGCGATGCAAGCTTCGGCAGACTCAAGGTTTATGCAGGTCCTGAACACAAGCAGGCAGCTCAAACCCCCATCGCTGTAGAAGTAAAGTAAGGAGGAACAGAACATGAACTATCAATCCGCTATTCCCTATTTCTACGGAACCGGTAGAAGAAAGAGCTCTGTTGCTCGCGTTCGCCTTATCCCCGGTACCGGCAACGTTACCATCAACGGCAGAGATATCAGCGAATACTTCGGCCTTGAAACCCTCAAGATGATCGTTACCCAGCCCTTCGGCGTTACCAAGACCGAAGGCACCTTCGACATCATCTGCACCGTTAAAGGCGGCGGCGTTTCCGGTCAGGCAGGCGCTATCCGTCACGGCGTTGCACGTGCACTCCTTCAAGCAGCTGATGAATACCGTTCGCCTCTTAAGAAGGCTGGTCTTCTCACTCGTGACCCCAGAATGAAGGAAAGAAAGAAGTACGGTCTCAAAGCAGCTCGTCGTGCTTCCCAGTTCTCCAAGAGATAAGCTCGACCTTTGGTCGAATACAAAAATGCTCAACCTTTCGGTTGGGCATTTTTTGTTATCTCTTGGATGAACTGAGGTGCAACGAAATTCGCCTGCGGCGAGTGAAATATGGCTTCGCCACGTGAAATAGCTACGCTGTGAAATATTTGCTTCGCAAATGTGAGGAGGCGAATTTCATTTCACATCGAGCAAAGCGAGATATTTCACAATTTCCGTAAGGAAATTATTTCACATTCGGCACAAGCCGAATATTTCACTTTTGTCTGCCGTCTATTTACTTTCCGGGAAATTTATGGTATAATCTAACTAATCAATAAACTTGATTTTGAAAGCGAGTTTCATTTATGAAAAATAAAAAGTTGCTTTTTACGATACCATTTATAGTTGCCATAGTATTTATTTGTTTTTGGATGTATTTTAATACGGGTTTAAAAGCATTTGAAAAAGAAGTTTCTAATATTGCATTACCGGAAAATATTGAGATAATCGCAACAAAAAGCGGAACAGGGGATTCCGGAGGAAATGGGGATTATTCAACTTATCGTGTGGTTTTAGTAGTAAAGACAAAAATGTCGATAGAAGAACTAAACGAAGAATTTGAAAATAGAAATTTAACATTTTCAAGTCACATTGTGAATAGTGATAAACCTATTTGTTATATTACGCATTGCAGAGATAGTGTATTCAAATCACCTCGAGAATTTACTTTGAAATTTGATGAGTTAGAAAAAGTTAAAGATTTTAATGACTATTATTTTTTAGAATTTGTCAAATAGAACAGACATGCAAATTCCATTTATCGAACAGATGATAATTTTCTTCTTTTGTATACTGCACTAAAGACCGCAAGTAACAAATCTCAATAATTGTATTTGTGTGTGAGGTAAAAGGGTTTTAGGTTCTCCTAACAAGTGGAAAATGAGATGTACATTTTCCCTGCTTGTTACGGCATAAGGCACATTAAAAGCTGTGTGGAAATTCCACACAGCTTTTTTACTGTCCTTTAGGATACAACCCACGCCGCACCTTCTCCTTTTCCGTGATTGGATACGGCGCAGACCGCACAAAAAGAACTGTTATTATTCATAATAATGAAGAGTCGGTTTTACCGACTCTTTATCTTACAAAAAACGCCATCTCGATACCCTATTAATATAATACTGTTGACTTTTTAATATATAACGTGTATAATACTAATGCATTAAACGATATAAGCTTGTTTATCTTTTTTTAACCAAAAGCTTTAGTTTGTTAACCAAAGAATACAAATTTATCGTTTTTCGATAAATTTATATTGACAAACGATTTTAGTTGTGTTATCATCGGCTTGTAATAACCAAAGTGCCAAACGCAACAAACAACATTTTCACCCTAAAAGGAGAGATGAATTATGAAAAAGAGAATTTTTGCGGCACTCACCGCGCTGATTTTGGCAGTATCTGCCCTTACGTTCACGGCATGCTCTGAGCCCACACCGAAGGAGCTGTTTTCCGAATCGTTGATCAACGCCTTCATTTCGGAGGAAAATTCCTTCCTTTCCAATATGCTTCTTACCGAGCAAAAGGATACAAAAAGCACCCTTATGTTTGAGATCGACAAGTTTGCGTCTCAAGGCAACGACCTTACCTCGTTCGGCAAGATCGCGCTCGAGGGTACTGTTTTGGCGGATTACGATTCCAAGCTTCAAAAGACCGACCTTTCGTTCTCGTTTATGAACGAAAAGCCCACTATGAGCGTCATTACCGACCTCAACACCGGCAAACTATTTTATACCGACCTTCTCGGTGTAAACAAAAAGCCGATCCTTATTGAAGACGGTCAGCAAAGCCCCTCGGGCGACGTTGATTTAAGCGATGTCAGCATCGATGCCGAAGCGATAACCCAAATTATCGATTCGCTCACCGCGGTTATCGAAAAGAACATCACCGAAACCGCTTACACCGCTGAAGAAAAAACCGTTACCGTCGACGGCAAGACCTTTGAAAGCGCAACCGTTGTTACCCTTAACATAACCAACGAAATGGCTAAGACCATCGGCAAGGAGTTTACCGATACTCTTCTCGCAAACGAAGCTATTAAATCGATGATAGGCGACGATTTCAAATTCGAGGAAGGCGACGTTCCCAAGTCGGTAAAATTCATCAACACCGTCGTTGACGAAAAATCGGTTGCACTTGACGTTGAAATTGAGCTTGGCGACAAGGCAAACGACGATACTTCCGAAGAAGCTGACGATGGAGAGGAAGAAAAGCCCAAATACAACAAATTTGCTATCCACGCGAACTATATTGACGGCAATTTCAAGCTCGATTTAGGTCCTGTCGATGCAAACGGCAAATACTTTGAAGAGTACGGCTACATGAGCGCTGCATACACTCTTGAAGGCGAAAACGAAAAATTCATTTTCTCGCTTACCGACGACGGCGAGACCTTGGAGCTTTTGAAAATCGAAGGCACCTATAAGGAAAACAAGCACGAGGGCACCGCAACCTTGGGAATTGAAGGCACCGGCGTAGGTCTTAAATACTCGTTCACCGTTGGCGAAAGCACCGCAGACCTTTCGGTAGGTCCTATGACTGTAACCAATATGGGTCAAAAGCAGGAGATCGATCTACTTATCACCGCAAGCGTAAATACTGAGGATAAAGACAACCCCAAGCTTAACGGCTCCATTAAGCTCAATATCCCCGGCGGACTTGATATTTCTGCAAAATATTCAATTATAAGCACCGTTGAGGACGTTACCCTCCAACCCGTTACCGATTACGAAACAATGGATCAAGTCGATATGGAAAAGCTCCAATCCGACCTCGCTAAAAAATATCCCAACCTCTACCGTATGTTTTCTTCAAGCTTTCAAGGCAACTCCGACGAATTTTAATTTCATAACGTTACACAAAACCCCGAAACCATCACGGTTTTCGGGGTTTTGTTATTGCCTTACAAATTAAATATTTCGGCGTGTAGGTCTGAAGCGTCGCGGATATCGTGGGTCGAAACAATCAAGGTCTTCCCTTTTGTATAGCGGTTTATCACGTCGATAACCACCCTTCGCGTTTCCTCGTCAAGCCCTTTAAACGGCTCGTCAAGGATAAGCATATCGCCCTTTGCGAGTAACGCACGCGCAAGCGCAACACGGCGGCGCATACCGCCCGACAGAGTGCTAACGGGAAGATATTCGCTTCCCTCAAGCCCCAATTCGCGCAGTAACGAAACGATTTTATCCTCGGCAACCTCCTTGCCCGTAACCGCCAAAACGTTTGCAACGGCAGAATAGGGCTCGCAAAGCCTGTCCTCCTGAAAGACTGCCGAAATTTGATTGGGAGCATCGACAATTTCACCGCCGTCGGGCTTAATAAGTCCCAAAATAATATTAAGCAGAGTCGTTTTTCCGCTACCCGAAGCGCCCATAATACACACCCTCGAGCCGTTTGCAAACTCGACCGAAAGGTTATTTAAAACGCTTTTATCGCCAAAGGATTTACATATATTTTTTAATTTCATATACTTTCAACCCCCTTTAAAATACGCTTTAAAACGAACAAGAACAGCTTTTCAAAGCAGACCGAAAGCAACACGATAACGACCGTCCAGGCGAAAAGGTCGGCGGTATTAAGAAAGAGCTTTGAGTAATAAAGCGCCTCGCCCACCGAGCCCTCGGGATAACCGATAAGCTCTGCCGCAACGCCCGATTTCCAAGCGAGTCCGAGCGATATCCTACAGCCCGAAATCAAAAACGGCTTGACCGACGGAAGCCAAATAAAGCGCAACCGCCGAAAATGAGGCATTTTGAAAACCTCTGCCATTTCGAGCATCTTTTTATCGACCGATTTAATGCCGTCAAGCAGATTGGTGTAGATTATGGGCAAAACCATCAGGAACGAAATAAGCGATGAAAGTCCGCTTGCATCGAACCATATAAGCGCGATTACGACAAACGAAGCAACGGGCACCGATTTCACGGTTATCATATAAGGCCAAAGCAAAATTTCGACAATTTGGAACCGTCCTGCAAGAAGTGCCAAAAGCGTACCGACAACAAGCCCTGCGAAAAAGCCGAGAGCAATGCGTGAAAGAGTGAAGCAAACTGTGGTTAAAAACTCCGATTCGGCAACCAAGGTGAAAAGCCGTTTTACAACCTCGATCGGCGAAACCAAAAGTATATCCGAGCCGACGCAAATACTTGCCGCCTGCCAAACGGCAAGTGCCAAAAGGACGGCGGATGCTTTTGCGATTATTTTCTTTTTTCGTGTGTCAAGCATTCTCTGCCCTCCTTGAAAAATTTATCCGAGAGGGGTTGCCACTCGGATAAACTTGATTTATTCAGCTATGTAATAGAAATCGTCACCGGGGAGCTTACCGCCGACCGATTGAGGATTTTGCGCAAACAAGACCGCAAGATAATCGCCGACAGGCTTTTTAAGGTCTGCACCTGCGATATAGGTGATGTTACAAGCAGGGATTGCCTTTGCAATAACACCCTCGTTATCGAAAATGCCGTGCTTTACAACGAGCTTTGCCGAAGCGGCTGCATCTGCGTTAACAGCGTTTATCGATTCCTTGTATTCATTAAGGAATTTCTTAACGGCTTCGGGATTTGCCTTTGCAAACTCATCGCGCACAACGATAACGCCCGTAACGATACTACCTTCGCTTACCTTACCCCATTCCTCGTTAAGGTCAAGCGCGATTTCAAGTCCTTCAACCTTGTTGCAAGCAACGGTAACGTAGGGCTGAGGAAGCATTGCGATTGCGTTTTCGGATTTCGAAATTGCGGCAACGACCTCGGTCGCTTCTGCCTTGAATTCAATGGTTACGTCATTGTCGGGATCGATATTGTTCTTTGAAAGAATGTTGCGAAGCGTATATTCGGGAGTTGTGCCCTTACCTGTCGCATAAATCGTCTTGCCCTTTAAATCGTCGATAGAATCAACGCTTTCGCCCTTTGCAACGATATAAAGAACGCCGAGATTGTTCACGGCAAGAAGCTTTATCTTACCCTCGGTTTTGTTGTAAAGTACGCTTGCAAGATTTGCGGGTACAGCCGCGATATCAAGCTTACCTTGGATAAGCAAGGGAGTAATTTCATCCGCCGCGCCTGCAAGAGTGAATTCATACTCGTTTTGAGCCATGCCGTTGGCATCGTTTTCAAGAACACCGACCAAGCCGATCGAGGTCGGGCCCTTCATTCCCGCAAGACGCACGGTTACCTTTTCGTCGGTCATGCTTTCCTCGGTCTGGCTTTCGCCGTCATCCGAAATTACCAAAGAAACGACGCCGATATCATCAGAATTTTCAACCGTTTCAGCTGCACAGCCTGCAAAGCCAAGCGCCGTTATAAGTAATGATAACATTAATACAAGTACTGATTTAAAAGACATAATTAACACCTCATAGTTTTATTTGCTATGGGCATTATATACTATGCCACGCCCATTTTCCGTTGCATACGCAACGCTTATTTGAGAATTTTGAACGTGTTTTTGTAAAAATCGATAATTCCCTCGTTTTTCATCATTGAAAGCTCGCGTGAGAGTGCCGAACGGTTTACGCCCAAATAAAGCGCAAGGCTTTCGCGGTCAAAGGGGATTGAAAAGGTCTTTGACGAATTCTTGTTGCTGTACTGCGAAAGGAAGGTGATAATCTTTTGCCGTAACGATGGCTTTGAAAGCACCTGCACCCTGTCGTTCATCGAAAGCGTTTTTGAAGCAAGGATCGAAATGAATCGGTTGCGAAGCTCCTTTACAAGCTCGTCGTCGCAGTTGACAGAAAGCGCCGACGGGTCGAGCCAAAGCACGCGCGCATCGGTAAACGCAGTGATCGTTACGGGTATTTCCGAAACCTTAAGCCAACAAAGCGATTCGGCAAAGGCATCGCCCTCGGTAACGCTCGCCATAAGCACCAAATTACCGTCGATATCGATAAAATTGACCTGCACCGTACCCTCAAGCACAATGCCGAAGCGTGTTAATTTCATGCCCGTCTGCGCAATTATTTCGTTTTTTGCATATTCCTTT
This sequence comes from Eubacteriales bacterium, assembly GCA_045657425.1. Taxonomy (GTDB): domain Bacteria; phylum Bacillota; class Clostridia; order Oscillospirales; family CAG-382; genus Coliplasma. The sequence continues at coordinate 10,502 of JAZOTA010000056.1, forward strand.
TCAATAGAGTCAAATATCTTTAAAGACCGTTCAACGTCAAAAGCGCTCATTTCCCTGAACAAAGGCGAGGCAGAAAGCGTGCTTTTCTTCATAAAAACCACCCAAATTTAAGAAAATTTAATATTTTCTCGCTAATTATATCACAAATCAGTTGACAAATCCATATTTTTAGGTTATAATTTCTCCTGCGCGGAAAAATTTCCGCAAAAAAGAATATAGGGATGTAGCCAAGTGGTAAGGCACCAGACTTTGACTCTGGCATTTCGTAGGTTCGAGCCCTGCCATCCCTGCCAAAAAATCCGAGAACTTTGTTCTCGGATTTTTTTATCCAAGCCGCAGGCTTGGTATATCATCCGCCGCAAGGCGGTATATCATCAAGGGCGGCACGCCGCCCTTGTATATCATCACGCTTTAGCGTGCATCTTCCCTGCGGCTTGATGATATACAACACTTCGTGTTGATGATATGCAAAACTTCGTTTTGATGATATACAAGGCTTTGCCTTGATTTATGTAATAGTTCGAATTCATACGTCTATGTGAAATACGCAACATCGTTTGACCGCCGTGGCACAAATGAACGTGGTTGAGGCTTTGCCTCAAATGATGTTGCCTTCGGCAAGTGAAGTGGGCTTACGCCCAATGAAGTTGCGCTTCGCGCAAACAGAATTGCGACCGTCGTTTTAGAGCGTTAAAACGCAGTTGATTTTCAACCGAAACTTTGTTATAATACAAATCAGAAAGGCGGTGAAAACTGTGAACGTAGCAAAAGATTTTTTTGATTCACTTACAAAAGGAAACGATGTTTCGATTTTTGCAGGTGGAATTAATTCGCCTTTAGATTTGCCGAATCTCGAAAAAATTCAGATTAGTTGGGACGAAAATCCTAATATTTTTCTGAAAGAATATTACAACGCGATTTCCGCATTAGACAAAACCACCGATAGTAACAGCGCATTAACATTATTAAAACTAATTCATTTCAATGTTGAGTTTAGTATTGATTCCAAATCATTGTCCGATTTATTGATTATCTTGTCAAATCAAATTCTAAAGTTCAATACCATCTATAAAAATCATAAATATGATGGCGTATGGGGTTTTTTGATTGCTTATAAACTGACAATGAAGGTTGACGATATATTGACTTATCGAAACGATAAAGCAGAACACCCGTTATTGCATGAGTACATAATTAGTGCTATTTCACAGATTTCAATAACAAACACCGTTCTTGCGGGTTGGAAATATTCTGTTTTCAAAAAGTGCGGCTTACGCATTGAAAGAAAGGTAACACGTGCCGTCAAAGCCTTGCATTTATATGACCGTTTGGTAGGCTGCGGAGTTAAAGATCTCTTAATTAACAACACAAAAGAAAAAGCAGAAAAAAAGTTGAAGCCATTATATGATGTAGAGCTGCAAAATTTGGCGGATAGAATTTTGGAATTTTACCTGTGTAAAACTGAAAATGAAAAGAAACGCTTTTTGACAGATATTGAGATATTTGTTAATGAAACACCTATAACTGAATCAGTCAATAATTATCTGATTAATAGTTGAGAATAAACACAAAGGTGTATTAAATAAGTTTCGTTTACAATCACGGCGATGCGCCCCGGAAAATAGCGGTCAAGCGCATCCACTTACAAACAACAAGGAGCAAATTATGATAGATACGTCGATTCCCTATTACCCTCTCGTGATGCACAAGACCGATGCCTTCAATTACCCGAAATACGAGCTTCCCGAAGGTTATAAATTCGTATTCTACAAGGATGGCGATGCCGAAAAATGGTCGGATATCCAAACCGCGGTCGGCTCGTTCGGGTCTGTTGAGGTCGGAACGCAGGTGTTTCTTCGCGACTTCGTTAACGGTCAAACGCTTAACGCAAAAGAAAGAGTTTTGTTCGTAACCGACGAAAAGGGCGAATATATCGGCACTGCTTCGCTTTGGGACGGCAACGAATACGGAAAAACACAGCAAAGAATACATTGGGTAGCAGTTAAGGACGAGCACGGCGGAAAGGGCATTGCAAAGGCGATGCTTACAAAGCTTTTCGACCTTTATAACGAGCTTGGATTTTGCGGCTTTATCTACCTCACCACGGGCACACGCAACTACCCTGCCGTTAAAATTTACGAAAAGTTCGGGTTTGAGCTTTACAGAGGCGAAAAATCGCTTTTCCCCGACCTTTGCGACGAGGAGTTTGTAATCCGCAACAACAAGGCTATCGAGCTGCTCAATAAAATGCTTTCGAGATAAATCTATTGAAATTTTCGGTTTCGTGTGATAGAATAAATCATCGATCGAAAAGGAGCGTTTTATGAAAACAAGGTTTTCGGCAAAATTTAAGCTCACGCTTATTCTGTTCTCGCTTATTGGACAAATAGCTTGGGTAGTTGAAAATATGTATCTGAACGTTTTCATTTACAAAATGTTCAACGCATCCGCATCCGACATTTCGGCTATGGTCGCCGCAAGCGCAATCGCCGCAACGCTTACGACCGTTTTTATCGGCGCACTTTCGGACAAAATCGGCAAGCGCAAGATTTTTATGTGCGGCGGATATATCGCTTGGGGCGTTTCGATTCTCTGCTTTATCCTTCTTAAAGAAGATGTCATCGCCTCGATATTCCCGTTGACCGTATCTGCGGCATCGGTCGGTGTTACGCTTGTTATCGTGCTCGACTGTGTAATGACGTTCTTCGGCTCGAGTGCAAACGATGCGGCATTCAACGCCTGGCTTACCGACAGCACCGATTCGTCAAACCGCGGTGCGGCAGAGGGCATCAACGCTATGATGCCGTTGGTTGCCATTCTTGCGGTGTTCGGCGGCTTTATGGCATTTGACCTTGACAAAGAGCAAAGCTGGACTTATATTTTCGCAATAATCGGCTTGACGGTTATTGCCGTCGGCATTGTCGGCTGCTTTATTATCAAGGAGCCGAAAATCGAAAAAGCGAAAGAGGGCTATTTCAAAACAGTAATTCACGGCTTTCTTCCCTCGACGGTAAGGGCGAACAAGAGCTTATATTTATATCTCATTGCTTTTATCGTTTTTAATATTTCGATACAGATATTTATGCCCTATCTGATACTTTATTACGAAGTATCGCTTCAAATGACCGACTACGTTTTCGTAATGGCACCTGCAATAATTCTTGCTTCGGTGCTTACCGCGCTTTGGGGCAAGGTTTATGACAAAAAGGGATTTTTGTTTTCGGGTGCTTTGAGCTTGATATGGCTCTGCGCAGGCTATATTGTGCTGTTTTTCTTCAAATCCACAGCCCTTGTTTTTGTCGGCTCGCTTTTGATGATGTGCGGCTATCTTTCGGGTATGGCGGTCTTTGGCGCAAAAATACGCGACCTTACACCAATCGGTCGGTCGGGTATGTTCCAAGGCGTAAGAATCTTTTCTCAAGTGCTCGTTCCCGGTGTTGTCGGTCCTTTTATCGGCAAAACGGTGCTTTCAAATGCCGAAACTATCGTTAATAACGACGGTACCGAATCCTTCATCCCGAACGAAAATATCTTTCTTGCCGCGCTTATTGCGGCGCTGTTGATTGCGTTAACTTTACCGATGTTCAGAAAAAATAAATAAGGAGAATACAATGAACAGCAATCCCCTTTATCAAAAGAGTGTTCTTTTTGTTGGTGATTCGCTTTGCGAGGCGGCTTGCGAGCTCAAGACCGAGGAATATGCTCCTATTGCCGGTTGGGCAGGACGTATTATCCGCGACAACGAAATGGGCGGTCTTAACAAAAGCTGCGGCGGTGCTTCGATGTCCGATTGCCGCGGTTGGAATATAGTTATCAACCAGCTTATCGCAATGACGGGCAATGATTACGATTACGTTATCCTTGAAGGCGGTGGAAACGATGCTTGGGATTCCATACCTGTCGGCGTTATGACCGACGGCTTCGAAGGCCCGTTTGACCGCAACACCTTTGCAGGTGGCTTTGAAAACACGATAAAATATGCAAAGGATAACTTTAAGGGCGCAAAGTTCGGATTTATCGTAACCTTCCAAATGCCGATAGCACCCTTTGGAAGAATGTCGGATATGAGCGAATATTTCGAGCTTTCAAAGAAGATTTGCGACAAGTGGGATATTCCCTATCTCGATTTGTTTTTCGATGAAAAGCTCAACAAGGAAATTCTTAAAACACACACAAAAGAATTTCTTCCCGACACGGTTCACCCCAACACGGGCGGATATGAGATCCTCACCCCCATTATTAACGACTGGATGAAAACACTTTAATAATCATCAAGACCAAAGAAAGAAGGCAAAACAATGAAAAAATTACTCGTTTTTCTACTTACCGCTATGATGCTTTTAAGCACGCTTACGATTTTTGCGTCGGCTGCAAATCTCGAATTCAATACCGGCATCACTCCCGACCCCGAAAACGGTCTTTACAAAAAGAGCGTGCTTTTTGTAGGCGACTCGATCACCGAGGGCAGAGTTGAATGGAATAAGGGCAAAACCATCGTAGGTTGGCCCGGACGTATTATTGAGGGCAACAAGATGGCAGGCGTCAACAAGGGCGTTTCCGGCGCATCAATCTCCAACTGCCGCAAGGACAACACCATCCTTGCACAGCTTAAGGCCGAAAGCAAAAAGAAATATGATTTCGTTATCATCCACGGCGGCGTTAACGACGCTTGGGATTCCGCACCCGTCGGCACTATATCCGAGGGCTTTGATGCAGAGCTTGATATGTCCACCTTCGCAGGCGGTCTTGAAACCACCTTTAAATATGCAAAGGAAACCTTCAAGGACGCTCAGTTCGGTTATATCATCAACTTCAAGATCAACCGCAGTGACGTCGGCAAGCTTGCAGATATGAGCGAATATTTCGATATTGCAAAGCAGATATGCGACAAATGGGAAATCCCCTATCTCGACCTTTACAACGACGAGGATTTCAACAACAACGTTCTTAAGTACAAGGAAAACAAAAACCTTTACGATCTTATCCACCCCAGCTCCAGCGGCTTTGACGTTCTCGCTCCCGTTATCAGCGATTGGATGAGAACCATCCCCGCTTACTACGAGGAGCTTAACAAGCCCGAGGAGGAATCGAGCGAGGTTATTTCCGAAGCAGTTTCCGAGGAAGTAAGCGCTCCCGTAGTTGAAAACGAAAGCGATTCCAACCTTATCATCTACATCATCTGCGGCGCAGTTGTTATAGTTGCAATTGTCGTTGCGGTCATTGTTATTAAAAAGCGCAAATAATTAGCTTTAAAGGATACCGCAAGGTATCCTTTTTTGTTGACATATTTTCTTATATGTAGTAGAATGAATTAATACTGATTTATAAAAGAGGTCGTTTTATGAAGCCGAATGCTATTTTGCAGGTCTATAGCGCAGTTATGAACAACGTAGGTAAGGTAATCGTCGGTAAGGAGAGGGTCACCGAGCTTGCGATAATTTCCCTGCTTTGCGGCGGCCATATGCTTATAGATGACGTACCCGGCACGGGTAAAACCATGCTTGCAAAATCCTTTGCGGCATCGCTTTCGCTTGATTTCAAGCGTATTCAATGCGTTCCCGATATGCTTCCGAGCGACGTTGTAGGCGTTAACTTTTTCGATATGAAGGAAAGCGAATTCCGCTTTATCAAGGGTCCGGTTTTCACAAATATTCTGCTTGCCGACGAAATAAACCGTGCAATGCCGAAAACCCAATCGGGCTTGCTTGAATGTATGGAGGAGCATCAGGTCACGGTTGAGGGCAAGACCTATAAGCTTTTAGAGCCCTTTATGGTCATCGCAACGCAAAACCCGATTGAAACAAAGGGCACGTTTGACCTGCCCGAAGCACAGCTCGACCGTTTTCTCGTCAAAACGAATATGGGCTACCCCACTCACGACGAAAGCGTTGAAATTCTTTCGCGCAAGCTTAACGGAATGAATATCGGCAAATGCGAAACCGTTGACAGCGCACTTATCGGCAAAGCGCGTGAGGAATTGGCAAGCGTTTACGTGCATAATGACCTTATGAGCTATGCAACTCATATCTGCGAGGCGACGAGAAATGATAAAACCGTTATTCTCGGTGCAAGTCCGCGTGCGATGATAGCACTTTTGCGTGTTGCACAAGGCTATGCCGCAATAAGCGAGCGTGATTACGTCCTTCCCGACGATATCAAGCGCGCCGCTCTCCCCGTTCTTGCCCACAGAATAGTTTTCCAAAACAGCTTCTTCCACCGCGGAAACTTAGGCGAGGAGCTGATTTTAAAGATACTTGAAACCACGCCCGTACCCAGCGAAAGAATAGATTTCACACGCAGGTAAATTTATGGTATATTTTATCGTTTTTATTTCGGTCTTTGCGGCGTGCGTTTTGGGTGTACTTGCCGTCATCGGCTACCGAAAGGCGAAGATTTCGGCACTTTCAACACTTGAATATGACCGTGAATTTACGTCCGACGGTGTTTTTGTCGGTGAAACGCTCGAGCTTGTCGAAACGGTCACCAACCCCGGTTGGTTTCCTCTTTTTGCGGTGAAAATGGAATTTTACGTTCCCGCAGGACTTGTTATCGACGGCTTTGAATGTAAGGAATACACCAAATTAACAAGCATTTTCAATATTCCGCCGTTCTCCACCGTACAGAAAAAGCATACCGTGGCGGTACAAAAGCGCGGACTTTTTAAGCTTGACGATGCAAAATTCAGCTACCGCAAGAACGATTTTGTGTTCGATATCCCGATTGAATTTTACGGCTATCCCGATTATTTCAATACGGCGGCGAATATGCCTGCGTTTCTTTGTCAGGCAGGCACTGCCATTGCCGACAAAAAATATATCGAAGACCCCTTCTTTTTAAGCGGCATACGCGAATACCGATTCGGCGACCCGATGAAGAGCATCAACTTCAAGGCGTCGAGCAGAACGGTAAGCGGCGGTATGCGTAAAATGATGTGCAACAGCTATGACAGCTCGCGCAATTACGACACGATGATATTCCTCGACCTCAACAGCTATGCCGAGGTTCAGTTCCACAGCGGCGATCTGGTCGAGGCAGGACTTAAATACGCCTGCTTTCTTTTCTGCGAAACGCTTAAAAACGGCGGAAGAGTCGGTTTTTCGTCCAACTCGGCTGACGGAAGCCAAAAGTTCTTTTTCATCCCTTGCGAAAGCGGTGAAATACACATCAAGCGCATTCTTGAACGCTTTGCGCTTCTCGATAATTTCGCAAAGCGCGATTATTCAATGGCGGCGCTTTTGCGTCTTTATGCGCCCGATTTACGTCCCGAAACCGATATTTATTTAATAACCCCTTACGTTGATGAAAACACCGCAGAAACGCTTAATCTGCTTGAATCGGCAGGCAGAAACGTGAACGTTATATCCATAAGCGGAGGTGCAAGAGTATGAGAAGATTTCTTATATACTACCGCTTGGAGCTTATTTCGCTTTTACTGTTCGGCGGTGCGACCGCAACTCTTGCCGTCTGGACAAACGTTAAACCGACGAACCATTACGTTCAGCTTTGCTTTGCATTGGTGTTAATGGCTTTCGTCATCCCTCTTTATCTTGTATCACGCAAGAGCTGGCGCGAAAAGTACAGAATGCCAATAATCATCGGACTTCGCAAGGCGATTGTCGGCGCATCGAGATTTTTGATTAAAATTGCCGGACGCTTCAGCTTCTTCCACCGCGGCAACGTCATTTCGGGCAGAACGACGGTGCATTACGATTTTTCGGCATTCCGCAAGGACACACGCAGAAAGCGCAAGACCGCCGAAAAGCAACCCCGTTGGAAGGATATGGAAAGTCCGAGGCAACGATTGGGATTTTTGTATTACCGAGTCATTACCGACCGTATTAAGCACGGCGAGGTAATAACCTCCCACGAAACACCTTTGGAGATAAGCCAAAGACCGACCGAAAACGAAGCCGTGGACGAGCTTTTCAAAATGTATAACGAGGTCAGATACGACGAAAGAAACGAGCCCGACGAGGAAGCAGTATATAACCTGCGCGAAAAATTATTTGATTAGGAAGAAATTATGAAAAAGTGGCAATTTTTCACCACAAATGAAATAAAACCGTTTGGCTGGACAAAGCAACAGCTAATCATCCAAGCGAATGGATTAAGCGGAAATCTTGATAAGGTCTGGCGCGACGTGCGTGACAGCGCATGGATAGGCGGCGATGCCGAGGGTTGGGAACGGGTTCCCTATTGGCTCGACGGCTTCATTCCCCTTGCCTATCTGCTTGACGACGAGGATATGAAAGCACGTGCGAAGAAATATATCGATGCGATAATCTCCTACCAAAAGGAAGACGGCTGGATATGTCCCTGCCCCGATGAAAGACGCGCCCGTTATGATACTTGGGCAGTGCTTTTGCTTTCAAAGGTGCTTTGCGTTTATTACGAATGCTCAAAGGACGAGCGCATCCCCGTAGTTCTTTACAAAGCGCTTAAAAACTATTACGATTTGCTCAAAAAAGGCGAAATAAAGCTTTTCGATTGGGGCAAATACCGTTGGTACGAGGGCTTTATTGCCATTGAATTCCTTTATAAGCTAAAAAACGAGGAATGGCTTAAAGACCTTGCAAAAATACTTAAATCGCAGGGTATGGATTACCACACGGTCAAGGAATTATGGAAGCGTCCGCTTAATATCTGGAAATTCGACACCCACATCGTAAACCTTGTTATGATGCTTAAATACGAAGCTCTTTCCTGCGACCTTTTGGGCGAGGAATACACCGACGATGCCGAATATCTTTATAATTTCCTTTATGAATATAACGGCATGCCTGCAGGAATGTTCACGGGTGACGAGGTGCTTTCGGGCATCAGCCCGATTCAGGGTGCAGAGCTTTGCTCGGTCGTTGAATTGATGTATGCATTCGAGCATCTGTTTGCCTACACGGGCGACAAAAAGTGGGCTGAATGCTTGGAATTACTTGCCTTCAACGCATTCCCCGCAACGCTTTCCGACGATATGTGGGCGCACCAATACGATCAGATGAGCAACCAAATCGCTTGTCAGCGTTTCCTCGGCAAGCCGATATTCCGAACCAACTTTTTCGATTCCCACCTTTTCGGACTTGAGCCGAATTACGGCTGCTGCACGGCGAATTTCAACCAAGGCTGGCCCAAATTTATCCTTTCGTCGTTTATGCATAACGGAAGCGATATTATAAGCGCGATTCCGATTCCGAGTATGCTCGATTACGACGGAATAAATATCGAGCTTAAAACGAACTACCCCTTTGAAAATTCCTTTAAATACAAAATCAAGTCGGATAAGGACTTTAATTTCACCGTCCGCATCCCGACGTTTGCGAAAAATCTTACCGTTGACGGCAATCAAGTCAATAACGGTGATTTGATTTTCGAAATAAAATCGGGCGACGAAAAGGAAATCAATATTTCCTTTGAAGCAACGCCTTACGTTGAAAAACGCCCCTTGGGGCTCAACGTTGCGAAATGCGGCTCGCTTTTATTTGCACTTCCCGTAAAATACGAAAAAAATATGCTCGAATACGAGCGCGACGGCATCGAGCGTAAATTCCCCTATTGCGATTACGAATATATCCCGAAAAGCGATTGGAATTACGGCTTTGCAAACAGCGAATTAACGGCAGAATACCACGGTATGTCCGATATTCCCTTTTCGTCTGTTGAGCCGCCGATAACTCTGACGGCTAATCTTGCAAAGATCGATTGGGGCTTTGAGGACGGATACGATACCGTCTGCGCCAAGGTGCCGCAATCGACAGTTGCGATTTCCAAACCCGAAAGCATATCCCTTTTCCCCTACGGCTGTGCAAAGCTGCGAATGACTGAAATGCCATTTATCGAAAAGTGAGGACTTTATGAAAAGAATCTTAATTGCAACCCTTACAATTTTATTACTCCTTACCAATCTACTCTGCTTCGAGGCAGTTGCCGCACCGAAGGTGCCGACCGCCGACGATATGGGCGGATATGAAAATCTGTGTCTTACCTACACCTTTCGCTATTCCTCCTCGGACAACGGAAGACATTACGAGCAGGATCTTTTGCCCTATACCGGCTACCTTGACAAAAACGGCAAGGTAAAGGACTTCTTCTTCGACAGCTATCTTTTCTTGCCTTGCATGGGCTACGGTCCGTCGGGTGCAAGAATGCATTTGCAGGAGGGTAACCCCACAAAGGCGATCGACTGGACGACCTACGTCGACGATACCTTTTATAAGAATGCCAACGTAGATGCGCTTGAATCTGCGTTCGGTAAGACCAAAGCCGCGCTTAACGATACAAAAAGCAAGGCGGGCGTTTTCTTCACGCTTCTCTACCCCAGCACCGAAGCGACAAACTTTGGCAAGTTAGGCGGAAAAAGCCTTGATTTCTCAAAGCTTGAGGACAGAAAATACGCTCTTAAATGGATGATAGACGAGCAAATAAAGCGCTTTGAACAGAAGGGTTATAAGCATCTTGACCTTGTCGGCTTTTATTGGCTTGAGGAATTCACCGCCGCAAGCGGTGACGGCGCGCTTATTAAGTACGCCTCGGATTATCTCCATTCCAAGGGCTTGAAATTTATATGGATTCCTTGGTTCGAGGCAAAAGGCTACGAGAAATGGCAAAGCTACGGCTTTGACGTCGCTTGTATGCAGCCCAACCTTATGTGGATCGGCTATAACGACCCCAACCGTGTAAAGAAAAGCATTGAGCTTTCCGAAAAATACGGACTTTGTATGGAAATGGAATGCGACGGCAGAGTTTATACCGACGAATATTTCGCAAGATATTTAAGATATCTTGAGGGCGGTTTAAACTCTTCAATGATGGATGCCGTTAAGATGTATTACCAGGACGGCAAAACAGCGGTTTATTATCAAGCCTGTTATTCGAACAACCCGCAATTCCGTATGGTTTACGACCTGACTTATAAGTATGCAAAGGGTACGCTTACCCAAGCGGAAATCGACAAGGTACGTCCCGAGCAAATAACGACCGAATATGAATACGTTGACAATATCGGTCTTAACTCGCTTATAGCAAAAAACGTCGATTGGATATCGATTGGCAAAAAATATTCGGGTTGCAGATCCTATGTTGACGGCAACGGCGCAGATTACCAAAAGGTAGACGGCAAGGAGCTTACCGACGGAATACTCGCAACGAAAGCATTAAGCACCGATTGGCACGCCTTCCACCACTCCATAACCGACTCTAACGGTAAAATGAGCATAACCGTCGACCTTGGCGAGGTCAGAAACGACCTGACTCATTTTTACGCTCATTTCGACAACCGTATGATCGCAGGCATCGGCTCTCCTACAGAAATCGTATTAAGCATTTCCAACGACGGCAAAACCTTCCGTGAGCTTACAAAGCCTAAGCTTATTATGGATGAAACTAACTCCTGCTTTAAATACCAAACCAATCCCGTAAGTGCGAGATACGTTAAAATGTCATTCGGCGGTATGGGTGGCGCATTTGTATTCTGCTCGGAATTTCTTGTCGGCGTTAAAAACGGAACGGTCGTTGACGAATCCAAACCCGATGAATCCAAGCCCAACGAATCCAAGCCCGATGAATCCAAGCCCGATGAATCGAAGGACGATGAATCGAAGAACGACAACGATGCTTCTGCCGATAATGAATCCTCAAGCATTCCCGAAGAATCAAAAGGCAACAGCGAATCGAGCAAGTCCGACGATGACGAAACAAGCTCCCCCGTTTCAAAAGACGATAACACCGATGCCGAGGAATCGACCGATACCGAAGCTTCGCAACCGACAACCGAAGAAAGCGGCGAGCTCGGCGCTCTGCTTTGGGTAATTATCGGCTTTGCCGTCGTTATCGCATTCACAGTTGCGGAAATTATAATCATTAAGAAAAAGAAGAAATAATCAAAACCAAAAGAGCACGCAAAGTGCTCTTTTGCCTTGTTATATATACCGTATTCGATAAATTTTCATTTCGGTAGTATGATTTTTTGAAATCAATTTTAAAATTCCTACACTATGTGTACGAAGGGAGGCGAAAAAATGAGCGGACAAAACGAACTTTCGGAAATATTTATTCATCAATACTCCGAAAAGCTGTTTTACTTTTGTCTTAAAAAGACGGGAAACCGATTTGATGCCGAGGACCTTACCTCCGACATCTCGGTCAACATCCTCACTACACTGAAAAAAGGATTCGTTCCTGATAACTTCCCTGCTTGGGTGTGGCAAATAGCACGCAACCGCTATAGCAGGTGGGCAGACAAAAGGCGCAGATATAACGAAGCAGTATTAACGAATGATTTTGACTCTTTTGAAATAGCCGACAAACGCAATATCGAAAACGATGTTATACATAGTGATGAAATAGCACTTCTTAAACGTGAATTGGCGTTTATATCGGCGGATTACAGGAACATAATCGTTGAGTTTTATATCAAAGACCGAAAGGTAAACGATATTGCCGACTCATTAAAGCTCCCGAAAGGCACGGTTATGACTAAACTTTACCGTGCGCGTAATATATTGAAGGAAGGTATGAATATGGCAAGACAATTTGGAGCAAAAAGCTACAACCCCGAAGATATCGACTTTTCGTCAAGCGGAAACCAACCGAGTGGTTTGCCTTGGTCTGCAGTACAAAGAAGCATCCCCAAAAACATACTTATAGAAGCAAGTAACAACCCCTCGACCGCCGAAGAGCTTGCGGTGGCATTGGGCATTGCGATGCCTTATATGGAGGAGGAAATAAAGCTTCTCGTTGATGCGACGTTGCTTAAAAAGCTTGATGACGAAAGATATATCACCGATTTTTATATTTCGAGCGCAGAATGTCAGCTGAAGATCAACGATACTATCTTAAAGGAATCCAAAAAGCGCAGTGATATTATCAACAAAATAATCGATTCGTCGATGCCGTTTATACGCTCGCTCTGCATTGTTCCCGACAATATGAGCGATAACGACGTTAAGTGGTGGGCTGCAATGTTTATCCCCGACCTTGCGGCAAATTACGCCTGCGGCGCAGAGCCGGAAAGCATTTTAGGGTACATACCCAAAATCCGAGCAAACGGCGAGGATTGGGGCTTTATGGGATATGAATCGGTCGAGCTTCCCAGACCAATGTTCTCGGGTCAAAACGGTTGCGGACTCAACAGCGAAACACAATTCTGGGCGTACAAAATAAGCAATTTCGGTATGTGGAACCGTGTCGGCGAAATGGATAGGACCGAAATGCTGTTTTTGGCGGATATTATCAAAAACCCAAGAAAGGTCGAAAGCTTTTCGGTCAGCGAACAGCTTATTTGGGCGAGGATAGACGGCAAATTCGCACACGAGGAAAACGGAACTGTCGTTCCCGACATTCTCGTTATCGGCGTTAAAGCACGCAAGGCGATGCTTAACCGCTTTAACGAGCACCCTCTTTACAACGAATATATGGCGCTTACCGCCAAGCTTTTCGAAGAGATCAAGGAGCTTGTGAAAAAGGACACAACGAAATACAATGCCAAGGACGCAGATTACGCGGCGGCAATGTTTATACTTCACACCCGGATGAGCACCATTTACGACCTGGTAGATTCTGGCGACCTTGTAATTCCCGAAAATCCCGATAAAAGCAGAGCCGCAATGTGGATTGATCTGGCAAATTAATTAACAAAAAGAGAAGTCTTTACAGTATCACACGGTTCTTTGTTTTTCAACGATTTATCATCGCTCTGTTCAAAATCTCACCCGACCGCCGTTTGACAAATTCAAACTTATTAAGTATAATTGTTTTTGAAAAATATGTGACAAACCGTTGCTTTTTTCGTCTATATAAGTGAAAGGAGATGATAAATATGAAAAGAATCATTATTTCACTTTTGGTTGTTTCGTTTTTACTTTGTTCCTGCAACAACGGCGCAGAAACCGAAATTTCGGTCGAACCGTCGGAACGGCTTGAAAGCACACAAGTAAGCGACGTTGCCGAGGACTCCTCCGAAGAAAAGCATACCGAAAGCAATGCTATATCGCAAGAAGATACACAAAACCCTATGGAAGATATAGTCAAAAGCGGCGACAAGGTGCATTTGTGCTGCTTCAGAAGCCCGATCGGAGAAGATACGGATGAATATTTTGGCGGCGCGATTCTTGATGTTGACAAGGAAGAATTGAAATTTACCGACAGCGATTTAAAATGCCCCGATTCGGTCATCTCCGAGCTTGCAAAGCAGGTTTTGGGCAAAAACCGACACTATTCGGCAATTGAATGCAACGACGGACAATACAATTACAGATTTCATATCAATATGATAAATATGACCGTAGAACCCTCCTACAGCTTCCCTGCCGATTGGGATTATTCCTTTTCTGCCGAGATAGGAAGCTTTATGAGCTATAACGACGAAGATGCCGCACCGCTCGATGACGAAGACGGCGAGGTGTTCGGTTATATCGACAGACTAACCCTCGGTTGCTCAACGTGGTGCGGATGCCAAAGCTTCGTTTGCGACATCAAGGCATCCTCGGTTTTAGTGCCGCAGGGCAAAATAAGCTACGGTGCAGCTCATCTTGCAACCGACACACGCAAAACCGTCTGGGCTGAGGGTGTCGACGGCTACGGCATCGGTGAAAGCATCGAAATAAAGCAGATGTATCTCGGCACGGGGTATGCAGAACTGACACTTTACAGCATCTGTATCGTAAACGGCTATGCCGAAAACGAAACCAAATGGCAAGAAAACAGCCGCGTAAAGAGTATGAAGCTTTATTACGAGGGCGAATATTTGGGCGATATCGAGCTTGAGGATACGATAAAGCCGCAATATATCGACCTTTCGCCGCTTAAAATAAAGGTCGGAAACGGATTTGACGCGCATTTCAGATTTGAAATTACCGACGTTTATAAGGGAAGCAAATACGAGGATACCTGTCTTACGGGAATCATTATTGATTACGAAGGACTTTATGCACATTAGAAAAGAGAAGCCGATTTAGGCTTCTCTTTTGACTTTATTCGTCTGTTTGTACCAATTCTCGCAATGCGTCCATTCTTGCATCAAGCTCGCTTGAAAGCTCGGCACAGCGCAAAAGCTCGTTTGCCATGCGCTCGTCAAAGGCATAGTCCTTTTTATAACGAAGCTGATGCTCCAAGCTTGCCCACGAGTCCATCGCAATGGTACGAAGCTGAATTTCAACCTTCATCAGTCGCTTTTCGTGCGCAAGGAATATCGGCACGGTAACGATAAGATGCAGACTTCTGTATCCGTTGGGCTTGGGGTTGTTAATGTAATCCTTTGCCTCGACAAGCGTGATATCGTCTTGATTAAGCAGAGCCTCGGCAAGCATAAACACGTCGTCGGTAAACGAGCATATAACGCGCACACCCGCAACGTCGTTCAAGTTTTCCTCGATACCGTTAACGGTAAGGTCGATTCCCTTTCTTTGAAGCTTATCGCGCATACTCGGAAAGGATTTGAGCCGCGTTTTGATGCTGTTAATGGGGTTGCGGTCGTAACGAAGCGAAAATTCCTCGTTAAGCACGTTGAATTTTGTTTCTATCTCCATAAGAGCGCAACGGTAATACGCCATCAGCTTGGAGAAATTTTGCATTATCGGCTTACCCCACTCGATAACCTCATCGCTGAATACCGAGTCGAGCTGTTTTTTAATTTCTTCTGCGTTCATTATGCTTTAATCTTTTTCTTCCGTATCTTTCTCTGTCGCTTCTGCTTCAACAGGTCTGTCCTTACCGCCCAAAAGAACCGCCAATGCGTCGATAAGCGCTTCAACGATAAGCGAAATACCGATAAATCTCCAAATCCATTCGGTTGCGCCAAAGGGATTGAAAAGAATAAGTGCCGCGCAAATTACGGTTACAGCCGCGCTTATTGCGGTAAAGCCCCATTTTGTCTTTTTAAGACGGAGCAGGTCGATGGTTTTTTGAACCTTCGAAAAGCCGGTGATAAGTATAACAGCGCCGTATACAAACGTGAGCAACGCCGAAATTTCAACGATAAAGCCGTTGCCGAGCACACAAAATCCGCCGAGCGAGAGGGCGATAAGGCCTTTAAACATATTTTGCTCCAACGCCGCATTTGCCGCATCCTCACGGAAATATTTGAACAGGCAAATAAGACCGACAAACAGCAATATTGCGCCGAGCACCATAATTATACCCGAGGTGAATGCAAACGGGTCGATAAGCAGCAGCACGCCGACAAAAATTTCAAAAAGACTCAAAACCATTCCGCTGAGATATTTTTGCAAGGATTTCATACTTTTTACCTCGTTTCTTTCACTGTTATTATTTTAAATACCATGTTAACATTATAATACATTTTTCGCAGATAATCAACCATAATTTAAGAATAATCCGATGTTTGTTTACAAAATATCCTAAAATCCAAATTGACACAATCGCATTAATATGGTAAAATAATTACACAAAGCAAGGCGAAATTTTCCGCTTTGCAGGAAAGATGAGGTGCATTTTAATAATGAAAAGACCGTTTGATTTTAAGCTTCTTTTATTGTTACTGCTCACTTGTTGTGTGTTGCTCCTTTCAGCCTGCGGTGCAGAGAGCGGCGACTCTGTGGGAACGGATACCCCAAACGAAAACGTCGGAGATAATATTGACACCGAACCCGAAAAAGTCGACGAGGTTGAATATACAACCGTAAACACAAATACAAAAATACTCCGCACTGTAAAAATCTACGGCGAAACCAAAAATTTCACCAACGCTAACGAAGCCGTTAAAAGTCAGTTAAAGGCGGCAGGCGGCTATGTTGAAACCTCCGAAATAACGGGCGGTGAAAGTCTTTATAACGGAAGCAAAACCCCGAAAAAGGCAATATACGTTCTCCGCATCCCTGCGGATAAGCTCGATAGCTACGTTGAATCGCTCAAATCTATGCTTAACGTTACCTCCTATTCCGAAACCACAAAGGACGTAACGCTTAGTTATTACGACCTCCAATCGCGTATTAAAACTCTTGAAATTAAAAAGAGCTCTCTCGAAGCGCTTCTTGAATCCGCACATAGCGTTAACGATATAGTTACCTATCAAAACGAGCTTTTCCAAGTAATTTCCGAAATTGAATCGCTTAAATCAAAGCTCAACGTTTATGATAACAAGGTCACCTATTCCACCGTCGGTCTTTCGATCACCGAGGTTTTGGAATATACCGAAACGACGCCCGAAGGAAAGAACTTCGGCGATAAGCTTTCCGATACCTTCGTTGCCAGCTGGGAGGGTATGGGCACGTTCTTCGAATATTTTGCGATATTCATCGTTGCCGTATTCCCTGCACTTTTGTTACTTGGCGTTGTTGCGGCAATCGTTATCATAATAGTCAAGCTCGTAAAACGCAAAAAACGCAACAAGTACAACAACAATAACCAATTCAAATAATTAAAGGTAAAAGCAAAGCCGTACCAAACAGTACGGCTTTGTTTTTTAGTCACCCAAAGAGGATGCTTTTTTCGGTATTTTCGCGTTGAAAGACAAGACGTATGTATTTAGGCTCGTTTTGCGTTTCTCCGTCGGAATTTTCAAAATTATCAAATCCGACCTCGGTCGAATCGACAAGCTTCAAGCCCATTGCTTGAAGCATCATAATCGTAAAAGCCGATTTTTTAACATCTTCATTATAAATAAAGGTCTTTCTCATTTTAAAACTCCTAAAGCACTGACATTCAGTAAATGTCACTCATAGAGTGATTATATCATACAATAATATATGTGTCAATCACTGAATGTCATTATTTTAGGAGTTAATATGTTTATTAACAAAACAAACGACGGCAAAAACAATCTGTGCGGCAAAAACGTTGCACGGCTTCGCAACGAACTCGGCATTTCCCAAAGAATATTGGCAAACAAATTACAAATACTCGGACTTGACGTTGACAAAAATGCGATTCAGCGTATCGAAGCGGGAAAACGCTTTGTTACCGATATTGAACTGCAGTATCTTTGCAAGGTCTTCGAGGTATCCTACGACGAGCTTTTAAAAACCGACGAATAAAAAACGCACTCCCAAGGGAGTGCATTTTTTTGTTTATTTTCCGTAAAACTTGGTTGTCCAGATATGGTCGGTGGGGTTTTTGGAGTTGTAATATTTCTTTGCCGCCGATTCAAAAAGTACCATTATGTTACCGTTTTTGTCAAGCGTGATACCCTCGGTCATACCCATTGCCGTAACGGTTTTGGTGCGGTTTTTACTGTCAAGCACGGTCATCGGGTAGGTCTTTCCGTCAACCGTGATCGTTTTATCCGCCTTTTCCATATCGATTTCAAAATATTCAAGCGTGGAATTGTTGTTTCTTCCGTAGGATTTGCTTAAACAAACCTTGCCGTCCTTGTATGCAAAGCCCTGCACCTTGTCGGGTGTTGCGAGAACGAACGAAGGAACTGCATAATTTTCGCCCGATTTAACGGTAAGACGCTTTTCCTCGCCGTCAAGCACAAATGCCGCCGCATAACCGCCGTACTGTCCGCCGTCGGAATTAGGGGTTTTAAAGCTGAAATGCTTACCCAAATCGTAAGAGCCTGCAAGATAGAAGGTACCCACCCAAAGAATGCCCGAATCGTAAAAGAGATAGCTTGAATGTATCGGAAGCGTAACTGTCGTTTCGATAGTAATATTATGCGAACCCGTAAGAGGCAAATCCTTAAGAGCAAGCTCGACAACCGAATAATAATTACCTGCATTGGGACCCGAGAAGTAAAGGTAATCCTCGGTAACGCAAATACCGCCCATATGTCCCGTAAAGGGAGTGCCGTTCTTGTTGTAAACATGGTATTCCGCAACGAACCTGCCCTTTTCATCGAGCACCGAAATAACCGATGCCTTGCCGGATTCGTTAAAATAAGACGAGATATAGGTATAGCCCGTTTCGGGATTTCTGCCGATACCCTGCGGAACGGTATTTTCGGAAAGTCCGGGAATGACCGCAAATTTTTCACTGCTTGCAAGGAAGGTTGAAAACGCCGCAGTTTTTAAGAAGTTTTCGTTCTTTACGGTTAAGCTCTGGGTAAGCTGCATTTTAATTTCTTCGGGGATTTCAATAACGAAGCCCCCTATTAAACGTTTTTTAATAAATACACAATCGTCGTTTTCGAGCTTTCCGTTTTGATTCGTGTCGGCATTTTCGCGTCTTGAACCGTCAAGCTCGATAATTCCCAACACAGCTCGCTTCGTAAGAATATAGTCGTATTTATCGATTATGTTATTCAAATTAATGTCGCCGCGAAGATAAATGATCGCCGATGCCGACGAAAAACAAGACAGAAGCATTACGATAAACAAAATGGAACACAAAACTGTTTTTTTCATGGTTACCTTTCTCTCTTTTCGTAAAATTCCAAAGCTCGTACAAAAATTTCAGCATGATCGCCTGCAAGACAGGATTCGCCAATCTGTTTGTAAATGAAATCGCCTCGCAAGCCGCTTTTATCCTGCGATACCGAAACCTTAAATTTCTTTTTTTCGCCCGAATCGTTAACCGTCACCTCGTAGATAGTCACGCCGTTAAGCGTCGAGCTTTTATACGAAAAATCGTACCAATTCGCACTCGCCGCATCATCGCCTGCACAAAGTGCGCTTTCATCGGCAATATCGCAAAGAAACGGCACTGTCACAATGCGTGTGCGTGGGTCACGGTTCGGCGCCGATTCGACGCCGAGCTGTCTTAATCCAACGGCGGTCAGCCCCGTTTCCTCCATCAATTCACGTGCGGCGGCTGTGTAAACGTCCTCGTTCGGGTCCAAAAATCCGCCGGGGAACGCAAGCTTGCCGATGCTCGGATGTCTTTTGCGCTTTATTAGTAAAACACGTGAATCTTTAAATATGATTATGTCAACCGTAACAGAGGGTCTCTCGAATCTCGACGCATCGTACTGTGCGACAAACTCTGCTTCGGTCAAGCCGTTTTCATCAAGCTTCACAAGTTCTTTTGCCATAATATCACTCCTTATCAAAGGGGTTTTTTCTGTATCTGGCTGTTACGTCTGGGATAGCTTTTCGGTGTGTTTTTGGTTTTCTTGATAATAACAAGCGTGTGAAGATATTCAAACTCGGGAATTTTTATGTCGATTATGTCAACCAACTCTCCGCCGAGAACAGAAATTGCCTTTTTTGCCTCCTCGGCTTCCTCACGTCCCTTTTCGCCCTTCATCGCAACGAAATATCCGCCGTTTTTAACAAAAGGCATACACCACTCGCAAAGCACGTTCAATCTTGCAACACCGCGCGCAACGGCGATATCGAAGCTTTCGCGGTGCTCGGGCAAAACCGACAGCTCCTCGGCTCTGCCGCAAAGTGTTTGAAGGTTGTCAATGCCTGCCTTTTTCGCGGTTTCGGCAACGTAAGTCAGCTTTTTCGCGGTCGCATCGTTTGAAACGATAACGCAATCACTTGCACAAAGCGCAAGCGGAAGCGAGGGAAACCCGCCGCCACAGCCGACGTCGATGACACGTCTGTTTTTAAACAGTCCCGTATCGATGAGCGTAAGCGAATCCCAAAAGTGAAGCAGACCGACACCCTTTTCGTCTGTCAGCGCGGTAAGATTCATAACCGCGTTTGTATTTACAAGCTCGTTACCGATTATGTCGAGCGATGCGCATTCGTTATCGGTAAGCGAATCACGGTATTTTTTTGTTATTTCCGAAAAGCTCATTGTTTACCACCCTGTGCAAGATAAATAAGAAGCACCGAAATATCGGCAGGCGAAACACCGCTTATGCGCGATGCGCGTCCGACGTTTTCGGGACGAAGCTTTTGAAGCTTTTGCGCCGCTTCGATACGTAATCCGCGGATAGAAGTATAATCAATATCGGGAGGAAGCTGTTTTTCCTCAAGCTTCGAGAATCTTTCGACCTCGGCAAGCTGACGCTTTATGTAGCCCGAATATTTAATTTCGGTTTCTGCGCGGCTTAACAGATTTTTATCGTATATATTTTCGCTGTCCGAAAGCTCAAGAATATCGTTAATAGTGATTTCGGGGCGCTTTAAAAGCTCTGCCTTAACAATACCTGCACCTGTGCGTGCATATCCGCGCGCTTCAAGAAGGTCGTCAAGTCGGCTTCCGCCCTTAATGCTTTCGTGCTCAAGCGAATATATCAATTCCTCAAGCGCCTTTTCATCGGCAAGGAATTTATCGTAACGCTCCTGACTTACAAGTCCAACCTCATAGCCCTTGGGCAAAAGACGTGTTTGGGCATTGTCCTGACGGAGAAGCAAACGGTATTCGCTTCGCGAGGTCATAATGCGGTACGGCTCGTTAGTACCCTTGGTTACAAGGTCGTCGATAAGCGTACCGATATAGCTTTCGCTTCTCAAAAGCGTAAAGGGTTCTTTTCCCTGCACCTTAAGTGCGGCATTGATACCTGCGATAAGACCTTGAGCCGCCGCCTCCTCGTAGCCCGAGCTTCCGTTGAACTGTCCTGCGCCGAAAAGTCCGTTGATTTCACGGAATTCAAGAGTATTAGTCAATTGAAGCGGATCGCAGCAATCGTATTCAATAGCATAAGCGGTGCGCATAAATTCTGCGTTTTCAAGTCCCTCGATGGAATGGATGAGCTGAAGCTGAACCTCCTCGGGAAGCGAGCTTGAAAGTCCTTGCAGATACACCTCTTTAGTGTCGGTGCCCATCGGCTCAACGAAGATCTGATGTCTTTCCTTATCCGAAAAACGAACCACCTTGTCCTCGATACTCGGGCAATATCTCGGTCCCGTACCGTGGATAACGCCCGAAAACAAGGGCGAGCGATGAAGATTTTCGCGTATTATGTTATGCGTGTTTTCGTTTGTATAAGCGATATAGCAGGGCAAAAGATTTTTTTTGCTTTCTGCAAAGCCGAACATTGTCGGCTCGTCATCGCCGTCCTGACGCTCGAGCTTGGAATAATCAATTGAATCGGCATGTATTCTGGGCGGTGTGCCTGTTTTAAAGCGTGTCAGCTTAACCCCTGCGTTAATAAGCGAATCAACCAAGCGCTTTGCAGGGAGCGTGTTGTCGGGACCCGATTCATAAGCCTCCTCACCGACGATAATCCTTCCGCCGAGCGACGTGCCCGTTGCGATAATTACGCATTTTGCAGGGTAAAACGCACCGAACGAGGTGGTTACACCCGTAACGCCGTTTTCATCGGTTTCGACCGAAACGACCTCGCACTGCTTGAGAAGCAGATTATCGGTCTTTTCGACGATTTGCTTCATGTAATCACGGTATCTCACGCGGTCGGACTGCATTCTTAAAGAGCGCACGGCAGGACCTTTCGACGCGTTAAGCATACGGCTTTGAAGCATAACGGCATTTGCCGCACGTCCCATTTCACCGCCTAAAGCATCGATTTCAAAAACAAGGTGACCCTTACCCGTACCGCCGATTGACGGATTGCAGGGCATATTGCCGACAAGGTCGAGCGTAAGCGTGAACAAAACCGTGTTCGCGCCCATTCTTGCCGAGGCAAGCGCCGCTTCAAGTCCTGCGTGTCCTGCGCCGATAACGGCAACGTCGATTTTTTGTGCTTCGTATTTTATCATAACAGTTAGCGCCAAAAGCTTGGCGAATCCTTTTAATTTTTATTTTCCGACACAGAAGTGCGAGAATATCTCGTTAACGATATCCTCCGAAACGCTTCTGCCGTCTGCCTCGGCAATTGCCGAAAGCGCAACCTCGATATCCATTCCGGCTATATCCTGCGTGAACGAATCGAGCGCGTCGATGGCGTTCTGAACAGCATTCGATGCATTGACAACTGCCGCGCATTGACGTGCGTTAACAACGATTTCATCGTTTTCGCCTATCTCTCCTGCGCCGAACATCAAGGACACGGTGTTGACAAGCGCATCGATTCCCTCTCCGCTTTTTGCACTTACAGTAAGAGTTTTTTCAAAGGGAAGCTTAATATTCAAATCATCGGCAATATCGATTTTATTCAAAATACAAACGGTTTTTGCTTCCTTGCCGCTTGAAACGATTGAATCGATAATTCGCTTGTCATCATCATCAAGCGGTCGCGACATATCGAACACCGCAAGTATAAGCTCGGCTTCCTCGATTGCCTTTTTACTGCGCTCGATACCGATCATTTCGACCTTATCGTCGCTTTCGCGGATACCTGCCGTATCCGAAAGACGCAATATCAAATCGCCCAAGCGAACCGTTTCGGTAACAACGTCACGAGTGGTACCTGCAACGTCGGTAACGATTGCCCTTTCCTCACCGCAAAGCGCATTGAGAAGCGAGCTTTTACCCGTGTTCGGCTTGCCGACGATGGCGGTAATAACGCCCTCGCTTATCGCACGTCCGTAGGTATGGCTTCCTGCAAGGCGGTCAAGCCGTTTTTTGCAATCGGTCAAGCGCTCGCGCATTTCCTCAATCGAAACGTCGGTCATATCCTCATCGGGATAATCAATAAATGCGTAAACCGATGCGGCAAGCAGACGCAAATCGGTATAGACCGAATCGAGCGCACGGCTTAACGAGCCGTTTGCCTGTCTTGCCGAAACCGATAAATGCTTTTCGCTTTTAGAATCGATAATTCCGCCTATCGCTTCGGCTTGGGTAAGCGTTATTTTTCCGTTTATAAATGCACGTCGGGTAAATTCACCCGGTCCTGCAATCGTCGCACCGTTTTTCAATGCGGCGGATAATAGCTTTTGCGTAACGAGTATACCGCCGTGGCAATAAAGCTCGGCAACGTCTTCACCCGTAAATGAAGCAGGCGATGCGAAAAGAATGCAAAGGCCGTCGTCAAAAACACCGCCCTCATCGGCAAACGAGCCGTAATAGGTGCAACCGCTTTTTCTTTTCGCAAAGCGTTCCTTGTTCGCAGGGACAAAAATCCTTTCGGCAACCGAAAAGGCATCTTCACCGCTTATTCTTATCATCGCAACGCCGCCCTTACCGTGGGGCGTGCCGACAGCCGCAATCGTACTCATTTTGCATTTCCTTTTTGTGTTTGCATAATAATTCGTTTTATTATACACCTTTTTGAACAAGATTGCAATAATTTTACAAATAACTATATACTTTTTAATTTTTTTGTGGTATGATATTTTTGTATAATTATATCCCCCACGTGCACCGTTACGTGGGAAAGGAGCAAACAATGGGCTTATTCAAAAAACTTTTCGGCACCTACAGTGATAAACAACTTAAAAAAATCGAACCGATAGCGGATAAAATCGAAGCGCTTTCGGATAAATATTCGGCAATGGACGACGAAACCCTTAAAGGTCAAACCGATATCCTTAAGGGCAGATTGGCAAAAGGCGAAACGCTTGACGATATCCTTCCCGAAGCGTGTGCAACGGTTAGAGAAGCATCGTGGAGAGTTCTCGGCAGGCGCCATTACCACGTTCAGCTTATCGGCGGTATCGTTTTGCATCAGGGCAGAATTGCCGAAATGAAGACCGGCGAAGGTAAAACCCTTATGGCAACACTGCCTGCATACCTCAACGCGCTTTCGGGCAACGGCGTACATATCGTTACCGTTAACGATTACCTCGCAAAGCGCGACAGCGAATGGATGGGCAACATTTACAAATATTTGGGACTTTCGGTCGGCCTTATCATTCAGGGACTCGATTCCAAGGCACGTCAGGAAGCATATAATGCCGATATTACCTACGGCACCAATAACGAATTCGGATTTGACTACCTCCGCGACAATATGGTCGTTTACAAAAAGCAGGTCGTTCAGCGCGGTCACCAATTCGCCATCGTCGACGAGGTCGACTCTATTCTTATCGACGAAGCCCGTACCCCTCTTATCATTTCGGGCGCAGGCGGTGAATCGAGCGATATGTATAAAAAGGCGGACGAATTCGTGCGCCGCTTAAAGTGCTACCGCATTAAGGAATTCGACAGCAAAAAGAGCGACGAGGATATTTCGGAGGATTACATCGTCGACGAAAAGGCAAGAAGCTGTATGTTCTCCACCGTCGGCTTGGAAAAGGCGGAAAAATATTTCGGAATCGAAAATATTGGCGACGGCGAAAACAGCGAGCTTATGCATTACCTCAATAACGCTATCCGTGCGCGCGGCGTTATGCAAAGAGATATCGACTATCTCGTAAAGGACGGTCAGGTCATCATTATCGACTCCTTCACAGGCCGTATTATGCCGAGCAGACGCTTCTCCAACGGCTTACACCAAGCAATTGAGGCAAAGGAAGGCGTTGAGGTTCAAAACGAAAACCGCACCCAAGCAACCGTTACCTTCCAGAACTATTTCAGAATGTATAAAAAGCTTTCGGGTATGACCGGTACCGCTATGACCGAGGAAGACGAATTCCGTGAAATCTACGGTCTTGACGTTATCGAAATCCCCACAAACCGTCCTATGGTCAGAAAGGACCATAACGACGTCGTTTATAAAAACGTACGCGGCAAGACCGAAGCAATCGTTCGCCAGATCGAGGAATGCCGTGCAAAGGGACAGCCCGTGCTTGTCGGTACCGTTTCGGTTGAAAAGAGCGAACAGCTTTCCAAGGTATTAAAGGCAAGAAATATCCCTCACAACGTGTTGAACGCTAAATTCCACGAAAAGGAAGCAGAAATAATCGCGCAGGCAGGTAAGCTCGGCGCCGTTACCATTTCGACCAATATGGCAGGTAGAGGTACCGACATTATGCTTGGCGGTAACTCGGAATTCCTTGCAAAGGACGTGCTTCGCAAGGAAGGCCTTGACGATTATATGCTTTACGAGGCAACCAATTTCGGCGAAACCGACGACCAAGAAATCCTTAACGCAAGAAAGCGCTTTGCCGAGCTTAAGGAAGCGTTTGAAAAGGATATCCGCATTGAAGCTGACAAGGTGCGTGAAGCAGGCGGCTTGTTCATTCTCGGCACCGAAAGACACGAAAGCCGACGTATCGATAACCAGTTAAGAGGCCGTGCAGGACGTCAGGGCGACCCCGGTGAAAGCCGTTTCTTCCTTTCGATGCAGGACGACCTTATGCGTCTTTTCGGTGCGGACAGAATTTTGGCAGTCGTTGAAGCACTCAAGATGCCCGAAGACCAACCTATCGATGCGGCAATACTTTCCAACTCTATCGAAAGTGCACAAAAGCGCATTGAAGGAACCAACTTCGAGCGCAGAAAGAACGTGCTTCAATATGATGACGTTATCAATCTTCAGCGCGAAATTATTTACAAAGAGCGCCGTGCTGTGCTCGACGGCGATGATATTTCGGGCAAGATAAGCAAAATGGTCGACGACCATATCACGGAAACGATTTCCTCGTTTGCACAGTCCGACGTCGCAGACGAATGGGATTTCGACGGAATGCGCAACGCCTTCAAGGGCTTGCTTTCCACCGATGAGGATTTCCATTACGCTCCTGCAGAGCTCGGCGATCTTCAAATTTCCGACGTTTGCAAAGTTCTTTCCGACCGTGCACAGGAATTGCTCCAAAAGCAGGAAGAGCTCTTCACTCCCGAAATATTCCGTGAGGTTGAACGCGCAATCCTTCTCCGCAACGTCGATTCGCGTTGGGTAGAGCATATCGACGCAATGGACGACCTTAAGGGAAGCGTCGGTCTTAACGCCTACGCTCAACGCAACCCCGTTGTAGAATATAAGATTCAGGGCGGCACGATGTTCGAGGAAATGATTTCGGAAATCCGTGCAGGCACCGTCAGAATGATCCTTTCGGCAAGACCTCGCAACGCAAGCACCGAACGTCAGCAGGTGCTTAACGGCAGCGCGAGCATGCAGACCGACGGAAAGAAGGTCAAGCCCACACCCGTAAAAAAGGTTGAAAAGGCAGGACCTAACGATCCCTGCCCCTGCGGAAGCGGTAAAAAATACAAAAAGTGCTGCATGGGCTCGGATAAATAGAGGTAAAAAATGGGATTTGGTATAGCTTTATTGGGGTACGGATGCTTCGCCCTTTACGAAATAGGCGGCGGCATCCTTGCCGCTCCGTTGTTGGCATACGGCTTTTTCCTCGCATCGCGCCTGGAGAAAAACTTTATGAGAGCGGCGGTATCCGCGCTGTTTTTACTGCCGAGAGGCATAATACAGTTTTTAGTCGTTATCGGCATGTTCGATATCGGCGACATTCCCGCGCTTAACACGGCGACCTATATCGTACACCTCGGTGCGTGGATGCTGATGTCATATTTTTGGCTGACCGCGGTAATAAATATTGCAAGAGAATGCAACGCGCCGAAGCTTGAGCGCACGGCACAAAACCGTTTGGTACTCACGGTCGTGTTCATCACCCTTTCGCTTGCGGCAGGACTTTTGAATATGTTCAGCTTGCTTGGCGGAATCGCTTACACGGTCACCTCGATTCAATTTATTTTGCAGTACGTGGTTATTATTGCGAACGTTTTGTTCCTCCATACCTGCTTTGTGCTTATCACAAGCGAAAAGCAATATGAAAAGGACAAGCAACAGCTTGCAAAGGAGCAAAACGAGGCAATCAAAAAAATGGAAGAAAAGCGTGCGGCAAGACAGGAAAAGCTTAACCGCCGAAACGGCAAAAAATAAGAAAAATCAACCGAAAGGAGAGGGATTTTAAAAATGAACACAAAAGAAAAAAGCGTGTCGCAAAGAAGCAAAATGCTGATAATCCTTGGATTTTTATTCTTCGTTAATCCCGTTCCTGCGGGTCTTGATATCTTCCCCGACGTTTTCGGATGCGTGCTTTTGTTTTTCGGACTTACCCAGCTTTCGTATTTCGACAGCTCGATCGAGGAAGCAAAAAAAATGCTTCTCTACCTTTTCGGCGTAGAGGCGATTCACCTTTTGCTTATGCGGTCGGTGTTTCTGACCGAAATCGGCTCGAACCGAATGCTTGCGGTAACTGCATTTTCGATAGCCGAGGGCATTATTTACGTTATCTTTTTCAAAAAGCTTTTTTCGGGCATTTCCTATTTCGCAATGCGCAACGATTGCCCAAAAACGGTTGAGCAAAGCGACGGCACGGCGTTTTTGTCCTATCTCGCATTTTTCATCCGCATTGCCGCTTCGCTTCTGCCCGAATTGATTTCGATACTGGAGCTTCAGCTTAATCTCGAACTTGATTTTGAAACCTACGATGCCATAAGCGCAGTCGTCGCGGCAAAGCCGTTGCTCGTCATTTTCCTCTCGATTGTAGCATTGGGCGCAGCGGTCGCATGGTTCATTTCGGTAAGAAAGCTGTTCTCTATGCTTCACCTTGAATGCGGCAAAAAAATCGACGAGATTTACGCAAGCGAATATACCTCGAAGCCCGAAAAAACACGCCCGAAAAAGCTTCGTGCGTCGGCATATATAGTATATTTCGCCGTTGTTTTCTCGCTTGACATCACCTTTGACGGCACACGCATTCTGCCTGCCTCGGCGATGTTTTTATTACTGTTCGCGTCAACCTTTGCGTTCCGCGGTCTGGCGGAGTTCAAAGTCACGAAAACGCTTGCGGTTCCTGCATTTTTGCTGTTATTGACGACCGAAATATTCCGTGCCGTATTGACACCCTACGGAGCAATCGTCATCTATGCGACCGAGCTTTGGATAGTCCTCGTCGGTGCGGCTTTGGCAATAGCGACAGCTACGGTATCTCTTTTAGCGATGCGCGGCTTTATCGCGGATTTGAAAAAGCTTTCAAACGAGCTCGGCACAGGCGAAATTTTTACCGGCTTTATGTGGTTTTTTTACTGCGCGATAACCGTTCTTTGGGCGGTCGGCTTTGCAATTCCCTATCTGTTCCCAACGATTTCGGGCTTCAAGCTCGTCTTTTCGGGTCTGTTTATCTGGCAGACTGTGAAAATTCTTGGCGGAATATGCGAAAAAGAACGGTATAATTATTCGCTTTATCACAAATAATCTATCAGGAACGGGCAACCGTTCCTTTGTTTTTTGTGCTTTGTAACCAAACGGCAAGGCTTCGGCATATAAAATATAGAAAATAATCATAAAATCATTGACACAAAAAAATATGTGTGCTATAATTTCCTACAGAATGGAAATATTCCAAATATCTATCAAGAAAGGTAAAACAACAATGAAGAAATTCCTTGCGATCCTTCTCTCGGCGCTTCTCGTATCGGCAATTATCGCGGTTCCTGTAAGCGCGCTCTCTCAGGGCGAAAGCACTACCCTTTCCGTAGGTAAATCCTACACCACCACCGCTCCTAACCGTAAGGACGGTTGGGATGATGACGGCAAGAAGCTTACCGACGGCGTTATTGCAGACGTTGAAACTGCAGAGCTTGAACCCGTTACTTCCGCTTGGAACAACCCCGGCAAGAATGCTAACCTCCCCAACGTTGTAGAAATCATCGTTGACCTTGAAGAAGCTGTTCTTTCCAACTCCTACACCATATATCTCGCAGGCGGCACTTGGGGCATCAGCGCTCCCACCGCCGCAGGTAGCGCCACTTCTATCGAAGTATTTGCTGCTGATTCCAAAGACGGCGCATACACCTCTGTTGCATCCGCTCCCGCTGAAGACGTTGTTCTTCTGGAAGGTACCGGCGCAGACGGATCTTGGAGCACCTACTCCCTTACCGCAAAAGCAGCTACTCCTGTTGAAGCTCGCTTTATCAAGTTCGTCATCACCGTTCAACCCGTAGGTAACGCATTTGTTTGGGCAAACGAAGTTGAAGTTAACGCAGTTAATATCGATGTTTCCGAACCCGATGTTTCCGAACCCGATGTTTCTGAACCCGACTCTTCCGAGCCTGAAGCTTCCACCCCCGATGCTTCCACCCCCGACGTTTCCGATTCCGAAACCTCCGATAAAGAAGACACCAAGCCCGGCGACGCTTCTAACATGATCATCTTCGCGATCATCGCTCTCGTTGCAATGGCTGGTTCCGCTGTAGTTATCAAGACTCGCAAATAATTAATTTAAAAAAGCTTTTAGCAAGAGAAGACGGCGTTCGAGCCGTCTTCTTTTATGTTTTCGGCACGTTTTGCCCAAGTTATGAGTTGCAAGCTTACACAACGCAAATCTCTCTTGTTTTTTTGTAAAAAGTTATAAAATCCCCAGAATTATTATAAAAATAATTGACAATTCGCAACAAATGTTGTATAGTTCTATTGTGTATGATTTTATACAAATACAACAAAGAAAGGAATCACCTAAAAATGAAGAAATTTCTCTCTCTTCTCCTCGTTGCTGTTCTCGTATCGGCAATCTTCGCTGTCCCCGTAAGTGCAGACGACTATTTCTGGGCTGAAGGCGAATATGAAACCGACGATTCCGGCAACTGGCATCCCAAACACGCCTGGGGTTACGTATTCAATATCGATGCACTCAATACCTCGAGCGTTGACGGAAAATCTGCTATTACCTCTATTTTTACTAATGCTACTGATTATCTTGCTAACGCAGGCGGTAAGAACGCAAAGTGGAAAGCACACGTTATTCTTGCTCCCACCGAA
This sequence comes from Eubacteriales bacterium, assembly GCA_045657425.1. Lineage (GTDB taxonomy): Bacteria > Bacillota > Clostridia > Oscillospirales > CAG-382 > Coliplasma. Next base: position 40,848 of record JAZOTA010000056.1, read on the forward strand.
GAAGCTAACGTTTACGAAGTTGTTCAAGGCTATGAATATACCAGCAAGACTGCAACTGAAGCGGTTAACGAAGGTATTGTCAATTTCGATAACGGCAAGATTCTTTTGCTCGCGTCCGACTCCGGCACCAGACCCGAAAAGAACGATGACGGTGCTCTCCTGTTCCCCAACTGGGAAGACAGAGCAGCTTGCTGGGGTCTTGTAAATACCATCGGCGCTAAGCTCACTCTCGCAGGTGTTGAGCTCGCGGGCGCAACCGGCGCTTGCAGCGGTACCCTTACCGTTGAAGATGATCCTGATGCAGGCGATGACGATGATGAAAGCGTTGAAACTCCCGAAGTTCCCGAAGCAGCACCTTTCTTCGTAACTCACTTTGATGCAGTTGAAAACGAAGGTTGGGGCGTTATCTTTACCAAAAAGGATAGCGCGGGTGCATGGTGCTCTCACGTTTCCTTTGCGCCTGTTGAAGGTCTTGATGGCGTTTATGAAGTAGTTGAAGTTAACTACGGCGCAGGCGACGGCACTGGTGCTCAGCTCGCTATTCCCGAAGGCGGTTTCGTTTGGGCAGGCCATGCTGGCAATGCTCCCTACAACAACCCCGGTGTCGCTGCTACCTTAAATCTCATTAAATCCTGGTCCGCGGGCGACAAGTTCACCTTCCAAAACCTCGATCTTGAAGGCAAGAAGGTTGCAACCACCACCCCCGATTTGAAGTGGTATGACGAAGGCTACGTTTGCACCACCACCGTTACCGCATATGTTCCCAATGCAGGCGGCAACGATGAAGAAGAAAATGCTCCTTCCATCGAAGAAGATCTTAAGGCAGCTCTCGGCGAAAAGCTCAACGATGCAGTAGTTGATTACGTTATCGAAGCTCCCGAAACCTACAAGGCAGGCGACGAGATCACCGTTAAGGTTTACGCAAGAAACATCACCGCTGCAAACGGTATTCAACTTGCAGAATTCAAGCTCTACTACGACAACACCAAGCTTCTCATTACCAACGATATCGATGAA
>JAZOTA010000057.1:0-17759 GCA_045657425.1 Eubacteriales bacterium
GACGGCGGAGTTTTAATATCCTGGCTTTCTTTTATGTGTATGGATATTATTACGAAATATTTCGGTCCCAAGGCATCGAACAAGGTGGCAATTCTTGCATCGGGCATCAATTTGCTCACCTGCCTGCTGTTCTATATCGCAAGCGCGATACCCTCAAACGCGAATGACTATACTGCGCTTAACGGAATTCTGGGCGGCACTTGGTTTATTTTGCTTGGCAGTACGATTGCCTTTTTGATATCCGCCTTGATAAATAACCTTTTGAATTGGCTTATCGGCAAGGCGTTTTACAAAAATCCCGACGGCAAATTGGCGTACGTTACACAATGTTACATATCCACGTTTATAGGTCAGTTTGTGGATAATCTTATCTTCTCGGTCATTGTTTTTACTGTGTTTGCTCCGATATATTGGGACGGCTTTTGCTGGACGTTCCTGCAATGCACGATGTGTGCGTTGACGGGTGCGGTCGCAGAGCTTATTATGGAAATAATTTTCTCTCCGATAGGATACAGAGTTGTAAAAAAGTGGAAAAAACAAAGGGTCGGAGAGCAATATCTTGAATTTATTAACGGAGGTAAGGAATGAAGGTTTTAATAACGGGAACGTCACAAGGTATCGGCAAGGCAATCGCCGAAAAGTTTTTGAAGGAAAACCATACCGTAATCGGCATCGACAGACAGAACAAGAGCATCATAGACGAGAATTACACCCATTATCAATGCGACGTGCGCGATTACGAAAAGCTCCCCGATATCAGTGACGTTAACATACTTATCAATAACGCAGGCACGCAGAACGAGCAGGATATTGACGTTAATTTAAAGGCGCTTATCCATATCACCGAAAAATACGGAGTACAAAAGGATATACGCTCGATTTTGAATATCGGCTCGGCAAGTGCTCATACGGGTGCCGAATTTCCCGAATACTGTGCGAGTAAGGCGGGAATTATGGCATACACCAAAAACGTTGCAATGCGTGTTGCTCAATTTAATGCTACTTGCAACAGCCTTGATCCGGGCGGTGTTATAACCCCTCTTAACGATTGCGTTATTAACGATCCCGTTCTTTGGGATGCGATAATGAATGAAACTCCGCTTAAAAGGTGGGCAACAGCCGAGGAGATTGCCGAATGGGCATATTTCCTTACGGTAATTAACACCTTCTGCACCGGTCAAAGCGTTTTGGTAGACGGCGGAGAATCGATCAATTACAACTTCATTTGGAAAGAATAATCGGTAAACCGATATGGAAGCTATAATAAGGGATATGATGCCGCAGGATAAAGACAGCGTTATGGAAATGATGCGTGTGTTTTATGCCTCGCCTGCGGTGTTCAGTAACGGCTCTGACGAGATTTTTTCGACCGATATAGAAAACTGCATTGGCGATAACCCCTATGTCGAGGGGTATATTATTGAAAACTCAAGCGATATACAGGGTTATGCGATGATTTCCAAAAGCTATTCGACCGAATTCGGAAAGCCGTGTATCTGGATCGAGGATATTTATATAAAAGCCGAGCACCGTGGCTTGGGACTCGGCAAGATGTTTATGGATTTTATCACAAGCAGATACGCCGACTGTATTTTTCGCTTGGAGGTCGAGGCGGAAAACGAGATAGCCGTTAAGCTTTACGAAAAATGCGGTTTTACTATTTTGCCGTATACCGAGATGAAAAAATAAAACGGCTCGTTTTCTTTCGCTTTCGTTGGAAATCAACGTGTTTTATGGTAGAATTAAATCACTATATGAAAAGTGGCAGGTTTTGATATGCTTAACAGTCTAACCACAAAAAAGAATATAAAATCATTTTCGATATCGCCCGAAAATTTAACGGGTGAAAAGGGAGGCGGAGGAAGAGCCGTTGTCGGCAGTGCTTCGGAGGCATCGCGCGAGCTTGGTGTCGGTTGGAAGGTAAACCCCTATTTAAGGGTCGAGCCGCACAGCAAAATAACGCTTGCGGATTATAAGGGTCAGGGCGCGATAAAGCATATTTGGATGACCGATTGTGCTTTTGCAAGCCGTCAGCTTATTTTAAGAATTTATTTCGACGGTCAGGAAACGCCCAACGTCGAAGCTCCGCTTTCGGATTTCTTTTGCAACGCCGATTATAAGGAATTCAGACAGTTATCGAGCCTTGCGATGTGCATTAATCCCGCAAAAGGGCTTAATTGCTATTTTGAAATGCCGTTTTTCAAAAGCTTCCGCGTTGAGCTTGAAAACCTCGGCGGAGAATGTAATATATATTATCAAATCGATTGCGAGGAAAAGAAGCTGTCGGAGGACACGTTGTATTTCCACGCGCAATTCCGCCGTGTGAATCCTCTGCCGTATATGCAGCCCTACGTTATTCTTGACAACGTCAAGGGCAAGGGACATTACGTTGGCACCTATTTGAATTGGGGTGTCAAAAGCAACGGCTGGTGGGGAGAGGGCGAAATTAAGTTCTATATCGACGGCGACAGCGATTACCCTACAATTTGCGGTACGGGCACCGAGGACTATTTTTGCGGCGCTTACAATTTCGACGTGAACGGAAAATATCAGGAGTTTTGCACGCCTTATGCAGGTATGCATAAAATCAGCACGACCGACGATTTGTATCGCTCGCAAAGATATTTCAATCTCTACCGTTGGCATATCACCGACCCGATTTATTTCGAGGAGGATTTAAAGGTCACCATCCAAGCGCTCGGATGGAGAAGCGGCAACCGTTATTTGCCGTTGCAGGACGATATTTCCTCGGTCGCTTATTGGTATTCCGACAATTTAGAAGATGTTTATCCGAAATTCCCTTCGATGAACGAATTGGAAATAATTTAATTTGTACGACAAAAAACCGCCAAATCGGCGGTTTTGGATTTAATTATGATATATATGCAGTTGTTTTTCCTTGTAAATATGTTATAATATTTTGAAATTGCTATGAGAGGAAGTGTTTGAAGTTGTTTTTGTGTTTTCTTTTTCCATTTGTAATATTAGTGACAATTATTTTCATAAAGCATTATATTGCAAAAAGAGAATATCAAAAAAGCTTTTATTATCAAGAAACAGGACTGTCATACAATGAAGTAATATACGATAAGGGAAAATATGGAGAATATCTAACTTACTCAAATCTTAAAATTTACGAAAATTACGGGGCGAGATTTCTTTTTAATATATACTTACCAAAAAACAATGGCGAGCTTTCGGAAATCGATGTTTTGATGATATGTTCTAAAGGTCTGTTTGTTATTGAAAGCAAAAATTATAGCGGATGGATTTTCGGTAGTGAATCACAAAAATATTGGCACCAAATTTTACCAAAAGGAAGTGGAAAAAGTCAAAATAATCAATTTTACAACCCTATAATGCAGAATCACTCGCATATAAAATACTTAAAATCATTTCTCGGTATGCAACTCCCTACTCAATCAATAATTGCTTTTTCGGACAGATGTACATTAAAAAGTGTTCAGGTCGATAGTTTGGATGTTAGTGTTGTAAATAGACGCAACGTTTCGATGGTTGTATCCGAAATTTACAATCGTCCTACAACACAGTATATTGCTGAGAAGACCATTGATGAAATATATAGCAAGTTGCTGCCTCTTACTAAGCTTGACGAAGTTTCAAAGATACTGCATACTTCCAACATACACAATAGCGCTTCGTTAAGAAACGATCGGCAAAATACAACCTCATCATCTTGGTTTGAAAGCGAAAACCTTTTTGTATGTCCTAAATGTGGGGGAGATTTAGTTGTGCGAACAGTTAAAAAAGGCCCTAATATCGGTAGGCAATTTTATGGTTGCTCAAATTATCCGAAATGCAAATATACAAGGAATTTATAACCTGAAAACGACATAAAAACCACCCAATTGGGTGGTTTTTGTGTTTATTTGTTAAAAAATCGGCTTCGGGTATTCTTCCTTGTTCGATAATACAAGGTCGGTTATTTGTTCAAAGCTCATCCATTCGACGCGGTCTTTTAGATGCTCGGCAATTCTTCTGCCGACCTCGTCCATAACGCGAAGTCCTGTGTAAAGACCGTTTGACATCAAGCTTTGCCAGTGAGTGATAAGAATGGGGTAGCCCTCGGATTCGAGCACTCGGAGGATATGTCCTTCCTTACCGTCTGCGGTGATAAGATTATCGGCGATTTCGTTTACATATTCGTCGTCGCTTCTTGTCGTGTCGATGGTTTGCCAAATATAATCGCGTGTTGTTGCAGGGATGGAAACCAAGGTTCTGCCATCCTCCTCACGGGCAACCCACGGCTTTGCCTTGGGGCGGTCACGCAGTCCGCGTAGGAAGAACCACGCCTTTTTACTGCCGGTGGCTTGTTCTACGGCAAGAGAGATAGAATGCTCATATTCGTCCTCAACCTCGATACCGAAATCCCAAGGGGAGGTAACACCGATAGAATAAAGTCCTGCATCGTTAACAAGCTTGACGGCTTTTTCGATATAGGGCACAAGCGTTTTGCGGTCTTGGGTGGATGCCCAATCGCGTTCGTTCATCGAAAGCGCATCGCCCGTTTCCAAATCGACCGCCTTGTGGTGGGTAAGCATTTCAGGGCCGACCGAAAATGCAGGCATAACGCGTGTTTTAACGCAATCGAGCCAAGCGTCAAGGTCTTCTTTGGCAACGCCGTCGAGTCCGTTGACAATATCGCCCTTGTTGCCGGGCATAGGAACAACGCTGAATTTACCGCGGATGCCGTGTCTTTCTATAATGTCGCAAAAGGTATAAAGCGATTCGTTCGGGTAGGTGGGAATAAGCGGACGTCCATCCTCGGTATGGCCTTTACGAGAATGCTCGTGATAAACCGAAATAATAGGAGCAGGGTCGTCGATAATCCAGCTTATAGGTGTTTTCATATTTAATCCTCCATACTCTTTTTTTACTATTTTATCACACAAAAGCGACTGTGTCAACCGTTACCGTCGGTTGATAAGCATATTGCGGTATAACGAAAAAACACACCCGAGCGTAAAAATACGTTCGGGTGCATTAAGCTAATCGAATAATCGATCGATCGTTACCGAAAAAAGCTTTGCGATGTGCGGAAGCAGGGTAACGTCGGGGTAGGAGCGTTCCTGCTCCCATTTGGAAACGGCTTGGACGCTGACTTTAAGGGTCGCCGCAAGAGCGCGTTGTGTCAAGCCGCAGCCTAAGCGAAGATTTTTGATATTTTTGCCGATAGGCAGATTCATATTAGGTGCTTTCCTCCAAAAATGTTTACTTGTGTGTGGAGTGCCGCACTTTTTTGGTAACAGCCGTTACCGAACGTGACAGAAGCCGAGCCGCATTTTTAAAACACAGCTCGGTTCTGCTATTACTCGCATTGAGAGCTACCGTATTTTAAAAGCTTAACGGCAGCTGTTCGGGGCGAGCAATACGACACTTGCTAAATGCAGTGCGCAACAAATAATCATATACTGCCCCTCCTTTCAAAATTTTTTTATGTAACCCAAACGTCTGCAGTACGCCTTGGCTATGCGTTTATTTTAGCATTCGCAACAATGCTTGTCAAGCATTAAATGTCTACCGTTGGTAGTAGTTGGTTATTCGATTTCGAGCGCAACGATTTGATTTGCAAAAAAGAATTTGCCGAAAATATATTTGTCGGATGCGCTTTCGGTAAGGGTAATAACCTTGCCGTCGGTGAAATCAAGACCTTCTGCCATTGCGGGGCCGCTGATTTGCTTAATGCAATCCTCAAGCAGATAAACCGATGCGCCGTCGAGAGTAAAGCCCGAATCTATTGCGTCACTTTCTTTAAAGACGTAATATTCCGAATCGGTAAGCCCGTAAGAGGTTGAAAATACAATATTTCCGCTGTCGGTAAGGCACATTCCCTGAACCTTGTCGGGAATGGAATATACCTTTTCGGGCTTTATAAGGTCGGTGTGTGAATATTTCGACATAATCGCGTATTGAGTGCCGTTTTTCGTTTCGTAAGGGTGGTCGGTAACGTATGCGCCGCCGTCGTGGAATTCACCGACGTAAACGTGGGTATCGTCGGCAAATACGAAGGATGCCGAATTGTTCACCTCCGCACCGACGGTTACCGTTACCGAATCGCCGTCCTTGCTGTTTAATATGCTTTCGGCAGACGCAAAATAAAGCTTGCTTCCGTTTGCGATATAAACTCGGTCACCCCAAACGGCAATACCGCCTGCGTGACCTGTGAAAGCTTCGCCGTTTTCAAAGGCAAGGCTCACGAAATATGAATTGCTTTCGTAATCGGTAACGTAAATACGGCTTGCACTGTCATCCGTCATATAACCCGAAACGAAAATTTTGCCTTTATCCTCCAAGGCGCAAACGCCCTGACAAACAAACCCGTCGGAAAGACCGGGATTGTCACAAAGGTCGCTTTTGATACCGTAATAATCGGAATAAATGAAAAACTTTGCGATATTCAAAACGCCCCAAACGAGAATTACAAGCGCAAGCAGGGAAGCAACGATGGTAAGCACGATTTTGCCGATTTTTTTAAGTAATTTTTTTGACTTCATTTTTATTCTCCGAAGTATATTTTTCAACGCTTTAAGCATTATAGCACAAATGCACAAAAATGTCAAAGCTTGAAAAGAATTTTTGAAAAATGTTTGAAAAATGTTAAAATGTGTGTTATACTGTCAAAAGAAAGAAAAAATCTTTTTCTTTTCTGAAAAAAACATATCACATGGGGGAAAAAATGGACAAGAAACTTGTTTACGACATTCACGACAAACCAAAATTCGGTAAAATGATCATCTTTGCGTTGCAACAATTACTTGCGATTATGGCTGCAACAATCGCTGTTCCCGCAATTGTCGGAAACGGAATGTCCTCGTCTGCCGCACTGTTCGGCGCAGGCGTTGGTACAATCGTATATCAGCTTTTCACAAAATTCCGCAGTCCCGTTTTCCTTGGCTCGTCCTTTGCGTTTATCGGCTCGATGTCTGCGGCTTTCGCAGGCGCGGCTTCGGCATCTCTTGGTTATTTGGGCATTATTCTCGGTGCGGTCTTCGCAGGACTTATTTATGTAGCTATCGCATTGATCGTTAAGCTTGTCGGCACAAAATGGATCGACAAGATTATGCCTGCCGTTGTTATCGGCCCGACCGTTGCACTTATCGGTCTTTCGCTTGCAGGCGCCGCTATTAACGACGTATTCTCCTACGGCCCCAAGGAAAGCTTCGGTACTTCCTCTTACTTTATAATGGATTCTGCTTTGTGGGTATCCTTGGTTTGTGCAATCGTTACGTTCTTCGTTGTAATTCTTTGCTCTACTTTCGGCAAGAAAATGTCCAAGCTTATACCCTTTATTATCGGTATTCTTGCAGGCTACGTTGTCGGTCTTATCTTCACCGGAATCGGTTATGCGACCGAAAACGACGCTTTGAAGATAGTTGATTTTGCACCCTTTGCGGCTCTTACCGAGGGCGGTGTCGGACTCGCTACCTTCTTTGCGGTTCCCGAATTTTCGTTTATCGAAGCAATCGACGGCTTTAAGGAGCTCGACGGCTCTTATATCGCTACCGTAGCGGTTGCATATATTCCCGTTGCTTTGGTAGTATTCGCAGAACACCTTGCTGACCACAAGAACCTTTCGAGCATTATCGACCGCGATCTTTTGAAGGAGCCCGGACTTTCGAGAACCCTTCTCGGCGACGGTGTCGGCTCTATCGCAGGTGCGTTCTTCGGCGGATGTCCCAACACTACCTATGGTGAATCGGTCGGCTGTGTTGCTATTACAAGAAACGCATCGGTTGTCACCATAACCGCTACCGCAATAATCGCAATGCTCGTTGCATTCCTTTCTCCGTTCGTTGCATTCCTCGATTCGATTCCCGGTTGCGTAATGGGCGGCGTTTGTATCACTCTTTACGGCTTCATTGCTGTTTCGGGTCTTAAGATGATTCAAAAGGTCGATCTTAACGATAACGCAAACCTCTTTACCGTATCTGCAATACTTATTCCCGGTATCGGCGGAATGTCTATGAACATAGGCGAGGTATATATCACCACTATCGCATGCGCACTTATCCTCGGTATCGTTGTAAATGCGCTTCTTCACAAGAAAAAGGACTAAAGAAAGCAAAATGAAAGACTATAACAACGTAACAATATTTAACCACCCCTTGATAAACCACAAGATCGCAATTCTTCGTAACGAAAAAACGAGTATGAAGGAATTCCGCGAGCTTGTTGAAGAAATCACCACGCTTATGACCTTTGAATGTCTTCGCGAGGACGTTCCGACCGTTGAAATTGAAGTAAAAACCCCTCTCGAGGTTTGCAAACAGCAGGTTGTTAAGGATAATGCAATCGTTATCGTTCCCATCCTCCGCGCAGGTCTGGGTATGGTAAACGGCATTCACGTGCTTTTCCCGTCGGCAAGAGTAGGCCATATCGGTCTTTACCGTGATGAAGAAACGCTTGAACCGATGGAATATTACTGCAAGCTTCCTCAGGGAATCGAAGAAAAGCTTGTGCTTGTTGTCGATCCCATGCTTGCAACGGGCGGTAGCGCTTGCGACGCTAACGACAAATTAAAGCAACGCGGATGCAAGAACATTAAGTTTATGGCGGTCATCGGCGCACCCGAGGGTGTAAGCCGTGTTGCACAAGCACATCCTGACGTGCATATTTTCGTATCCACGCTCGACCGTTGCCTTAACGAAAACGGCTATATTCTCCCCGGTCTCGGCGATGCGGGCGACAGACTTTTCGGAACAAAATAATTTCAAGGAAAAAATTATGAATTACGACGTAATAATTATCGGCGCAGGTCCGGGCGGTATATTTGCCGCTTATGAGCTTATGCAACGCCAACCGTCGCTTAAGGTTGCGGTGTTCGAGGCAGGACACGAATTAAGCAAAAGACGTTGCCCGATTGACGGAGAAAGGATAAAAAGCTGTATAAGCTGTAAAAGCTGCTCGATAATGAGCGGCTTCGGCGGTGCAGGTGCATTCTCCGACGGTAAATACAACATTACCAACGATTTCGGCGGAACGCTTTACGAATATATCGGTAAAAAGCAGGCGCTTGATTTGATGTATTATATCGATGACATCAATCTTCGCTACGGCGGAGAGGGCACAAAGCTTTATACCACCGCAGGAAGCCGATTCAAAACCACCTGCATCCAACACGATTTGCATCTTTTGGATGCTTCGGTAAGGCATTTAGGTACCGATATCAACTATATCGTGCTTGAAAACCTTTTTGCATATCTTAAGGACAAGGTCGACTTTTTCTTTGACACGCCCGTTAAATCGGTATCTCTTACCGATAACGGCTACGGAATAGTGTGCGACAAGGGCGAATTTACCTGTAAGGACTGCATAATTTCGGTTGGCAGAAGCGGAAGCAAATGGATGGAGCAGGTCTGCAAGGAGCTTGACATCAACACAAACTCGAACCGTGTTGATATCGGCGTCCGTGTTGAGCTTCCTGCCGAGGTTTTTGCTCATATTACCGATGAGCTTTATGAAAGCAAAATAATGTACCGCACCGAAAAATACGGCGATAGGGTAAGAACCTTCTGTATGAACCCCAAGGGCGCCGTTGTTACCGAAAACACCAACGGTATTATTACGGTAAACGGTCACAGCTATGAAGACCCTGCAAAGCAAACGCAAAACACAAACTTTGCGCTTTTGGTTGCAAAGCATTTTTCCGAGCCCTTTAAGGATTCCAACGGCTACGGCGAAAGTATTGCGCGGCTTTCCAATATGCTCGGCGGCGGTGTTATCGTTCAACGCTTCGGCGACCTTATTCGCGGACAACGCTCAAATCACAAGCGTATCGAGGAGGCGTTTATCACGCCCACGCTTAATGCAACACCCGGTGATTTGAGTCTTGTGCTTCCCAAACGTATTCTCGACGGCATTATCGAAATGCTTTATGCACTCGATAAGGTTGCTCCCGGTACGGCAAACGACGATACTTTGCTTTACGGTGTCGAGGTCAAGTTCTATAATATGGAGGTCGAGGTCGATGAAAACCTCGAAACCAAGTATAAGGGACTTTACATTATCGGTGACGGAAGCGGTATTACCCATTCGCTTTCGCACGCATCGGCAAGCGGCGTTTACGTTGCAAGAAATATTACGAAATAACGCTTAAAAAATAATGCACCCAAGTGATTTCTTGGGTGCATTTTTTGCAGTTTTTTCAGATAACGTTTTTGCCGTAGCGCTTGATTTTCTTCGTCGTTGTTTTTTCAAAGGCTTCCCAAACCACCTCGGTGATGATGATTTTTTTATAGGTCGGAAGCTTTTCGTTGATTTTCGCAACGACTTTCGCAATATCCTTAATTATTTCTTCATTAGAAGGAAGCTTTCCGTAAAGCTCTTTGATTTTATCGATACTGGGGAATATCTTTGCCTTGACAGCTTCTCCGCCCTTTGCGTTAGGAACGCCGAGTACGAGCGCTTCTTCGATGAAGGACTCCTCGATTAGGCGGTTTTCAAGCTCCTCGGGGTAAATGTTCTTGCCGTTTTGTGCAACGATAACGTTTTTGCATCTGCCCGTTATATAAAGAAATCCGTCTTCGTCAAATCTTCCCAAATCACCGGTGTGGAAATAACCGCCTCGCATAACGTGTGCCGTTTCTTCGGGGTCGTTGTAATAGCCGAGCATAACGTTGTCGCCCTTGACGATGATTTCGCCGATACCTTCTTCGTTGGGGTTTTCGATTTTTATTTCAACGCCGTGAATAGGCAATCCTACAGCCGCAGGATTCATAAAGAAATCGTTGTTGCCTGCAACGAGCGGTGATGTTTCGGTAAGACCGTAGCCCTGATAGGTAGTAATGCCGAGCTCGCAGAAGGATTCGATAGTTTCGGGCTTTATGGGTGCCGCACCGACGATAAGCAAACGCAATTTTCCGCCCAACGACTTTTTAACCTTGCGTTTTACGACGTATCTTAAGGGGGCAGGGAGCTTTCTGAGCAGTTCCTTTAAGGTTGCTCCCTCTTTCGGAAGCAGGAATTTCGGGAGCGATTCGCGGATAGAGGCGTCGATTCTTTTAAGGATAAATTCCAAAAGCAGGGGAACAACGATAAGCACGCTCGGCTGATATTCGTTGATGTTTTTTGCAACCTGACGCAATCCGTCGGCATAGGATATGCAAGAGCCGCCCGAAAGAAGCAAAAGATGTCCGAGCGTGGTTTCATAGGTATGGTGAAGCGGCAATACCGAAAGTGAATGGAGTGTCGGGTCGATCTTTACCATTGATGCGGTTTGGTTGATATTTGCGCAAATGTTCTTTTGCGAAAGGCAAACGCCTTTTGAGCTTCCCGTCGTGCCCGAAGTGAAGATGAGAACACTCATTTTCTCGGCGTTGATTTCCATTGTATCAACGGTTTTGTCGCCGTTTTGATAAATGCTTAAGCCTTCAAAGGTAAGCTCGGTAATGGTCTTATATCCGTTTTGGCTTTTTTTGCTTTCGGCGATAGAGTATTTTAACACGCTTTGGTTTGTTTCAAGCTTATCGAGTATCACGCTGTCCGCAAAAACCGCCGAGCATTCCGCGGCGTTGATAAAGTTAACCATATCCGTTGGGTCAAGCTCCTTATCGATAGGCACGGCAACACCGACAGTTGCCGATGCAAGATAGGCAAGAATCCAATTGTAGCTGTTTGCGCCGATTACAGCAATGCGCTTTTCGGAATATCCGTTGGATATCAAAGCGGTGCAAAGCGCGCGGTAATCGTTTGCAAGGTCAGAATAGGTAACCGTTTTTTCGCGAAGCACGAAGGCGGGAAGCGACGAAAAATCCTTTTCGCTTTCATAAACAAGCTCGCGGAAATCGTAAATGGGACGAGTTTTATGCTTTTTGGTAAGAAATTCTTCGTAAATACTCATTAAAATACCCTTTCAAAATCGAATGAACACATTATACACCATCCGACAACTAATTTCAATAGCTAAATGAAATAATTTTCAAAACTATTTCAAACGATAACCAAAACAACATTATTTTGTCCTTGTAATATTCGGAACGATATGATATAATGAATTGATAATTATATATCAAGGAGGAGTTTTTATGTTTAAGCAGATCATAGCAGTTCTTTTGATTCTTTCCACACTTCTTTTGGCGGTTGCTTGCGGCAGCGAAACCGAATCGATATCTAACGCGGTGTCTGACGGAAGCGAAGCTGTTTCGGCAACCGAATCGAAGACAGAACAGACCTCGAGCGAGCCCGAAGCTGAATCTTCGGCAACGGTCGAAGAAAGCAAAGACGAAAGCGACAAGATTCCCCCTGCATTCGTCGATGCAACCGACGGCAAATTAGAAGCAATCACCCACAACGCAGGTGAAGAAATTGATATTCTTGAAGGTCTTACCGTGCGCGATAACGTTACGGCGGATGCGGATATCGTCGTTTCGATTTCCGACGACGGCGGTTACAGCAAAGACGTTGCAGGTACTTACACCGTTACCGTCGAAGCAAAGGACCAAGCAGGCAATACCGCAACCGTTACCGTTGAAATCACCGTAAAGGCGGTTTCTTCCAAGAAGGAAATCGTTCTCGGCGGTAATATTCCTTACGTTCAGAACGAAAACGGCGCGCTTAGCTATACCGCATCGGGTACAAAATTCCGTACCGCCGATAAGGTTCAGGTAATGGATAAGGATTTCTTTACCAAGCAGTATAACGATTTTTACAAGGAACACACCAACAACGGTCAAGTGCCCTATTTCCCCAACGGTATAATTATGATTACCGATAAGGATTATAACCTCGTTCAGGCGCGTCTTGCGGTTGGCGAAACCGTTCAAATCGACTCCAAGGGTAACCTTACCAACAAAGAGCTCACTTGGACCAATTCTCTCGACGCAACCAACGGCGGCGGTATGTTCAAAAATATTCTTAACGACCTTAAATCGCTTATTCCCGACGGCGGTTATATTATCTTCGTAGGCAACCCCGGCGATGCCGTTTGCCGTAATGCGCTTGTTAAGGAATTGTTCTTTACAGGATACGCAGGCGGTCCCGTTACACTTGACCAATGCGACGTTTCTTTGGCAGATGCAAAGGTAAAGCTCGGTTAATTTCGGGGTATAAGCAATGAAAAAATTTATTCTGTTTTTGCTTGTCCTTTCGGCATTGCTAACAGCTTGCTCGGAGAGCATCGAAACCGTTTCGGTTGAATCGTCGGAATCGTCGGAATCGGCAGAATCGACCGAAAGCGCGGTGTCCGAGGAGGAAAGCAAGGAACCCGATACCGCAAAGCCTTTAATACGTATACCCAAAGGTGCGACCGAGGTTATCATCAACAAGGGTGATGCTTACGACCTTATGCAAAACGTTACCGGATATGACAAGGTCGACGGCGACATTACCGATAAGATACAAATAAATGACGGAGGTTTTGATCCGAATACTGTCGGAGAATATACCGTGACATACTTTTTGGCTGACAATGCGGGTAATGCGGCTGACCCGAAATTTAAAAAGATAACAGTCCGCGAAACCGATATTCTTGCCGCACCTCCCGTTTGGGAAGGCGCAATTAACGGCGAAAAATTGAACCCCAAGGCACCTGCCGTTTTCGGCGGCGCTTGGTATCACAAGGCGGTTTCCTCCAAGGATAAATGGGTGGGTATCGAAGCAATCGTTACTCTTCCCGAGGTAACGATTCGCCGTTACAGCGGTGATTTCGATGAATCGCTTAAGGTAGACCCCAACGTTAAAAATCTTGATAATCCTTCGGTTTATATGGGCGGTAATGCCGAAAGCGAATCCGACGTTGGACTTTCGTTTTCCAAGGCGTTGATCGATACGAAATCAAACACACTCAGCACGGGAAGCATCGCTTTCCGTCCGTTTTGGAGATATATTACCGATAAGGATCAGGATCTTGGCGGTTACGATGTTCACGGCGGTGAATATGCCGTTTCGGCAAACGGAAACAACTGCATCGCAAACTACCATTGGAAGTATACCGAATATTATTATCTCCCCGGCGATAAGCTACGTATGATCGTCTACGTTCCCGAGGAGGGCAAAATGCAGCTTCAAATCGAGGTTCTTGAGGTTTCGACTCTTCCCGAATCGGTCGCAATGCGTGAAAAATACGGTTGGAAGAATCCCGAAGACTTTTTAAGCCCCATCTTCACATCCCCCGGACACGGAACCGGTATGGATGCCGAATTCAAGCGTGTTAACGCTATCGACCAGGTAAGCAATGAGGGCGGTACCGCAATTTTCGGCGATACTCTTATAAGCAACATTATCTGGCACGAAACCTATCTTTACCGCGAAATCGACGGCACGCTTTACCGCGTACCGATGAGCGAGGACAGACGCGGTGTTACCAACGCACCGTTGGATGAATATTTCGACGTTGATTTTGAAGGCGTTGAATCGAACCTCGGCGGCGAAAGGGTAACCATTCACCCCGGTTATAAAAACTAAACGAAAAAAGTGTACTTTCAAAATGCGAAAGTACACTTTTGCTTTATATTTCGGCGATTACTCGGCAGGGAAGCCCCGTTGTATCAACGAAATTCATCGGATACACGTTTGCGGTAAATTCCTTTGAAATGTCAAGAATTGATTTGAGATTACAAAGATTTTCGATAATAAAGGTACCCTTATCGGCACAGTGTTGGTCAGTTGGGGTATGCTCCTTGCCGCGGCGAATACCTGCAAAATCCAAGCCGATGACCGAAACACCCTTTTCGAGCAACGCCTCGATAAGGTTGTATGACAGCTGAGGATGATCTGAAAAATAACCGTTTTCGCCATAAGGCACACGCTCGATATAGCCGCTGTAAAATGCGACGAACATATTTTGCTTTACGTCGTCAAGGTTGATGTCCGAAACGTCGATATCGCGCTCTTTAATACTTGAAACGTCAAAAATAACGCCTTTTCTTTTGGTATATTCAAGCGGAAATTCCTTGTTCATCACGTCGAAATGGGTGCCGAGATGACCGATAAGCGACGGCTTGCTGTGAACGGGGTCGTTTGCAATTTTTTTAGTTACCTTTAAAGTGATGTCAATAAGCATTTTTTATCCTCAAAAAGCGTTTTTTGTAACTAAGTCACGGAAATATCGAAATTTATCGGTTATAATAAAGACGTAAAATAAAGAAAGGAAGTAATTAATAATGTCTGTATTAAAGTTAAATAAAAACAATTTCGATGAAGTGAAGAACAGCGAGAAAAAGGTTCTTATCGATTTCTATGCCGATTGGTGCGGCCCTTGCAGAATGGTTTCTCCTATCGTCGACCAAATCGCCGAGGAAAGCGATGAATACCTTGTTGCAAAGGTCAACGTCGATGAAGAGGGCGAATTGGCGGCCGAATTCGGTGTTTCGAGCATCCCGATGCTCGTTGTGATGCAAAATGGCGAAATCGTCGCACAGTCGGTCGGCGCAAGACCCAAGGAACAGATTTTGGCGATGTTAAAGGGTTAACGCTCTTAAACGCTTCTTATCAAGGATCAAAACACCCTTTCGTGACGATTCGACGATTCCCTCGTTTGTGAAGTATTTTAACATACGGGAAACGACCTCGCGGGCAGATCCGATGTATTTTGCGATCTGCTCGTGAGTTAATTCTATTCTGTCCGAGCCGATTCTTGCCGATTCGTCGATAAGGAATATCGCAAGGCGCTTGTCAACGCTCATAAACAGAATTTGTTGCATAACCCACATAACGTCGGAAAATCGGCTTATTGCCGTTTCAAGCGTGAAAATTTTTATGTTTGGGTTATTTTCGGCAACGCTTGAGTAAGCACCGCCGTCGACAACGTAGCATTCGCAATCCTCCTCGGCATCGACGAAAACGTCAAAGGTGACGGTCTGCAAAACGCATGAGGCGGAAAGCATACAAAAATTACCCTCGTGAAGGCGGTAAAGTGTTATTTCCTTACCTTCCTCCGACAGCATATAAACGCGCAGGCTTCCCTTACGCACAAAGAAAACACCCGAGCATTCGTTGCCATTATGTACTGTTGTACCCTTGCGGTAGGTGAGGGCATAGGTGTTTTGGCAAATATAATCGCGGTCGGATTCACTTATTTCATTCCAAAACGGAAAAATATCCTTAAAAATCGGTTCGAACATTGCTCGTGCCACGAAAAAACCACCTCCGTTTAATTAAATTTTATCACGCTTTTAAAGGTATGTCAACATTATGGAAGAACGTATTTACGATATGATAATCGTCGGCGGCGGGCCGGCGGGATATTCGGCGGCGCTTTATGCGGCGCGCGCAGGCTTGGACACGCTTGTTATCGAGCGTATGTCGGCAGGCGGACAAATGGCGCTGACCGATATAATCGACAACTATCCCGGCTTTGAAAACGGTGTCGACGGGTTCGAGCTCGGTATGAAAATGCAGCAGGGCGCACAGCGTTTTGGTGCAAAGACCGAATACGGCGAGGTTGTCGGCGTTGATTTTTCGGATGCCGTTAAAGCCGTTCAAACGTCGTCAAAGACCTTTTACGGCAAAACGGTTGTTATCGCAACGGGCGCAAATCCGCGTGAGCTTGGGCTTAAAAACGAGCCGTTGCTTGTCGGCAGAGGTCTGCATTACTGCGCGCATTGCGACGGCAGATTTTATAAGGACAAAACGGTCGTGGTTGTAGGCGGTGGCAACTCCGCCGTAAGTGATGCGCTTTACCTTTCTCGCATTGTGAAAAAGGTTTACCTCGTTCACAGACGCGATACGCTTCGTGCCACAAAGATTTATCACGAGCCGCTTATGAAAGCTTCAAACGTCGAGTTCGTTTGGAACAGCCGTGTTGTAGAAATACTCGAAGGCAACGGCAGAGCAAACGGTATAACCGTTCAAAACGTTCACGACGAAGGCAGAAGGCAAATCGAATGCGACGGATTGTTTGTAAGCATCGGCAGACAGCCGATAACGGCATTCCTGCGCGATTCTGTTAAGCTTGACGAGCATGGCTATATCATCGCCAACGAATCGACAAAAACCAACGTCGAGGGCGTTTATGCGGTCGGTGACGTAAGAACAAAAGTGCTTCGTCAGGTAGTGACCGCCGTTTCCGACGGCGCGGTCGCAGTCCATTACGCCGAGGAATATTTGTCAAGCATATAAAAGAAAAACCGAAGGAATAATCCTTCGGTTTTTTGTCGGTTGAATTTTTATTTGTTCTTTGCTTTGCCGATAGCCGCCTTGACGTAACCAAATGCGCCGACAACGCAGAAGAGCAAGCCGATACCGAGATCCTTGAGGTATGCGGTAGCAATTTCGGGTTCAGCGAGGAAAGTGGACGCGTCGGAAATAGATTCAAAGAGGGTTAAGGTGAAATCGATATCTCCGTTTGCATACCATTCTTGATATGCAAGGTATACATCATAGCCAATACAGAGATACCACGCGAGCACGATAACAAGGAATGCCATAACGGTCGAGATTATAACGCCCTTTACGCTTTCACGCTTACCGAAGATGGCATAGCCCTTAATTGCGCAGATAACGCCGACGATACCGCTGACTGCCGCCAAAAATCCGACTTGATAAAGCACAAACCAAACAATACCGCCTGCGAGCGAGAAAAGAAACGCGCCAAGTATACCTGCAAAAACGTTTTCCTTTTTTTGTACAACAGGTTGTATAGGTGGGATTGTGTTTTCGGGTCCGCTGCCGGTGAAATTGGGTTCAAATTGTTCGTTCATAACAAGCTCCTCGAGATTTTTCAATAAACTGTAAGGGTATTATAGCGCAAATGTCGAAAGATGTCAACGACTTTTGTTATTTCACGTAAACGATACCTTCGG
>JAZOTA010000058.1:0-11561 GCA_045657425.1 Eubacteriales bacterium
CATTTTTGGGGAGAGCGGAGCGATTATTCCTCCGGCATAGCAACACGAAGTGTTTTATGATTGATTCCATAAAAATCCGCGACATGCGCGTGGATTTTTATACCTTGGGGCATCGCAACCTTGGACAAGCCGAAGGCGCGCACAAGGTTGGCGCGAGCGCACGATGCTCACAAAACCCCGCCGCGCGGAAGTGGGGTCCCCGAAAATGCTTGCATTTTTGGGGAGAGCGGAGCGATTATTCTTCCAACATCGCAACACGCTTGTCGTGTCTGCCGCCTTCGTATTCGGTGTTAAGGAAAATATCCGCAAGAAGAACAGCCTTTTCGCAGTCAATAACTCTGCCGCCAAGGCAAAGCACGTTGGTGTTGTTGTGTCTTCTCGTCATTTCTGCCGAAAATTCGTCGGAAAGCACAGCCGCACGAATACCGCGTACCTTGTTTGCGGCGATCGACATACCGATACCCGTACCGCAGCAAAGGATGCCCTTTTCGCATCTGCCCTCGGTGATCTCCTTGCAAAGCGCCTTTGCATAGATAGGATAATCAACCGAATCGGTCGTGTTTGTTCCGAGGTCGATATATTCAACCCCCTTGCTCTTAAGCGATTCAATAATAGCGTTCTTTATCTCAAGTCCGCCGTGGTCACATGCCAATGCAATCATTTTTTTGTACCTCTTTATGTTTTGTTTTTTGTTTTTGTGAGTGTTTATATGAGAAAAAACTTTTTGTAAAAAGTTTTTCTCAAGCTCTTTTCAAAAACTTTTAATATCAAGATAAATAAATAATCTAAAGTTTTTTTGGGAGAGCGCGAGAGGGGCTTTTTGCAAAAAGGCTCTCTCGCACTATGCTCAAAACCTATCCTTGCTTCTTTTCACGTTCAAGCTTTTCTCTTTCTGCTTGGGGCATACGGAGATAAACCGGTTGAAGCTCCTTGGGTGAAACGGATTCGCCACGAACAAACTTATCATAACCGCAAAGCGCGACGGATAACGCATTCTGGTCGGCACAAGCATAGGAGGCAGGGAAAAGGTTGCCGTTTTCACCGCAAAGGCTTAAAAACTTTTCCATACCGTCACCGCAAACGGTAACAAAATCGTATTCGGCAAGACGCTCGCGTATCTCCTCAAAGGAAAGTGCGCCATCCTCGGTCAAACGGTTCTTGCCGTCGAAAATCGCAGTGTAAAACTGGTCGCGACGAGCGTCCATAACGGGACAGATAATGCCTCTGCCGACGTTACGAGCCATCGCCTCAAGCGACGAAACCCCAACGCAGGGCTTGTTTTCGGCAAAAGCCAAGCCCTTAACGGTGCTTGCGCCGATGCGAACACCCGTGAACGAGCCGGGACCTGCACTGACCGCAAAAAGGTCGATGTCTTTGACCTTCGCTCCGTATTGCTTAAGCGCATTTTCAAGCAAGGGCAAAAGAATTTCGCTGTGTGTAAGCTTGTTTTTAACGGTAAAAAGCGAATATGTACCGAGATTTCCTTCGTTAATTTCGGCAACGCAAGCCGAAGCGGTAACAGCAGTGCTGTCAAGCGCAGCGATCAGCATAACGTAAACCTCCTTGTATTTTCGTCAATAGGTTCGATTTTTAATTTCAAAGCGTCCGAAGGAATTGCTTCCTCAAAAAGCTCTGTCCATTCGGTAACCGTCAAACCGCCCTGCTCGATATAATCGTAAAATCCGGTCGAGTAAAGGTCGTCCTCATCGGTAAGACGGTAAAGGTCGAAATGGAAAATGTCGATATTATTACCGCGGTATTCGTTCACTATCGCAAAGGTAGGGGAGTGAACAAGCTCAAGACATTCGGGGCAAAGCGCCTTGACAAGACCACGCACAAAAGCCGTCTTGCCTGCACCCATACCGCCGTAAAGCGCCAAAAAACCGCCCCGATTAACTTTTTCTGCAATTATTTGCGCGATCCTTTCGGTATCGGCAAGCGAATGTGATTCAAAAACTTCCATAATAATTTCTCTTCTTTTGAGAAAAAACTTTTTGTGAAAAGTTTTTCTCAAACTCTTTTCAAAAACTTTTAATATCAAATAAATAAATAATCTAAAGGTTTTTTGGGGAAAGCAAAGCGCTAAATTCTATAAAAATCCGCGACATGCGCGTGGATTTTTATACCTTAGAGCATCGCGAGTGTCGAATACGAAGTATGAGGCGCGAGGCGCGAGCGCACGATGCGCACAAAACCCCGCCGCGTGGGTTCGGGGTCCCTAAAAAATGCGAAGCGTTTTTTGGGGAAAGTGGAGCGCTAAATGCTCTTTATAATAATCCTTCGTTCTTCGGGAGGGATATCGGAAATCGTGACTGCTTTGAACAGGTATTCCATACCGCTTTGAGCACGCTCGAGCGTTTGCGCCTGAAGCGTTGCCAACGCTTCGCCCTCCTCGATGCGGTCGCCGATTTGCTTGTTAAGTATAATGCCTGCGGTGTGGTCGATCGACTGACCCATAACCTCGCGGCCTGCACCCAATACGCTTGCCGCCTTGCCAACCTCAAAGGCATCGATTTTTGAAATATAACCGCTCTTTTCGGCAACGAGAATCGCCGTCACGTTGCTTTCCTCAAAACGATTCACGTCGTAAACGTAATTTTTGTCACCGCCCAAGCGCTCGACAAGGTCTGCAAGCTTGTTTAAAGCGCTTCCGTCATAAATCGTTTCCTCGGCAATCGCCTTGCAGTTTTCAAGGTTATCGACGTTTGCCGCATAAAGCATATTCGCCGCAAGGGTAATGCAAAGCTCGGTGAGCTTCTCGTCGCCCTTGCCCTCAAGCACACGTATTGCCTCAATCATTTCAACGCTGTTACCGACAGCGCAACCGAGCGGCGCAGACATATCGGTAATGATAGCAACCGTTTTGCGCTTTGCTCTCGCACCGATACGAACCATCAATCTCGCCAATTCCTCGGCATCGCGGAGCGTTTTGCAAAACGAACCGCTTCCGCATTTAACGTCAAGCACAATACATTCACTGCCCGAAGCAATCTTTTTACTCATAACGCTTGCCGCAATAAGCG
Source organism: Eubacteriales bacterium (assembly GCA_045657425.1). GTDB lineage: Bacteria > Bacillota > Clostridia > Oscillospirales > CAG-382 > Coliplasma. The sequence goes on from JAZOTA010000058.1 coordinate 3,024, forward strand.
GAATGCAATCGCTTGTCGCCGTAACGTCACGCAGAGCCGAAAGCTTGCCGTCGGCAGGGGCAAGGCGTTTGCTTTGTCCGGCAATGCAAAATCCAAGCTCTTTAACAATATTTTCGAATTCCTCAGCCGAAATTTCGGTGTTAACACCCTTGCAGGATTCGAGCTTGTCAAGCGTACCGCCCGTAAAGCCAAGACCACGGCCTGCCATCTTCGGGACGAAAATCCCTTTGTTTGCGGCGGCAACCATAGGACCGACGATAAGCGAAACCTTGTCGCCGACACCGCCCGTTGAATGCTTGTCGACCTTCTTGCCGATAATCGAAGAAAGATTGTCAATCTCGCCCGAATCGACCATACACTCGGTTAATGTTACCGTTTCGTCCTCGGTCATACCACGGAACCAGACCGCCATCAAAAACGCGCTTATCTGGTAATCGGGAATACTTCCGTCGGCAACACCCTTTACGAAAAAGTCAATTTCGTCTTCGGTCAGCTCTCTGCCCGATTGCTTTTTCGTGATAATATCGTACATTTTCATCCTATGGAACACCTCCTGTATAAAATTCTTCCTATATTTTTATATATTAAAATTCTTTAATATCGCATCCGCAATACAGTCAAAGCCATAGCTTTCTCCTGCATCGAAGCTGTTGCAGTTCTTGTAATATGCAAGCAACGGCACGTTTTCACGCGTGTGGTCGGTGCCCTTAAATCCCGGGTCGCATCCGTGGTCCGCCGTGATGATGATAAGGTCGTCATCACGCATATTGCCCATAAATTCGCCTAAAGTGTTGTCAAACTGCGCCAATGCGTTTGCATAGCCCAAGATATCGTTTCTGTGTCCGTAAACCATATCGAAATCGACAAGATTTACAAAGCAAAGACCGCAAAAATCCTTGTTCTGAAGCTCAAGCAACCGTTTTTCACCGTCTGCGTTGCCCTTCGTCGGGTAGCTTTCGGTAACACCGCGCGATGCGAAAATATCGTTTATCTTACCGACCGAAATAACGTCAAAGCCGTTGTCCTTCAATCTGTCAAGCATCGTAACGCCCGTCGGCTCAAGCGAGTAATCGTGCCGATTTCCCGTGCGGTAAAACGAACCGCATTCGCCAAGAAAAGGCCTTGCGATAACTCTGCCGACAGCATGTTTGCCCTTAAGAAGCGCACGCGCACTCTTGCACATCTCGTAAAGACGGTCAAGCGGAATAACCTCCTCGTGCGCCGCAATCTGAAAAACGCTGTCCGCCGAGGTGTAAATAATCGGGTTGCCCGTCTTTAAATGCTCCTCGCCGTAGTCCTTAATGACCTCTGTGCCCGAATAGGGAAGATTGCAAAGGGCTTTAACTCCGTTTGCCTCCTCAAATGCGGTAATGACCTCATCGGGGAATCCGTTCGGGTAGGTGGGCAGTGGAGAATCCGAAACAACACCTGCAATCTCCCAATGTCCGACAGTGGTGTCCTTGCCGCGGCTCTTTTCAACGGCATAGCCGTAAATGCCAATGGGAGAGGGAATCGCAAATTCGCCTAATTCCGCACGCTTGATGTTAAATAACCCAAGCTTTGTAAGATTGGGAAGAATAGGTCTTTTGGTCATAACGCTTTTTAAGGTGTGCGCGCCCTCGTCACCGAAATCCGCCGCATCGGTTGCGTGTCCAATACCAACGCTGTCCAAAACGACCAAAAATACACGTTTAAACATATAAAAAACCTCCTCCCAAACAGTATACCTATATTTATTCAGAATTATTATAACAAAACGATTTACGATAGTCAAGTGAATAATGAAGTAATAAGTGAATTGTAGGGGCGATTCACGAATCGCCCGTAACGTAGCAGAACGATTTGCGCAACGATTTGTGAAACAACCGAAACAATTCCCACCCGTAGGGGCGATTCACGAATCGCCCGTAACATAGCAGAACGATTTGCGCAACGATTTGTGAAACAACCGAAACGATTCCCACCCGTAGGGGCGATTCACGAATCGCCCGTATGGTACGGTTTAATTTTACGCCCGTTTTATTTCATTGCGGTTTCGGTCATAATAGCCTCCCCCCGAACGGGGTCCCCAAAAACGCTTGTCGTTTTTGGGGTGGGTGTGGGAAGGTGGCATTTTCTTCAGAAAATGACGGATGAGGGGTAGATGCGAAGCATCGTTGTATTTATCTTTAAATAAGTTAACGATCCCCTCATCAGTCACCTACGGCGACAGCTTCCCCCCAAGGGGAAGCCAATTCGTAACGATTGCGTTTGTGATTAAATTGTTGCGTTTGCTGTATTTGTTTCGTGCGGGCGAGAAAGTGAATCGCCCCTACAGTTTTATACGTTATATCGATTTTAACACCGAAACGTAACAAATAAATCGAACGCTATTTCATCAAAACAAACCTATAAATTCCCACCCGTAGGGGCGATTCACGAATCGCCCGTTTACAAAATACATTAAATAAACGTTCCGTAGAAAATCCGTAGAAAAATCATAGAAAAATATGGGACGATTTTCGTGCGATAGGTATGGTATAATAAATAAAAATGACCGAAGCAATTACGGTCATTAAAATAATTATATTGAAAGCTTTTGAAAAAAGAGCGCGAGAGAAAAACTTTTTTAAAAGTTGTTCTCTCGCAATAACTTTTTTATTAAATTAGATATCTTCTACAACGTCAAGAGCGTCTTTTCTCGAAAGATTTAATCTACCCTTTTCGTCGATTTCGGAAACGATAACCTTAATGGTGTCGCCGATGGAAACAACGTCTTCAACCTTTGCAACGCGCTTCTTATCGAGCTGGGAAATGTGAACCAAGCCCTCCTTGCCGGGAGCGATTTCAACAAACGCGCCGAAGTTCATAATACGGGTAACGGTACCGAAGAAGATTTCGCCGGGTTCGGGATCCTTTGCGATAGCTTCAATAATCTTCAATGCCTTGTAAGCGTTGTCCTTATTGATAGCCGCAATGAATACGCTGCCGTCGTCCTCGATATCGATCTTACATTCGGTATCAGCGCAAATCTTCTGAATTACCTTACCGCCCGAGCCGATAACCTCACGGATCTTTTCGGGATCGATCTTGGTGGAGATCATCTTGGGAGCGTACTTCGAAACGTCGCTTCTCGGTTCAGCAATGCAGGGAGTGATGATTTCGTCAAGGATATAATTTCTGCCCTCGTGGGTGGTGGTAAGAGCCTGCTTGATGATTTCGGGGGTAAGACCGTCGATCTTAAGGTCCATCTGAATGGAGGTAATACCCTTCTTGGTACCTGCAACCTTAAAGTCCATATCGCCGAAGAAGTCTTCAAGACCCTGAATGTCGATCATGGTATCCCAGCTGTCGCCTTCGGTAATAAGACCGCAGGAAATACCTGCAACGGGAGCCTTAATGGGAACGCCTGCGTCCATAAGCGCAAGGGTAGAACCGCAAACCGATGCCTGCGAGGTAGAGCCGTTGGAGGAAACAACTTCGCTTACCAAACGGATAGCATAGGGGAATTCCTCGGTCGAGGGGAGAACGGGAACGAGCGAGCGTTCAGCCAACGCACCGTGACCGATTTCACGTCTGCCGGGGCTTCTCGATGCCTTTGCTTCGCCAACCGAGTAACCGGGCATATTGTAGTGGTGCATATATCTCTTGGTTTCTTCTTCGTCAATGCCGTCAAGAAGCTGTGCTTCGCTAACGGGTGCAAGAGTTGCGATGGTAAGAACCTGAGTCTGACCTCTGGTGAAAAGGCCCGAGCCGTGGGTACGGGGAAGGAGCGAAACCTCTGCGTTAAGAGGACGGATTTCGTCCATTCTTCTGCCGTCAACACGCTTCTTTTCGTCAAGCAACCATCTGCGAACGATCTGCTTCTGGAGCTTGTAAAGGCATTCGTCAATCATACCCTTGCTTTCGGGATATTCTTCCTCAAGCTCGGTGTAAACTCTTTCGTAAATGGGTTGGAGAGCCGCATCGCGGATTCTCTTGTCATCGGTGTCAAGAGCCTTCTTAACGTCTTCGCCAACCATAGCTTCGATTTTATCGAACATATCGTGGTCGATATCGCAAGAGGGATATTCAAACTTATCCTTGCCGATTTCAGCTTGGATTTCGCTGATGAAGTCGCAAATGGGCTTAATAGCGTCGTGCGCCTTCATGATAGCTTCATACATGGTGTCGTCGTCAACCTCGTTAGCACCTGCTTCGATCATAACGACCTTGTTCTTGCTACCTGCAACGGTAAGCTCAAGATCGCTCTTTGCTCTCTGCTCTGCGGTGGGGTTGATAACGATCTTGCCGTCAACAAGACCAACGAAAACGCCTGCGATAGGGCCGTTCCAAGGAATGTTCGAGATGGAAAGTGCGATAGATGCACCGATCATCGCCGAGATTTCGGGCGAGCAATCGGGATCAACCGACATAACGGTAAGCGAAATTACAACGTCGTTACGAAGGTCCTTGGGGAAAAGGGGACGGATAGGTCTGTCGATAACACGCGATGCAAGGATAGCGTGCTCGGTAGGTCTGCCCTCACGTCTGTTCCAGCTGCCGGGGATTTTACCTGCAGCGTAAAGACGTTCTTCGTAATCAACCGAGAGGGGAAGGAAGTCAATACCGTCTCTGGGAGCGGCAGACATTGTTGCGTTTGCAAGCACTGCGGTTTCGCCGTAGCGAACCAAGCAGGAGCCGCCTGCAAGCTGTGCAAGCTTACCGGTTTCGATAACCAAGGGTCTGCCGGCAAGCTCATAGTTAAACGTTCTGAAGTTGTTAAACATTTCTTTTTTTCCTTTCTTTTTTTAAAATATACCGAAAGGCAATTTTTCTTGAAAGTTTAACATTTAAGTGCACGCCGAACCTTTTCGGCACACAGTTAACTGCTAAACTCCAAATAATCGCCTTTTCGTTATTATGCCTGTTTTTTTGTCTTTGCAACCAAACACCTCGGAAATCGTGAAAGAAAACCGAGGTGTTGATCACAGAAACTTTTGTAAGTCCGTTTTAAATAATTTCGAACAAGTTCGAAATTACTTACGGATGCCGCAACGTTCGATAATAGAACGGTAGCGTTCGATATCGTTCTTGAGAAGGTAGTTAAGGAACTTTCTTCTCTTACCGATCATCTGCTGCATACCTCTGCGGCTGTGGTTGTCCTTGGGGTTCTTCTTAAGGTGCTCGGTGAGCTCTGCAATTCTCTTGGAGAGGATAGCGATTTGAACCTCGGGAGAACCGGTGTCGCCTTCGTGAACTGCGAAGGTCTTGATGATGTTTTGCTTGTTTTCCTTTGTGATCATGGTGTTTCACCTTTCAAAAAAATATTATTCACGGAACAAACTCGGCAAACGGCTGGTGAAGTCGGGAATATTTACCCGTGTATCCGTAAACCGTGCAAGTCCGCATTCCAAAGTAATATAACACACAAAAGTCAATTTGTAAATACCTTTTTTTAAAAAATAACCGAAAATTGCCAAATTTATTTAATATATATATATTTAAATGTAGAAAAAGCATTTTTTCGGTCGATTCACTTGATTTTGGCATTTTTTGGTGGTACAATACAGATTGAAAAATTATAAGGGGGTATTTTGCCGTGAATGGATTGTTCCTAAAAAAATATTATCAGGCCTTTGTTCGCATATTCGCGGCTTTTATGCTGGGCGCAATAACGCTTTTGCTTGTCTATGCGTTTGATCAAGGGTGGCTTCCGTATTCCGACGACGGCGACGCATTCGATACGGTATACGCGATAGAGGACACCTCGCTTTCCGCATAAATATACTAATTAAATTGTATTTGGGTTTGGTTTGACCTGAATATCCGTTATCACTTACAATTGCAAGAAATTAAATTAACATAACGCCCACGCGGAGAGAGGGAAAGGAAAATACACGCCGATCGCCGCGAGGGGATTAAAAATTTTGCTCTGCTTTTTTAAAAGCGGAGAGAATTAAAAGGAGAATATCTGGTATGATGACTAAAAAAGAAACGGTCGCAATGCTGCTTGCAGGCGGACAGGGAAGCAGACTTTATTTGCTTACCGAACGCATCGCAAAGCCCGCCGTACCCTTTGGCGGCAAGTATCGCATTATCGATTTTCCGCTCTCCAACTGTATCAATTCGGGTATCGACACTGTAGGTGTTCTTACCCAATACCAACCGCTTGCGCTCAACGGCTATATCGGAAACGGTCAGCCGTGGGACCTTGACAGAACCTTCGGCGGCGTAACGACTCTTCCGCCCTATCAGGCGCAAAAGCGTGCCGACTGGTATAAGGGCACCGCAAACGCAATATATCAGAATATGCAATTCATCGACAAGTTCGATCCCGAATACGTCGTCATCCTTTCGGGCGACCATATCTATAAAATGGATTATGCCGAAATGATCGAGGCACATAAAAAGAACAATGCCGACTGTACGATAGCAGTATTTGACGTTCCGCTTTCGGAGGCATCTCGTTTCGGTATTATGACCACCGACGAAAATCTTCGTATCACCGAATTTGCCGAAAAGCCGAAGGAACCCAAGAGCACAAAAGCTTCTATGGGCGTGTACGTATTCAGCAAGGACAAGCTCTTTTCCTATCTCGAAGCAGACGAAGCAGACGAGAACAGCGAAAAGGACTTCGGTAAGAACATAATCCCTGCAATGCTCAATGCAGGTGAAAGACTCTTTGCGTTTGAATTTTCGGGCTATTGGAAGGACGTCGGAACTATCGATTCGCTCTGGGAAGCGAATATGGATCTGTTGGGCTCTCGCCCCGCACTTCCGCTTAAGGATAAATCCTGGCGCATCCTTTCCCGTAACGAAGCGCTTCCGCCCCACTTTGTCGGCTCGAGCGCGGTAATCAGCAACTCGGTCATCACCGAGGGCTGTGAGATTTACGGAACGGTTATCAATTCGGTGCTTTCCGCAGGCGTTGTCGTCGAAAAGGGCGCAACCGTCCGCGACAGCGTAATTTTGGGTAACGTAACAGTTAAATCCGATGCAACGGTTGATTATTCGGTTGTCGACTCGGATACCGTCATCGGCAAGGAAGCGACTATCGGTAAAAATATCGCAGATGCAAAGGGCATCACGCTCCTCGGCGGCGGTCTTAACGTTCCTTCGGGCGTTAACGTGCCCGACGGAGTGATCTGCGGCAAGGAAATGCTTGCCGAGCTTTCGGCAAAAAGGGGGTAACGCGGAATGAACGCAGTAGGAATCATCTTTTCAAGCATTAACGAAAAAAGCGTATATGAGCTTACCAAGCAGCGCACAATGGCATCCGTGCCCTTTGGCTGCCGTTACAGATTAATCGACTTCGCACTTTCCAATATGGTGAATTCCGGCATCAGCCACGTCGGAATCGTCACTCACTATAACTACCAATCGCTTATGGACCATATCGGTTCCGGTAAGGATTGGGACCTTGCACGTCGTCACGGCGGTATCAAAATCCTTCCGCCCTATATCACGGCATTTGCAAACTCAAGCAATTTTCTTTACAGCACACGCCTTGAAGCGTTAATAAGCATCCGCGATTTTATTTCGGGCTGTAAGGAGGAGGTCGTAGTATTATCCGACTGCGACACTGTTTGCAATATCGACCTTTCGGCAATGATTAATCAGCACGTATCAACCAATGCGGATATCACGCTCGGTGTCAAGAGCAGCTACGTTTCGCAGGATAGCTCGCGCACCTTGACGATAGTCCGCTCGGATGAAAACGGCAAGGTCACCGAGGTCGGCGAATATCAGGGACTCAAGAACGGATTTGAGGACGTCTGTGTCCGCATTATGGTCGTCGGCAGAAAATATCTTGAAGAGCTTATCACCGATGCAATTGCAAGAGGATATACAAGCTTCACCAAGGATATTCTTGTCCGCAATTGCAAATTCCATAACATCCGCACCTTTAAATTCGACGGCTATTTCGCAACCGTCCGTTCGCTTTCGGATTATTACCGTTGCAGTATGGATCTTCTCGATCCCGAAATACGCAATTCTATCTTCTCGGTCGAGCACCGTCCCGTATTCACAAAGGTACGTAACTCTGCGCCTGCATCCTACGTTACGGGTGCGATCGTGCGTAATTCTCTTATCGCAGACGGCTGTGTTATCGAGGGTACGGTTGAAAATTCCATCCTCTTCCGCGGCGTAAAGGTCGGCAAGAATACACACATCAAAAACAGTATCATTATGCAGGACACTTTGACCGGCGAAAACGTATACTTAAATTGCGTTATCACCGATAAAAACGTCGTCATCCGCGACGGCAGAGTCCTTTCGGGACACGAAACCAAGCCGTTCTTTATCGATAAGAATTCGCACATTTGATTACCCCAAAAATGCTTTGCATTTTCGGGGACCCCGTAGTCGCTACGCTCTCGACGCGAAATGCAAGCATTTCGGTCGTCTTTTGTGATGTTCGTGCGCACGCGCCTCGCGCCTCGCCTATACCCCACAAAACAGGTTTTGTGGGGACCCCATTCGCTCGACACTCGCGAACATCCAAGGTATATTTTTCGAGGCGCATGTCCCCGAAAAATATATTATCGGTAATAAAAATGCTTTGCATTTTGAATT